>NZ_JBQFRS010000003.1:0-485730 GCF_056537525.1 Ruegeria sp. CE12 | reverse complement strand
GCATCATCGCAGAACCAATAATACCAAACGCATGCTCAATACCATGCATCTGCAATACCTTAACAAAGGCCTCTTCTGTCGTCATCTTCATGTGTTCGTTCCTTATGAGTGAGTGTCGGTGTGGTTCTTAGACCACTTCATCCTTGAGGTAATACCAAACGTAGGCAAAGCGCTGACCCAACCGGCGGAAGGGTGTCAACAGGCCGTGGCTGGGTAGCGGGGATGTGAAAATAGGCAGATTGAACACCTCATCCTTCACACCCGCGATTTGCTGCGCCATACGGCGCCCGGCTTGTGCCGAGTACATAACACCATTGCCGCCATAGCCCATCGCGTAAAAGACGCGCTCATCCGGATTGGGCTGGAAAATACGCGGCATCATGTCGTGGCTGACATCAACCCAGCCCCACCAGGAGTAGTCCAGATTGATGTCTTCCAGAGCTGGAAACTTGCGCGCCAGACCTTTCTTGAGAAGCTCAAGATGCTTGTCGTTTTCGGCGTCCCGACCGGTTACGGCCGATCGGCTGCCAATCTGCATCCGGTTGTCGGGAAGCAGACGATAGTAGTGCCGCAATGTCCGTGTATCGGTCAGCGGGGATTTCGTCTGAATACCGCATTCGTCCAGTTCGGACTGAGTCAGAGGGCGCGTCACCAGCGAATTGGACAGGATCGGCATCAGTCTGTGCTTGGTCTTGTTGCTCAGCCCCGGAGGCGTGTAGCCAGCTGTCGCCAACGCAACTGTCTTTGCCTTCACGATACCGCCCGGCGTGCGCAGATGGTGCACACCGTTTTTGGTTTCCCATCCCATGACCGGGCTGCCGGTATGGATTTTGACGCCCAGACGGCGGGCCATGTTGACATAGCCAAACGCCAGCTTTCCAGCGTGGATGCAGGTGCCATCCGGCTCCCACATCGCGCCATGAGCCTCCATGTCGCGGACATGTTCGGCGTGCAGCTCGTCGCGTCCAATGATGCGAGAAGCGTAGCCGAACGTCTCGTTGAGCAGGGCGCTTTCTTTTTCGAGCCCCGGCATGACCTTGGCGCGATGTGCGATGTAGTAATGTCCGCCCGGCTGCGGATCGCAGTGGATGTCATCGCTGGCGATCAGATCGTTGAACAACTCGAATGCTTCGGAAACTTCGCGATGCATTCCTTTTGCTGTCTCGACGCCCCAGCGCTGGATCCATTGAGACCGCTTCAGACGCCCGGATGAGATCTGGGCCTGCCCGCCATTGCGGGTCGAGCAGCCCCAAGCCACGGTATTTGCCTCCAGAACGACGGCCTGAATTCCGTGCTCTTTGGCAAGGTGAATGGCGGTGGACAGGCCAGTATAGCCCGAGCCGATGACGACAACATCCGCCTCCATATCGCCCGATACAGGGCCATCATCCGCAGGCGGTTCGCCTGCGGTTCCAATCCAGTATGTTGGCGCGTGGTCGCGGTTATGACCTGGACCGGCATCAGTGATGGGGTCGTATTTCGGATCATAACTGGTCTTCGGCCAGTGACGCGGGATGCTGTTGTCCACCATTCTTGTTTTTCTCCGGGGCTGCGCGCAGGGCGGCGGATCAGGCTTTGAACATCGGGCGCGTTTTGCGAAGCGCCTGCTTTACAATGATTTTTCCGTCACGAACGGTGAACAGATCGGCGCCTTCGGCCTCGATCCGCATTCCGTTGGCATCGGTGCCTGAGAAGGTCCATTCCGATACCGCACGGTCACCGTGAACGAAGTGGCTGTGGTGATCCCAGTGTGCGTCCTTCATTCCGGCCCATACACCAGAGAACGCAGCAGCGATGGCTTCTGCACCTTCAACCTTGTTGCCGTATTTTTCATCACCGGCAACGGTGTAGAACACGCAGTCATCTGCAAAATGGGTCATCACACCGTCAATATCGTGACGGTTGAACGCGTCGAACGTGTCGGCCAGGTCCTGCGCGGTCAGGGTTTTGCTCATGGTATATTTCCTTTTGAGTGGGTTGGTTACGTCTCGTCCGGATGTGGGACGATCAGCGTTGGAATCTTGGACCGTCGCAAAACGCGTTTGGCGACGGTGCCGAGAAATGTGTGAGAGAAGCCGTGATCATGTGCGCCCAGCACGACAAGGTCACAGCCCAGTTCGACCGAGCGGCGCAGGATGACTTCGGCCGGATGTCCATCGGTGACCTCGATCGAGGTCACCTGTTTACGGATCTTGGCATCTTCGCCTTCGAACTGTGCCCAGAACTTGGCTTGTCGCTCGGCCAGCACCTTGCGCACCATCTCATGACGGCGCGTAGCTGCGGTTTTGCGGGTCTCTTCATTCAGGATGAATATTTCCATCGTGATCTTGGCGTCATCCGACAGGGGTTCGTTGACGTGAAGGACATGGATCTCGGCTCCGGTTGCCTGCGCAATGCTGGCTGCATGTCGCAGTGCGTGACCCGAGTTTTCTGACAAGTCAGTGGCAAACAGAATGTTGGTTACCATTTGTTTCATGTCGTCATCCTTTCCGGGTTAGTAGCCAAGCAGCCGTGGAAGCCACAGTGACAGTTCTGGGAAGAAGGCGATGATGAAGATCGCGATCGTGTTGGCGGCCGCAAAGGGCAGTGCACGAAGCGAGATCTGTTCGATCGTGATGTTCGAGATACCCGACGCGATGAACAGGTTTTCACCCAGGGGCGGTGTCTGGAAGCCGATACCCAATGTACAGACCATCACCACGCCAAAGTGGATCGGGTCGATACCTACCGAATAGGCCACCGGCAACATCACCGGAACCAGGATCAGGATGGTCGCCAGTGTTTCCATGAACATGCCAACGAACAGCAAGAAGAAGATGATCAGCGCCCAGATGACATAGAGGTTGTCAGTGAAGCTGAGCATCGAGTCTGCGATGATCGCCGGGATCTGATTTTCCACCAGCAGACGCCCGAAGACCGTTGCAGTGAACAGGATCAGCAGAACGCGACCGGTCAGCCATGTGGTCGCTTCAAGCGACTGGAACAGAGATTGCCAGGTCAGTTCGCGGTAAATCACGACGCCGATGAACAGCGTATAGAAGATTGCGACAATGGCGGCCTCGGTCGGAGTGAAGAAGCCGGTGTAGATACCGCCCAAGATCACCAACGGCGCCATCAGCGACCAGAACCCGCGGTACATTTCACAGCCCACGTGGCGGATCGACCAGCCTTCGGCAACACCTTTGTAGCCGCGTTTTTTGGACATGAAGTAGTTCAGGATCAGCAAGCTGGTGGCGATCAGGAAGGCCGGAACGAAACCCGCGATGAACAGCTTCGAGATCGAAACCGACTGGAAGGTGCCGAATTTCTCGACTGCTTCAACAGGCGGCGCCATACCGAGCGCGGCAATGCCGAAGATCACCATCGGGATGGAGGGAGGAATAATGATCCCGAGGCCGCCGGAAGAAGCGGTAATGGCAGAGGCATAGCCGCGCTCATAGCCGCGGTCGATCATCGCCGGGATCATCAGCATCCCGACGGCCGCGGTTGTTGCCGGGCCCGAGCCCGAAATGGCGCCGAAGAACAGACAGGCCATGACCGTCGCCGCCGAGATACCACCGGTGAATGGGCCGGCCAGACTTTCAGCGACGTTGATCAGGCGTTTTGAGATACCGGCGGCCTCCATAAGGGCCCCGGCCAGAATGAACGCAGGAAGCGCCATCAACGGGAAAGCACCCACCGAGGTAAAGGCGATCTGCACGAATTTGATTGGGTTATCGCCCAGGTACAGGAACGAGAACAGCGATGCCACGCCCAGAGCAACCGTGATCGGTGCGCCGATGAGTAGCAGTAGAAGAAACGATCCAAACAGGATTGTGACGATTTCGGATTCCATGGTTTTTCCTCCCTGCCTCAGTCGTGCTTGGCTGCTTCGGTGGCAGCTTTGATTTCGTCGAGGTCGATTTGATCAGGATCATGGATGTCTTCACCCTTGATCAGGCGGCGATAGTTCACCTGAATGATGCGGACGGTCATCAGCGCAAAGGCGATGGGCAGCACCATGTATATGTACTTCATCTCAACGCCCAAGGTCTGGGACTTCCAGAACTTGTTCATCTTGTTGAAGACGAAGTCCGTCGCCAGATACAGGAAGTAGACATTGAAGAAGAGCCAGAAGAGATCGGCAAAGGCTTCGATATACTTGATCCAACCGTCAGGCAGGAATTTGAACTGGAAAGTCACCCGGTTGTGAGCGCCCTTCAAGGCAGCGTAGCTGGCGCCGAAATAGACGAACCAGACGAACATGTAGACTGAGAGTTCCTCAATCCAGCTGACCGAAAAGCCGAAGACTTCGCGCGCGACGATCTGCACGAACAGCAGACAGACGAAACCGGACAGCAGTATCCGGCAGATGACGCTTTCTATATTGTCCAGAAATTTCCAGAACATGTGATTTCACTCCTCCCTGAAATGAGAAGAGCGCCGTGGCGCTCTTCCCTGTCTCGCTCTGCGGCGATTATTGCTGGACCGGGTCGCGGCCGATGGCTTCGAGAACTGCGTTCAGTTTCTCAACACCACCGATCGACTCGTAGAACTGAGGCCATACGGCAGTGGTTGCCAGTTCGATGAACTCGGCTTCGTCATTTTCGGGATCGACGATTTCCATGCCCTTGGCGACCAGCTCTTCTTTGATCGCTGCTTCCGAATCGCGCAGGAACTGAGCCGATTTCAGGGTCGCTTCCTGACCTGCTTCCAGAATGATCTGCTGGTCTTCTTCGCTCAGGCTCTGGAATACAGCCTCAGAGATGATCAGAGGTTCGATCGAGAAGATGTAGCGCAGGTTGGTGACGTGGTCCTGTACTTCGTAGAACTTCATCGCGTTGATGGTCATGTACGGGTTGTCCTGACCGTCAACAACTTTGGTCTGCAGACCGGTGAAGGTTTCCGACCAGGCCATCGGAGTAGGGTTGATGCCCCATGACTTGTAGGTCTCGATCATGATTTCGTTCTTGGGAACGCGGATGACCAGATCCTGCAGGTCAGCAACGGATGTGACCGGCTTTTTCGAGTTGGTCAGGCGACGGAACCCGGTGTAGGTCCAGGCAATGATGCGAACGCCTGCGTCACGCAGCGTGTTTTCGGTCAGCTCCTGGCCGATCGGACCCTGTGTCAGGGTTTCGGCATCTTCCAGCGACAGGATCACGTAAGGCAGCGTGAAGACGCCAACCGAAGGCGAGAACGGCGTGACGTTGTTGATCGCCAGCAGCGACATGTCCAGCGTACCAATGGCCGCTTCGTTCACAGTGTCCTGTTCCGAACCCAGCTGACCGTTCAGGAACAGCGTGGCGGTGTGGGCGCCGCCCGACTTTTCTTCCAGTGCTTCGACAAAGAACTTGCCGGTTGCTTCCTGCGGGCTGCCCGCACTGTCGCCGACCGCGATCTTGAAGTTCTTCGCGTCAGCTGCGCCAGCAACCATCAGCGCTGCCATGGATACTGCAGCGGTGAATGTGCCAAGCTTATTGATGAATGACATGGATGTCCTCCCATATGTCTGGTTTTCGAGGTGCGCGCTGGCCTGGGGAGAGATTAAACCAGTCCGATTCTGCCTCGGCGGCATGAAACTAACTTGTGTCGAGTGTTTCTTGGTTGTTAAACTTTGCGCGATAGGTTTCACAGATAGCGAACTTTGAGAATGAAGCACAAATCGCTTGCGACACGGATCGGAGATACCGACATTCGGTTGTTGCGGATTTTCAAGACAGTTGTGGAAAGCGGTGGATTGTCAGCTGCTGAAATCGAGCTGAACATCGGCAAATCCACGATCTCGAAACACATCTCGGACCTGGAATTGCGGCTTGATCTGAAGTTGTGCAATCGCGGGCCTTCGGGGTTCTCACTGACCGAAGATGGTGGAAAGGTACTGCGCGCGGCTGAGGACCTACTGATATCCGTTTCTCACTTCAGGACCGAAGTTAACGAAATCAAACAACAAATGGCGGGAACGATACGCGTTGCACTGTTTGATCAATGCGCCTCAAACCCGGAATCCCATCTGGCGCGGGCCATCCATAAGTTCAACGAAGCGGCCCCAGCCGTGCAAATCGAACTGTCGCTGGAGCCGCCCAACGTCATCGAAACCATGGTCATCAGCGGGCATCTGGATGTCGGGATTATCGCACTGCACCGACCATCCGCCAGTCTTCAGTACGCGCCGCTCTATGGTGAGAACATGTTCCTGTATTGCGGTAAGGAACATCCTCTGTTTGATGTTTCGGATGCTGAATTTGGAAAGGGCGACCTGCGCCGGTTCAACTATGCTGGCCTGAGCGTGAATTCGCCCAACCTGATTGTTGGTCAGCAGTTAGGCTTTCGCCGGGCGGCTAAAGTACAGAGCGAACAAGCGCTGGCCATACTGATACTATCCGGCCGGTACCTGGGCTTTCTGCCAGATCACCTAGCGCAGGAATTCGTCGATGGCGGTGTCATGAAGAGAGTGCTGCCAGACGAAATTCGGTATCGGACCCGATTTGCAGCGGCGACTCGCAAGCAACCAGCACCCACGCGCGTGTCCAAGCTGTTTCTCGACGTCTTGATGCAGGAGCATTCAGTCAATCGAGAAGGCGAGGTAAAACGGGTTTCAACCGCAAAGCGGTAAAGTGGCAACCCATTCGCGCCACACCAGCCCCTAAGCGGGATAAAACAAGTCAGAATAAAAAGATTGATGGCGGAGACGAAGGGATTCGAACCCTCGAGACGGTTTCCCGCCTACTCCCTTAGCAGGGGAGCGCCTTCGACCACTCGGCCACGTCTCCGCTGGCCGGTATATCCTCGCCTGTCACCAAGATACAAGGCGATTTTCGAAGCGGCCGGGATTTTTCTGAAAACACGTGTGCCGGTCAAAGCAGGCCATTGAATTGAAAGGTTTCCTCGTAGTGCGCCTGAGCATGCAGAACTGTACGCTAGAACCTCAGCATTCCTGTTGATGACTGAGTGAATCGGATGCGCCTTCAACCAGATAAATATGCGGCTTTGAATAGAATTCTTGTATATTGTATGCGTTTTAATGCATATTTGTTCAAAATTAGATTTCAAATGATCAAGTAAATATACGAATTGAGGACAAGACCGGGCAGAAGGTGCATCGCGCCTGAAAGGAACCTGTTGTGAAGGGGGCTCGGGATTGATCTGGTTAAGAGTTTTGCCTGTGTTATGTGTTGTCTTGTTGCTGCCGACGCAGGTTTTTTCTTCTATTGGCAAGGTTCTCAGCATCAAGCCTGGCGCGGAAATTACACGCGCAGGCGAGACCATCCGCATACGCGAGGGTATGGAAGTTGCTTCGGGTGATACCATTGCAACTGACAGCAAAGGGGTCGTTCAGCTCATTTTTGTGGACGAAACCAAGATTGCGATCGGCCCGAATGCGCATATGGTTCTCGATGTCACGATGTTGCGCGGAAAGAACAAGGCCAAGAGCTTTGCAGTTCAGGCCCTAGGTGGCAGTTTCCGTTTCATTTCAGGCAAAAGCAGAAAGCGTGCCTATTCAATCAGGACGCCCACAGCAACGATGGCGGTGCGTGGCACAATCTTTGATATGTGGATCGATTCGGATCGCCAGAGCGCCATGCTTGTTCTGGAAGGTACTGTGAGAATGTGCAGCCTGCGGGGTGGGTGCCGCTCGACCGGTCGCCAGTGCAGTCTCTTTGCGACCAGCCAGAGGGGAAATATCGGCCGACCGATAGATCGGGCGGAATACGACAAGGCGCTTCAACAGGGATTCCCGTTCATTCAATCCCAAGAAAGACTGCTGCGTCCATTTCAGGTGGCGGCCGAAGGGTGCTCGGGTGACAGGGCGCCTCAGCAGGTATCTGTGCAAACCGAGCATTCCGAACAGCAGCCAAGCCCGCCTCAACGAGAAGCAGAGAGGGTTGCGCCCGCCGCAGCGACTGCTGCGGCACCATCAAGCTCCGAACCTCCGGCACAAGCGCAACCTGATGACATGTCAGATCCGCACTTATCCGACCCGGAACCAGCCGGTCAGTCGGACCCGGGCGCGAATTCGGATTCTGGCCAAGGCTCGGGTGACGGGTCCGGGGACCAGAGCGACGGAAGCCAGGGCTAGCGCAAGTACCGTACTCATTCCCTGCAACCAGATGACTGGAGATCCATTTGGCTGGCAGAAGAAAGGAGAAAAATAGCCGTCGGCTGGCATTTGCACTAGTCGGTCTGGGGTTGATCCTGCTTGGATGTTTTATTCGGGTCGTCGATCCATATCCGGTCCGAATGTCGCGCCTGATTTACTTTGACGTACTGCAGAGGTTGTCGCCAAGGGAGTACAATCCGGATCTTCCGGTCCGGGTTTTAGATATTGACGAGGAATCTCTGGCCGAGTGGGGACAGTGGCCCTGGCCCCGAACATTTATGGCTGAAATGGTTGCGCGGTTGGGTGACTATGGTGCTGCTGCCATCGCTTTTGACATGCTGTTTGTCGAACCTGACCGGTACTCTCCCTCACGCTTGGTGAATGATCCTGCCTTATCGGGTTTGCTGAACCTCGGGGAAGACGCAGCTCAGCTCGACAATGATGAACTGTTTGGTGCTGAAATAGCCAACTGGCCCGTCATTTTGGGGGTTGCTGCACGGTCAGCTCAGGCAAACCGAGAAATTGTACCCAAGGCAGGGATCATCGAAATTGGCGAAATGCCCGCATCAGGCTTGGTTGCGGTGCCGCATTGGACCCCGCCCGCACCACCTTTGGGCCGCGATGCGGCCGGTATCGGTGGAGTAAATGTTTCACCATTGGGTGGTACCGGCGTAGTGCGGCGAGTTCCGGCCTTGTGGGGCAGTCCGGATGGTGTGTTGCCAAGCCTCTGGGCCGAAGCCCTGAGGGTGGCCATGGGTGAAGCCATCATTATTGCAGAGGGCGCACCTGACGAAGCCGGGATCATGCTGGCCGTCGAGATTGGCGGTTTCCGATTGCCAACAACGGAAAACGGAGAGGTTTGGGTCAGATACAGACGCGACGTACCGGATTTGTATCTTTCGGCAAACGATGTGATGCAACGGTCCGATGATCCTGCGCTGCGAGCAGAGATCGAAGGCCGAATAATTCTGGTTGGTACCTCTGCCGCGGGATTGTTCGATATGCGCCAAACCGCGCTGGGGCAATCTGTACCCGGCGTTTCCATACATGCCCAGATCATCGAACAGGTTCTGACTGAAGAGATGCTGAGCAGGTCCGATGTCACTGCAGCGCTCGAGCTTTTGGCGTTCATCATCCTGGGGCTGGTGGTCATTCTGGTCATGTCCAGATTTGGTGCGGTTGCTTCTTTCCTGGCAGGTGGGTTTTCAGCCGCAATCGTGTTGGGAATTAGCTGGATGGCCTTTCGGAACCAGCTGGTTCTTTTTGATGTGACTTTTCCATTGCTGGGCGGGATGGCGAATTTCGGTTTGTTGGCAGGCTATTTGTTCATTTCGACCGAACGCGAGAAACGTATTATCCGCCGAATATTCTCGCATTATGTTGCGCCGGAAATTTTGGACGAGATGGATGCGCACGGCCATCAGCTGGAGCTGGGCGGCACGACGCAGGAAATAACGGTGATGTTTTCGGATATCCGGGGATTTACCACGCTGGCGGAATCAACGTCAGCAACCGATTTGGTGACGGTGTTGAATGACCTGTTTTCTGAACTGGGCGATCAGATTCTGACCGAGCGCGGAACGATCGATAAGTTTATCGGTGACGCGGTGATGGCGTTCTGGAATGCGCCCTTGCAGGTCGAGGGTCATCCCCTGAGGGCTGCGCAGGCCGCGTTGCTGATGCGGCGGGCCTTGGTCAAATTCAATAAATCAGACGTGATGCGGGGCCGACCGCCAATCGCGCTGGCCACCGGATTGGCGACGGGTCAGGCCTGTGTGGGGAATATCGGCTCTCGACGGCGTTTCAATTACACTGTGATCGGGGATGTCGTGAATGTCGCCGCTCGGGTCGAACAGAATTGTCGCCACGTTGACTATGATATCCTCATCTCAAGCGCGGTGTTTCATGCTGCCGGTCAGGATTTGGCGATGCTTGAGGCAGGTTTTGTTGACCTCAAGGGAAAAAGTAAACCAGAACCAGTGTTTGTCTTGATAGGCGATCAAGAACTGGCACAAAGTCCGGTGTTTTCCGAATTGGCGAGCGCACACCAGAATCTGGTTGTCGCAATCAGGGA
The DNA here is from genome assembly GCF_056537525.1 of Ruegeria sp. CE12. Lineage (NCBI taxonomy): Bacteria > Pseudomonadati > Pseudomonadota > Alphaproteobacteria > Rhodobacterales > Roseobacteraceae > Ruegeria > Ruegeria sp. CE12. Next base: position 475,576 of record NZ_JBQFRS010000003.1, on the reverse strand, counting down.
TCGTCAGCCTCAGGTTTTCATCGAAGAACTTTGCAGCGAATGCCGCGATCTGGCTGAAGGTGTTGAGCCCGGCCTTGCAGGTTTTTACAGAAAGCTGCCGGGGCGGGTTGCTGATTTCCGGACGGATGTTCCGTCAGAGCATGTAATGTTCAGCCACGCGCGACATCTGAAAAAGGTTTTGCGTTAAGGCGTGAAGGTCTGAACAGGACGGCTAAATGAAACGAGCCGCTGCTTCTAATATAAGCAGCGGCTCGCCTAGATCGGATGGGAGTTCAGCCTCGCCCCCTCGAATACCATCTAAAACAAAACAACCTAAACTTTTCGATATATTCGAGACTGTCTCTGTTTCCGATCTGATGAAACCTTAATGCACCATTGCGAGACGCACGACAGTGAAGCAGTTCACATTAAATAAATTTTTTTATTTAACGCCAGTCAAAAAAACCTTCACCGGCTTGCTGCAACAGATTCTGAGCCATCTCGCGAGCCATTTCCGGACCATCCTCAATTGCGCTGATCTGGTCTGCGGCAATGGCGTCCGCACCGTTGGGCCGCAGCACTTCGCCACGTAGACGCAGGCGTCCGTTCTCAATCTCTGCCAGACCGGCAATTGGTGTTTCGCAGGATCCGTCCAGAGTGGCGAGCAAGGCGCGCTCTGCCGCCAGTCGTTGCGCTGTTTCCGTGTGATGAATCGCTTCGAGCATTTCCGCCGCGCGGCGATCTGTGCTGCGCCTTTCAATCCCGATGGCGCCCTGTGCAATTGCAGGCAGCATGTCATCGGGCGATATTGCTGTTGCGGGAACCTCGTCCATCTGCAGGCGGCGTATGCCCGCCATGGCCAGAAACGTGCACTCTGCAACGCCGTCGGCCAGCTTTTTCAGCCGTGTCTGCACGTTGCCCCGAAATTCAACAACCTGCAGGTCAGGTCTGCGGTGCAACAACTGAGCCCGACGGCGAAGGGATGAGGTGCCCACGACGGCTCCTTCGGGCAAATCCTGAATCGCGTTCAGTTTGGGAGAGATAAACGCATCACGAACGTCTTCGCGCGGCAGGAACGTGTCCAGAACCAACCCCTCGGGTTGTTCAACCGGCATGTCCTTGGTCGAATGTACAGCGATATCGATATCGCTGCTCAGCATTGCCTCTTCGATTTCCTTGGTGAACAGCCCCTTGTTCCCGATCTCTTTCAGCGGGCGGTCCGCATCGATCATGGCGCGATTGTCGCCGGTTGTCTTGATCACCACGATCTCAAACGCGTCCTGCGGCAGATCAAAGGCATCTGACAGACGTTGCCGGGTTTCATAGGCTTGTGCCAAAGCCAGAGGGGATCCTCGTGTACCAATCCTCAAGGGCGATGCGGGTGTGGGCAGGTTCAGTGTCATGCGCTCAGCTTTAGTCGCGTCACATTGCCCTGACAATGGGGGCAGCGCTTGACAAATTGCCGCCGAAGGCTGACCCGTTGCGCCAAACCGGACGATTGGGGACGAACATGGCCGAGACAAAGAAACTGCTGCGTGCATTGGCGGGTGAGGTGCAGGATGTACCTCCGATCTGGATGATGCGTCAGGCCGGGCGGTATCTTCCGGAATATCGTGCAACCCGCGCGCAGGCGGGGGATTTTCTTTCGCTCTGCTATAATCCCGAGCTGGCCGCTGAAGTTACTCTGCAGCCTATTCGTCGCTATGGGTTTGATGCGGCGATCCTCTTCGCGGACATTCTGCTGGTGCCACAGGCGCTGGGCGCGGATTTGTGGTTTGTCACGGGTGAAGGCCCGCGCCTGTCCATGATCACGCAGCAATCGGATTTTCACGCCCTGAAATCGGTGGATGCGATTCACGAAACCCTGTCCCCTGTTTACGAGACAGTGCGCATTCTGTCCCGGGAACTGCCGTCTGAGACAACGTTGATCGGATTTGCCGGTGCGCCCTGGACGGTTGCGACCTACATGATCGCCGGCCGCGGAACCCCAGATCAGGGGCCGGCACATGCGTTGCGCGAAGAAAACACGGCATTGTTCGAAGCATTGCTGGATCGCATCACTGCAGCGACGATTGAATACCTGTCGATGCAGATCGAAGCCGGTGCCGAAGTGGTCAAGATTTTCGACAGCTGGGCCGGATCGCTGAAGGGTGACGATTTCCGCAAATATGCTGTTGAACCGTGCCGGACCATCACGCAGGCTATCAAGGCACGTCATCCCGGTATCCCGGTGATCGGATTCCCGCGTGAGGCCGGTGATGGCTATGTCGGCTTCGCAAAAGCGACAGGGGTTGATTGTGTGGCACTGGACAACTCAGTCTCGCCGGAATGGGGCGCTGCTCATGTTCAGGTCGACGGTTGTGTTCAGGGCAATCTGGCCTCGAAACACATGGTGACGGGCGGACAGGCGCTGATTGATGAGACCCGGCATATTGTCGAGGCTTTTTCCAAGGGACCGCACATTTTCAACCTTGGGCACGGCATCACTCCGGACGCAGATCCGGAAAATGTTCAACTGATGATCGACACGGTGCGCAGCCGCTGAGCGGCGCGCAACCTGTCCGGTTCATTTGGTTTCTCAGCGGGCCTGAGGTTTTTGCCCGGAACTGAGTTCAGCCAAGATATCTTCGCTGTGTTCACCTCGTGACGGGCTGGGTTTTGCGGTCCAATTGGCCGTGGAAAACCGAGGCGCCGCTGCCGCTTGCAGCGTTCCATCTATTTCCTGCCAAGTATCGCGTGCGGCGTTCATCTGATGATCGTGCGCCTCCATCGGGCTGAGAACCGGGGCGACGCAGGCATCGGTGCCCTGGAACAGATCCGCCCAATGGTTGCGTGGTTGGCTTGCAAAAAGCGTAGCAAGTCGATCGGTCAGCGAGGGCCAGAGTTTGGGGTCATATTGCCGCTGAAACTCTGCGTCGTCGTTCAATCCCATTAACTGCAGAAACTTTGCATAGAACTTCGGCTCAAGGCACTGGACAGTCACGAAGCCGCCATCAGCGCAGCTATAGGCGCGGCTCCAATGTGGTCCATCCAGCAGGCTCTGCCCTCGGGCCTCAGACAGATTGCCGGTCTGGCGCAAGCTCATCAACAGATTCATCATATGGGCTGAGCCGTCGTAAATCGCGGCGTCGACAACCGTTCCCTGACCGGTTTTCTGCGCGTTCAGCAGGCCCGCCAGAATGCCGGTGACAAGATACATGGCGCCTCCGCCAATATCCCCGACCAGCGTCGCTGGAGTTTGAGGCGGCTGGCCGGGTGCAGATGCATACCAGAGCGCCCCGGACATCGCGATATAGTTCAGGTCATGTCCGGAGGTGTCAGATAAAGGGCCGTCCTGCCCCCAACCTGTCATGCGGCCATAGACCAGCTTAGGATTCATGCTGAGACAGACATCAGGTCCAAGGCCCAGTTTTTCCATCACCCCGGGGCGAAAGCCCTCGATCAGCGCATCTGCCGAAGCGATCAGCGCTTTAGCAGTTTCCAGATCACCCGTGTCCTTTAGGTCGAGCGCGATGGACCGTTTGCCGCGATCAAGCAAGGAGCGTTCTGGCATGCCCGGTGTTACAGCGCCGCCTTTGCGGTGGATGGTGATGACATCAGCGCCAAGATCAGCCAGCAACATGGCGGCGAATGGGCCCGGACCCAGCCCCTCGATCTCGACGACGCGAATTCCGTTCAGCATTCAATTTCTCCCTTTGGGCAAAGGTTCCGGCGCAGCGGTGGGAATGCAAGAACAACCGCCTGCGACGTGACGTCGTTCCCGGAATTGCTATGTGCGTGCACGCGCGGGTGGTTTGCTGGGCCTGACCAGAGGAGGATCAGATGTCGGTAGTGTCATACGAAAAGGACGGGCGCATTGCGCGGATCGCGCTCAATCGGCCCGAAGTGATGAATGCGATCAATGACAAGTTGCCGGTTCAACTTGCCGATGCGGTGGCGCGCGCCGACTCCGACCCGGATATCCATGTGATGGTCCTGTCAGGCAATGGCCCGGCCTTTTGTGCCGGATATGACCTGACCTTTTATGCTGAAGGCAACGGCTCGGGTGAGGTAACGCAGCCCATGCCGTGGGATCCGATCAAGGATTACAGCTTTATGTGGCGAAATACGCAGCATTTCATGTCGCTTTGGCGGGCGATGAAGCCGGTGATCTGCAAGGTGCACGGATTTGCCGTAGCAGGGGGGTCTGATATCGCCCTTTGCGCTGATCTGACCATCATGTCCGAGGACGCGCAGATCGGATACATGCCAGCAAGGGTCTGGGGATGTCCGACCACCGCCATGTGGGTTTATCGGTTGGGCGCAGAAAAGGCCAAACGGATGCTATTTACAGGTGACAAGATCACCGGTCGCGAAGCTGCAGATATGGGGCTGGTGCTGAAGGCTGTGCCCGCCGAACAGTTGGATGATGCGGTCGAGGAAATGGCAGCCCGGATGGCGACGGTTCCGATCAATCAGCTAGCGATGCAGAAGATGGTCATCAATCAGGCAATCGAACAGACAGGAATGCAGCAAACCCAGCGGCTCGCCACGATTTTTGACGGTATCACAAGGCACTCGCCGGAAGGGATCAATTTCAAGAAACGGTCCGAGGAGGTCGGCTGGCGGCAGGCTGTGGCCGAGCGGGACGACGGCACATGGGACTGGACCGCGAACGAGGAATTACCGAAACGCAACCGATAGACCGCTTGTCACAACCGCGCCCGGGCCTTAGCGTCACAGGCGGGATGGACGAGCGAGGGGATGATGCGCCTCTGGATTATGATTTGTGTCGCCATGGTGTTGGCGATCCTGACTGCTATTGTGGTGCAACTGCACCCGCCGGGTACCGTGCGACTGGCTTCTGGCCCGGCTGGCGGGGCCTATGTCGAAGAAGCAGAAGATTATGCCGATATTCTGGCGCGGGACGGTATTCAGGTCGAGATTATCAAGACTGCCGGTTCGGTTGAAAATGCGCAGCTTCTGGAAGAGGGGCAGGTTGATGCCGCTTTTCTGCAGGGCGGTATTCAGGTGAACAAAAACAGTGCCGAGGCGCTGGGCGCAATGTTCTATGAGCCTGTTATCTTTCTGGTGCGCAATGACGCTGTGATCCCCGGAAACCCGGCTCTCTGGCGGGGTCTGCGGATCAACAGCGGGGCAGAGGGATCAGGCACTGCAGCCACATTCCGCGAGTTCGAACGCGCGGTCGGATTGACGTTGTCCGACAACACACACCTGTCCATTCCCTACGGGGAGGCCGTGAGTGCCTTATTGAACGGGGAATTGGATATCGCGGTGTATGTCGCGCCGATTGAGGCACCCTATTTGCAGGATGCCTATCACGAGCCGGATCTGCGTGTGCTGGAACTGGATCATGTCCAAGCAATCTCGCGGCGGTTGTCACATGCCACGGTGGTAACAGTGCCAACCGGGGGCATGTCGCTTGAGCCCGTACATCCGCCTAGGCCGGTTGATCTGATCGCGCTTGAGGCGCGGCTGGTTGTGCGCCCTGATTTGCACCCGGCCTTGGTCAATCGTCTGACTATGGCGGCGATCGAGCTTTACCATCAGCAGGGGATCATAACCAACTCGGGTGAGTTTCCGAGTATTGAAGGTACGGGTCTGACGGTGAACAATACGGCCCGTCAGCTGATCCTGGACGGCCCGTCAACCTGGCACAATTGGCTACCTTATTGGGTCGCTGCACAAATCAACCGTGTGCTTCTGCTCTTTCTGCCATTTTTCTTTATTGTCGTTCCGCTGTTTCGGCTTTTGCCATTGGCATACGCCTACATCATGCGCTGGCGTGTCTGGCAGCACTACCCGGAAATCCGACAGATTGAGGAGGAGCTGGGCAATCATCCAAGCCCGGAAGAGCTGCGTGATATGCAAACCCATCTGAACGAACTGGATGAGCGGCTGGCCGGGCTGCGCCTGCCCGCGGCCTATCGGCAGGGACAGTATGATGCCCGCCTGCATCTGGAACTGGTTCAGAAACGGATTTCTGAGATGCAGAGGCTTGCCGAAGGTGGAGAGCCGGTCAGTACCGGCCCTTGACCTCGGCGCGTGCGACCTGACGTGCCTTCTGCTTTTCGCGGAAAAAGACGAACAGACCGGATCCCATGATCAGCAGGATGCCCAGCCACACGATGGGGTCGGGCAGTTCGCCCCAGATCAACCATCCCCATAAGATGGCCATGGGCAGGCCGGTATATTCAAACGGTGCAACTGTGGCCGCGTCTGCCATTCGGTAGGCTTGTGCAAGACAGTAACCGACCACGCCGGAGTTCAGGCCAAGGGCAATCATGTAAACCCAGTCCCCGTCAGCGGGCCATGTCCAGGCGCGAAGCAGAAAGTTCAGGCTTGGGTCGCTGGCCCCGGCGGCAAAGCGGCCATCACCGGCGACCACGAAGAACGCAAGAGACACCAGAATGAACATGCCCTGAATGTAGATGGCCAACGCCGAAGCTTTGGTGGTGGCACCCAGTTTACGCGTCAGGATCTGATTGGCGGCATAGGTCAGGGCCGACAGAACTGGTAGCATCAGAACGATCCTGTTTGCGGTTTCAGCCTCTCCGCCTTCCCACGGGCGTTGCATGATCACCACCCCGGCAAACCCGGCTACAACGGCGGTGATCCGCATGGGGCCAACCTTTTCGCCCAGAAATGGGATCGACAGGACTGTGATGAACAAAGGGGCAGCGAAGAACAATGCCGTGACTTCGGCCAGCGGTGCCGCCGCCAGGGCGACGAAGAACGTCATGTTCGAAACCACAACCATCAGACATCGGACGATATGCAGCCAGGGATGGCGCGTCTTCAACAGGCTGACGCCGCCTTCATATTGCAAAAGCGCAAAGGACAGCAGGATACCGATGGAGGATCGAAGAAAGACCATCTGATGCAGGGGATACCCTGAGGAAAGCTGTTTGATCAGCATGTCGTTGACCGAAATGGCCACCATCCCCGCCACGATGAAGGCGATGCCAGCTGTCGCATTACTCTGAGGAGCGTTGGTCATGGTAATCCTTGTCAGGCATAAATCCTTTGCCTGCTGAAGGGCTACCATATTGTGAGTTCAAGTCTATCGGTGAATTCAATTCGGTTGCCTGATGACATGGTTCAGCGATAGGTCTTGAGTGTTCTGTCACCGGATTAATAGAAGGGGCCTTCAAATGCAGATGAGCGACACCCGAGAAATTCAGGCACCGCCCGCTGATGTCTATGCAGCCCTGTTGGATCCCGAAGTGTTGAAAGCCTGTGTTGCCGGCACGCAGGAAATATCAGGCAATCCTGCGGATGGCTATGAGGCCACGGTCGTGCAGAAGGTTGGGCCGGTGAAGGCGACGTTCAAAGGCACAGTGACCATGTCGGACATGGTCGAAGGAGAGCGCCTGACCATTGTCGGTGAAGGCAAAGGGGGAGCAGCGGGTTTTGCCAAAGGCAGCGCCAATGTGACGCTCAGCCCCAGCGAAAGCGGTGGCACGGTTTTGGCCTATGACGTTGACGCCAAGGTTGGCGGCAAGCTGGCACAGTTGGGCAGCCGCCTGATCGACGGATTTGCCAAGAAGATGGCAGATCAGTTTTTCACCAAGCTGCAGGAGCATTTCGAGGGGCCTGCAGAACCAGCCGAGGGTGAAGAGACCTCTGATGAAGAAGGCAAGAAAGGCTGGTTGGGGCGCTTGACTGGCCGCGACTGACCCCTGCGCACACACGCAGGGCAATGTGCGATTTTGGCCTGTTCTGTCCCGTTCCGGCGCGATAGGGTCCCCGCCAGAACGAGGAAACGCATGTCGACAATTCTGTCTATCAAGAACCTTCGCAAATCCTATGCCGATGGTTTCGAAGCGCTGAAAGGCGTATCGCTGGATATCGAAGAGGGTGAAATCCTGGCTCTGCTCGGGCCGAATGGCGCGGGCAAAACAACCCTGATTTCAACCATCTGCGGCATCACCACGCCAACCTCGGGTTCGGTTACTGTTGGTGGACACGATATCCAGACAGAGTTTCGCGCGGCTCGCCGCATGATCGGGCTGGTGCCTCAAGAAATCGCACTGGAGCCTTTTGAAAAGGTCTGGAATACGGTTCGGTTCTCTCGCGGTTTGTTCGGATATGGCAATGACAGCGCGCGGATCGAGGCAATCCTGCGCAAACTGTCTTTGTGGGACAAGCGCAAGAACGCGATCAAAGAGCTGTCGGGCGGGATGAAGCGCCGGGTGCTGATCGCCAAAGCACTGTCGCACGAGCCACGCGTGCTGTTTCTGGATGAACCCACCGCAGGCGTTGACGTCGAACTGCGCAAGGACATGTGGGATATCGTCGCCGAACTGAAGGCCAGCGGTGTGACCATTATTCTGACCACGCACTATATCGAAGAGGCCGAGGCGATTGCCGACCGTGTTGGTGTCATCGACAAGGGTGAGCTGCTGCTGGTGCAGGAAAAAGACAAGCTGATGGCTCAGATGGGCAAAAAGCAGATTGAGGTCATGTTGAATGAACCCATCTCGGCGATTCCCGATTGCCTGTCTGCCCATAACCTGTCGCTGAACGGGCAGGGGGATATGCTGGTCTATACCTATGACACCAATGCCGAACGTACGGGCATCACCACATTGTTGAACGATGTGGCGCAGGCCGGGCTGGTTTTGCGTGACGTTCAGACCCGGCAATCAAGCCTTGAGGAAATTTTCGTCAATCTGGTGTCGGGAGAGCCCGCATGAACTGGTCTGCAATCGCCGCCATCTACCGGTTCGAAATGGCCCGGTTCTTCCGCACACTGGCACAGAGCTTCATATCGCCCGTTCTGTCCACTTCACTCTATTTTGTGGTCTTTGGCACCGCCATTGGCAGTCGCATTCAGGAAGTTGAGGGGGTTTCTTACGGGGCCTTTATCGTTCCCGGCCTGATCATGCTGTCGGTCGTGATGCTTGCGATTTCGAACGCATCATTCGGCATCTATTTCCCGAAATTCCTGGGAACGATCTACGAGTTGCTTTCCGCGCCCGTCAATTTCATTGAAATCGTGATCGGATATGTCGGTGCGGCGGCCACGAAATCCCTGTTCGTCGGATTGGTGATTCTGGTTACGGCGACGTTCTTCGTGGATATTCGAATAGAACACCCGTTCGCCATGGCAGCATTCCTGATCCTGTCCTGTCTCAGCTTTTCCCTGTTGGGTTTCATCATCGGCATCTGGGCCAGCAATTTTGAACAGATGTCGCTGGTGCCTCAGCTGGTAGTGACACCTTTGATCTTTCTGGGCGGAACGTTCTATTCGATCTCGATGCTGCCACCGATCTGGCAGACCATTACTCTGTTCAACCCAGTGGTGTACCTGATTTCAGGCTTCAGGTGGTCCTTCTACGGCCTGGCGGATGTGCCGATCGGCCTCAGCCTGCTGGCGATCCTTGCTTTTACCGGGATTTGCCTGGCCATTATCGGTTGGATCTTCAAAACAGGCTGGCGCATTCGCAGCTAGGCCAGCGCCAGAGGCGTTGCATTTTTGCCCACCGGCTATGTGAATTTAGTTCACGTCGCGTTTATGGCGCCTTCAGTCCCTTGTTTACGGGTTTAGGGGGCTCTACATCGGCATCCATGAAACTCAGCCTGCCGTTTCTCAAAAAGCAGCCATTCGTGGCCGTGGTCCGTTTGTCCGGTGCCATCGGGATGGCCGGTCGTGCGTCGTTGAATGACACGACGCTGGCCCCCGTTCTGGAAAAAGCTTTCCGCAAGGGTAAGCCGGTTGCCGTGGCGCTTGAAATCAACTCGCCCGGGGGCTCGCCTGTTCAAAGCTCGCTGATCGGTGCCCGGATCAGGCGGCTGGCGAAAGAGTTTGATGTACCCGTCATCGCCTTTGTCGAAGATGTGGCTGCATCTGGCGGGTACTGGCTTGCTGCGTCCGCGGATGAAATCTGGGCCGATGACAGTTCGGTCCTCGGATCAATTGGTGTGATTTCATCCGGATTTGGCGCGCATGTCTTTTTGGCGCGACAGGGGTTTGAACGCCGGGTGCATACCGCAGGTCAGTCCAAATCCATGCTCGACCCTTTCTCGCCAGAGAAAAAGGAAGATGTCGCGCGGCTGAAAGTGCTGCTTGGCGACATACACGAGAATTTCATTGCCTACGTGAAAGAGCGGCGCGGTGACAAGCTGGATCAAAGTGCCGATCTGTTTAACGGTGAGGTATGGCTGGCACGCCGGGCTCAGGAACTGGGACTGATCGAGGGTGTCGCGCATCTAAAGCCGAAACTGCAGGAGCGCTTCGGTGACAAGGTGAAATTCCGCCGCTACGGAATACGCAAGCCGATCTGGTCACGTTTTGGTGCCGAACTGGCACAGGATGCCGTTGCAGGGATCGAGGAGCGGGCGGCATACGCGCGTTTCGGTTTGTGACGTGATTATCAAGGCGGTCACTCTGTTCCTCATCGCCATGGGTGTACTGGCGATGTTCGGCAAGCTGCGCTTTCCGGGGCAAAAACGACTGAATTCGGCAAAATGTCCGCGTTGTGGACGGTTTAAGATCGGCAAAGGCCCCTGCGCCTGCGAAAAAGGAGGCCGGACATGACGGCGTGGCTGCTTTCTGGCCTTGGGTTGCTGATCCTTCTGCTTGCGGGCGATGCGCTGGTGCGCGGTGCGGTCAACCTGAGCCTGCGTCTGGGTGTCCCGGCGCTCATCGTCAGCCTGACCATTGTGGCCTTTGGTACGTCAGCGCCGGAATTGCTGATTGCGATTAGCGCTATAAAGGAGAATGCACCCGGTATCGCCTTGGGTAACGTCGTCGGATCAAACACCGCCAACATCTTATTGGTTCTGGGTCTGCCTGCCTTGCTGGCGACGCTGCACACTAGCGAGTGCGACAGCCGCAAGAACTATGTCTTCATGCTGCTGGCTTCGGTTCTGTTTATTGGCTTGGCGTTCTGCGGCGTCTTCAACCTCGCCAGCGGTGCAATCTTGTTAGCGGGTCTTGGGCTGGTTCTGATGAACGCCTTTCGCGAGGCGCACGCGCATCGCAAGGCTTGCGGTGAAGCCTGTGCTGACGATGAAGAACTGGAAGGCTTGGAAGAGGCCGATCCGGACATGCCCTATTGGAAAGTGTCGGTCTATCTGATCCTGGGACTCATCGGGCTCCCGATGGGGGCGCATCTTCTGGTCGAAAACGCAACGGAGATTGCGCTGACCTATGGCGTCAGTGAAACGGTTATCGGTCTGACGCTGGTGGCGGTCGGTACGTCCCTGCCAGAATTGGCGACAACGGTGATGGCGGCATTGCGGCGTCAGGCTGACGTGGCGCTTGGCAACGTCATCGGATCGAACATGTTCAACCTGCTGGCCATCGTGGGCATCGCGACCCTGTTCGGTCGTATCCCTGTTGATCCTGAATTCCTGCACTTTGATCTGTGGGTCATGCTGGGCGCATCCCTGCTGTTGGTTCCGTTCGTGTTTTTCAAACAGGACATTACGCGCGTCTGGGGGTTGATCCTGACACTGCTCTACGCCGTATACGTTATCAGCCTGTTGGCGTGACCTGATATTGGGAGGTGATCCATGACCCGAGCACTCGTGACCGGCGCCGGTATTCGTCTGGGCCGGGCCATGGCTTTGTATCTTGCACAGCGCGGATTTGATGTTGCGGTTCACTATGCCTCCTCGGAGCAACCAGCATTAGACACGGTGTCAGAGGTTCAGGAGATGGGGCGTCAGTCAGTCGCTCTGAAGGCTGATCTGCTGGACGAAGCTCAGGTCGCTGCGCTGTTGCCGCGTGCGGCGGAGGCGTTAGGTGGACCGATTACTTGTCTGGTGAACAATGCGTCGATCTTCGAGTATGACAACATCCAAACGGCGACTCGTCAAAGTTGGGACCGCCATCTGGACAGCAATCTGCGGGCGCCGTTCGTTCTGACCCAGGCTATGGCAGAACAGGGGCTGGAGCCAAGGATTGATGAGAACGGCGAGCCACAGGCCACGGGGCTGATCGTCAACATGGTCGATATGAGGGTGCGCAAGCTAACCCCAGAGTTCATGTCCTACACGATCGCGAAAATGGGATTGTGGGCTCTGACACGCACCGCGGCACAAGCACTGACACCTGCGATCCGTGTGAATGCCATTGGCCCCGGCCCTACGGTGCAGGGTCATCGGCAGAGCGAAGATCACTTCAAGGCACAGCGTCAAAATACAATCCTTGAACGTGGCTCGAACCCTTCGGATATTACGGCTGCGCTGGGCTATTTTTTGGATGCACATGCCGTCACGGGGCAGCTTTTGTGCGTCGATGGCGGTCAGCATTTGGGTTGGCAGACACCAGATGTGTTGGGTGTGGAATAGGTAATTCTGCTGCAAGTTTTGCACCGCTCTCATTCCTGTTACCCGCGCGTTACAAAAATGTCTTATTTTTCATGCACTTGCTACGTATTCAAAAAACTTTTGTTTGAAAACAATAGGTTAATTTGATGCCTATTTTTTGTGCAACTCAAGGAAAAGCCAAAGATTCAAGGGGATTTTGTTGCGCCTGGAAAGTTATCTGCACAGTTATCCACAGAAGTAGTGGATTTGTTTTCTCTTGATCTGAGACACACAAGATTGCAGCCATAGTCAGAGAATCATATCTGAGAGCCATGACTTCTCACAGCGAAACGTCCTCGGACTCCCAACCCACCGGCTATGCCTGCATTCAGCGTTATCTCAAGACGCTGGACAGTTCGCCGGGTGTTTACCGTATGCTCGACGCGGATAGTCGTGTGCTGTATGTCGGCAAGGCGCGAAACCTCAAGGCGCGGGTTTCCAACTATACGCGTCCGGGGCATTCAGGCCGGATCGAACGGATGATCGCTGCGACGGCCTCGATGATGTTCCTGACGACGCGGACCGAGACTGAGGCGCTGCTGCTCGAGCAGAACCTGATCAAGCAGCTCAAGCCCAAGTACAACGTGTTGCTGCGGGACGATAAGAGCTTTCCCAATATTCTGGTCGCCAAGGATCATGCCTTTCCGCAAATAAAGAAACATCGCGGGGCGAAGAAAGAGAAGGGCGCTTATTTCGGACCGTTTGCCAGTGCCGGGGCCGTAAACCGTACTTTGAACCAGCTGCAAAAGGCATTCCTGCTGCGCAATTGTTCGGATTCCATGTTCGACAGTCGGACGCGGCCGTGCCTGCTCTATCAGATCAAACGCTGTTCGGGACCTTGTGTTGATCTGATTTCCGAGGCCGACTACCGCGAAAGCGTCAAGGACGCGGAACGGTTCCTGTCCGGCCGCTCGACCAAAGTGCAGGAAGAACTGGCCGAACAGATGATGGCCGCGTCCGAGGCGATGGAGTTCGAGCGTGCCGCCGGATTGCGCGATCGCATCCGGGCGCTGACACAGGTGCAAACCTCTCAGGGCATCAACCCACGCGGCGTGGCCGAGGCGGATGTGATCGGCCTCTATATGGACAGCGGGCAGGCTTGTGTGCAGGTGTTTTTTATTCGCGCGAACCAGAACTGGGGCAACAAGGATTTCTATCCGCGCGTCGGGCCGGACGTGTCGGCGGCCGAGGTGATGGAGGCGTTCCTTGGCCAGTTCTACGACAACAAGGAACCGCCCCGGCAATTGATCCTGTCGGACGCCATCGAAAACGCCGATCTGATGCAGGAGGCGCTGTCTGAGAAGGCCGGGCGCAAGGTCGAAATCCTTGTGCCTCAGCGAGGGGAAAAGCAGGAGCTGGTCGCGGGCGCCTTGCGCAATGCGCGGGAATCTCTGGCCCGCCGCATGTCTGAAAGCGCCACGCAGGCCAAGTTGTTGCGTGGTGTGGCCGAGGCGTTTGATCTGGACAGCCCGCCGGATCGGATCGAGGTTTACGACAACAGCCACATCCAGGGCACCAACGCTGTGGGCGGGATGATCGTTGCGGGGCCGGAAGGGTTCATGAAGAACGCCTATCGCAAGTTCAACATCCGCGGCGATGACCTGACCCCCGGCGATGATTTCGGCATGATGAAAGAGGTTCTGACCCGGCGCTTTACTCGTCTTCAGAAAGAAGACCCGGATCGGGAAAAAGGGATGTGGCCCGATCTTCTGTTGATCGATGGCGGAGCCGGGCAGGTGAGCGCCGTGCATGAGATCATGCAGGCCCACGGCGTCGAAGACATCCCGATGGTAGGTGTCGCTAAAGGTGTCGACCGCGACCACGGCAAGGAAGAGTTCCACCGTATCGGTCAACGCCCCTTTGCCCTGAAGCGAAATGACCCTGTTCTGTACTTCGTTCAGCGTTTGCGGGACGAAGCGCACCGGTTTGCAATCGGGACACACCGCGCCAAGCGAGCCAAGGCCGTGGGGGCGACGCCTTTGGATGAAATCCCCGGCGTTGGCGCCGCGCGTAAACGTGCTTTGCTGGCGCATTTCGGCAGTGCCAAAGCGGTCAGCCGGGCCAATCTGGCGGATTTGAAAGCGGTCGAGGGTATCTCAGCGGGTTTGGCGCAAAAGGTTTATGATTACTTCCACGATAAAGGTTAAGTTTTTCGCCCACGCCAGAGGATATACATCCCCGAGGCCACGATCAGTGCGCTGCCGATCCACATTGTCTGGTCCAGTCGCTCGCCGAACATCACCACGCCAAGTCCAATTCCGAACAACAACCGCGAATAGCGGAATGGCGTGACTGACGAAACTTCACCCGTGCGCATGGCTTTCATCAGCGAGGCATAAGCCATGACCCCCATAAGGATCGCGCCCGACATGTGCAGGCTGACATGTGTGGTCAGCGGCTCTATCGGGGCACCTTCCCAGAAGCGATAGGCCAATCCGGCGACGATGATGCAGAGGAACCCGTAAAACCCCAGAACCTCGGTTCCCAGAGTGGCAGGGGCCGCGCGGCTGGCCAGATCGCGCCCGGCAAATCCCAGCATCCCCAACACGGCAAGGATCGACAGGGCCGAGAAACTGTCTCCGGTTGGTTTGATGATGATCACCACGCCGATCAGGCCGATCAGAATTGCGCTCCACCGTCGCCAGCCAACGGTTTCTCCGAAAAACATCGCAGCCCCGGCGACAACGACCAGAGGAGTGGCCTGCAAGATCACCGTGGCCGAAGACAGAGGCGTCAGAGCGATGGCCAGAACGTAGAAAAGCCGCCCGAGTATTTCAAAGATCACCCGCACCTTCATCGGGCGGGACAGCACATCGT
Organism: Ruegeria sp. CE12; assembly: GCF_056537525.1. Classification (NCBI taxonomy): domain Bacteria; kingdom Pseudomonadati; phylum Pseudomonadota; class Alphaproteobacteria; order Rhodobacterales; family Roseobacteraceae; genus Ruegeria; species Ruegeria sp. CE12. The sequence continues at coordinate 460,459 of NZ_JBQFRS010000003.1, read as the reverse complement.
GTTGGAACAGCCGGGTGCCTCGTATCACGGCGACTGCCGCAAAGATCAACGCGCCACCAGCGCCGAAAAGAACCAGCACCTGCCAGATTGGGATTGAGGAAGAGGCGCTTTTTATCAGCGCGTCCTCAAGTGCGAAAAGCGCCATGGCAGCGATCATCCAGGCGCTGCCAATCAGGTTCGATCGGGGATCGGTTTGAATATGTGCTGTCATGTTGTCCGACGTCCCGACTGCCTGAAGATGGTAACGGCCTGCCTCGGACCGGTCTGGTCGGCAATCTGGCCGGAAATGTAGCCGAGGCCAAGAAGTATCGGGTTGACTGTTCAGCCTTGCGACGCTTTGACCCGAACAGGGTCAACCGACTGTGATCCGAGCAGTTTTTGATCACTCTGTCTTTTCTGTCCTGAAACAGCAATGTAGGGTCGGCCTCATGAAATGGAACTTGCCCAACATTCTGACCGTCCTGCGGTTGCTTGCTGCCCCTGGACTGGCCGTGATGTTTCTGTACTTCACCCGTCCCTATGCGGATTGGTTTGCTCTGATCCTGTTCATGACAGCCGCTATTACCGATTGGTTCGATGGCTATCTGGCACGAGCCTGGAAGCAGGAAACCAAGATCGGGGCGATGATGGACCCGATTGCCGATAAGGCGATGGTTGTGATCGCTTTGATGATCCTTGTGGGATATTCAACCGAACACTGGACGCCATGGCTGGTGCTGCCCGCCACGGTTATCCTGTTTCGCGAAGTGTTCGTGTCCGGATTGCGTGAATATCTGGGTGATGTTGCAGGAACGCTTAAGGTTACCAAGCTGGCAAAGTGGAAGACCACGGCACAGATGGTGGCGATCGCCGTGCTGTTTTCGCAGGGAATATTCGAGCATTATTTTGTGATGTCCACATTCGGTATGGATGCTGAGTTGATTGACCAGATCCTCAGCGGGCAGACCGAAGATGTGAACGGGCTGGCATGGAAACTGGAAGGCATGTTCTGGGCCGGGCGGATCGGATTGTGGCTGTTGTGGATTGCGGCGACGCTGACATTGATCACAGGCTATGACTACCTACGTAAAGCCATGCCTCATCTGAAGGAGAGTTAAGGGATGGATGTACTGTATTTCGCCTGGGTGCGTGAACGGATCGGCCTCCCGAAAGAGAAGGTCGAGACCGAGGCTGCGACAGTCAATGACCTCGTGGCAGAGCTCAGTGCGCGTGAAGACCGGTATGCGGCTGCGTTCGCGGATCTGTCTGCACTGCGCGTCGCACTGGATCAGGAGTTGTCCGACTTTAACGCGCCGCTTCAGGGTGTGCGGGAAGTTGCGTTTTTTCCGCCTATGACCGGAGGCTAAGCCGGTGCGCATCGCAGTTCAGCAGGAAGAGTTCGATCTTGGTGCAGAGGCAAATACCTTTGCCGCCAGCGACACTGCGAATGGTGCGATCGTGACGTTTACCGGTGTTGTTCGTGATCTGGCTCGGGGCGACCTCGACGTAATGGAAATCGAACACTACCCGGGCATGACCGAACGGGCGATTGCCAAAATTGCAGAAGAGGCCAAGTCGCGCTGGTCTTTGGGGGATGTTCTGATCATCCATCGCCACGGGCGTTTGGCACCGGGTGATCGTATCATGATGGTCGCGACCGCTGCACCGCATCGAAAGGATGCGTTCGAAGCGGCGGAGTATCTGATGGATTACCTCAAGTCCCGCGCGCCGTTCTGGAAAAAGGAAATCTCTGCTTCCGGGGCGGATTGGGTTGCAGCCAAGGACGAAGACGAAGACGCGCTGAGCCGCTGGTAAGCCTGTGGCACCAGCACCCTTGGACGGATGCTGGTATGGTTTTCAGAAAATCAGCTGGTCTGTTCCTGATTGCATTTACGGGCAGCTTCGATGGCTTTGAGCGTGCCGTCCAAATTCACGGTGAACGCGAACTCTTTTTCAGGGAACACGGTCATATCGTATTTCTTCATCACATCGTCGACGAATTGCGGATTGTTCGCCAGGATGTAACCGCCGGTATATCCTTCGGCCAGATGCTTGGTTTTCTTATGCGCCTCGGCTGAATACAGATTTCCGTCTAGTGACAGAATGATCTCTTCTTTCTTACCTTTAAGGCCAATATCATTCTTTGTGAACACACCGAGATATCCCATCTCGTGGTCCTTTGTCAGACCCATTTGCACAACGTTTTGATTTTCATCCATCCGTTCGATCAGGCATGACCCGCGTGTTTCATCCACAAAAATGGTCCAGCCCGATTCCTCACCCCAATTGGTGAAGGTATCGTTTTCGGATGGGATGACATCACTCGAAGCGAATGTTGTGGTTGCGAAATAGGCAGTTACGATAGTCGCGGTCTTTAAAGTTGATTTGAAATTCATGGTACACTCCAATTTTGCTGGATAGTGAACACTGGTACGCGTAGGCAAAATCGTACCAATTCATGATATTGAATTTGTTGGAAAAACTGAAGTGAGTCGATTTGAACCGGCTAAAAGATGCCGATCCAGGCCACGAGTCAGTACGAAGCCTCTGACTGAAAACTGAGAGACGGGGCCGTCAGGCCTGAGTTAATCTGCGTTGTTGATCCGACCGCGAAGCTCTTCGGCCTCTTGCCGGGCTGCGCGCAGGCCATCCATTGCCGCGGCAAGTTCAGCTTCGGTCTGGGTCAGCTGATTGGTCAGCTCGGCCTCGCGCTGTTGCAGATATGTAATCGCCTGATCCCGGGTTTCCTCGGCCTCGTGCAATTCCTGACTCATGCGATCCAGATCGGCCACGTCGCTTTGACGGACGCGGGACAGTCGGTGCGCCAGCCAGTTGGCGAACCAGCCCATGCAAAAGGCTGCAAACAGGATGATGGCAGTGGCGATGATGAATTCGGTTCTGTTCAACTTACTGGTCCTCTGCATCCGCGTCAGATGCGTTGTCTTCTGTTTGCTCGTCAGTCTGTTCCGCTTCGCCAGGCTCGGTCGTCACTTCCATCGCTTCCAATCCTGTTTCAGTATTGGATACGGGTTCGGGGCGGATCAGGCGGAATTCGATGCGGCGGTTTTCTTCGCGCCCCTCTTCGGTGTCGTTGTCCGCGATGGGCTGTGTTTCACCATAGCCGACTGCTGAATAGCTGGATGTTGGCACCCGGCGACCGCGCAGCTCATTCAGGATGGATTGGGCACGCGCCTGACTCAGCTGCTGGTTCATTTCTTCACGGCCCTGACTATCAGTGTGACCCTGTATTTCCATCCGGATAGGTCCGCATTCACGCAGAATCTCGGCGATTTGGTTGAGCGTATCGCGCGAATCTGCTGCCACGGTGGCTGAACCGGGTTCGAATGCGATTTTGCTACTGCCCTGAACATCGGCGATCTGCGTTTCGCACAGTTCGGGGTCAGGCAGGGCATCTTCGGGCTCAGGAGGCTCCTGATAGGTGATGGCGAGATCGAAGTCCTGTGCATCACCCAGCTTGTCAGAGAGCATTCCGGCAATGCGGGCTTTGGCGTCTTTGTCATGGCTGACGCCAGAAACGGAAACGGAATCCGGGGTCACGATCAAAGCCCCATTGTGCAACTGAGCCAAGGCCTCAAGCCCCGCCAATACCCGGACCGACCAATCTGCAGGCAGGTCTGACACGATGCGGGTGGCGGTATGAACCTGTTCAGACCCAAACGCCGCGCGAGCGTAGCTGTCGACCATATCCCGTGTGGTTTCGTCACCGATGCGACCTCGCATCTGTACCAGCCCCTCAGGGCTGCGCGTGGTTGAGAACTCGACAGGGCCTGTCTGTTCGACTGTTTCCGGCTCAGGCAGGACGGCATGCAGTGCAAAGACTTCGGGCAAGGCATTCTCCAGCTCGCCCACAACCCGATCAAACAGCGCGGGATCTGTACCCTGTGCTGCAATCAGGGTGATGTCCGCGTCAGACATGGTCACAGAGCCCTGCCCGATGTCGGCCAGTGCCTGAATGCTCTGACCTGCCGCCACATCCCAGTTCGGAGAAGGAACACCCAAACCGATGGTGCAGGAATATGGTCCGGTCATACCAGCCTTCTCGGCTGCGGCCACAATGGCATCCCGGGCATCTTCGTCCTGAGCGGAACAGGCGTCGAATGTGCCGCCGGTTTCGTCAATCAGGTAGCGCAGCGTAAACGGTGTGATAACCGGGCGCGGAGCCGAGATCGAAAGACCGATGCGCAAACTGGGAGGGGCCGCTCGGGTCAGGTCCTGTTCAAGCTTTTCCTTTTCCTGCTGGCTGTCCGCAATCGCCGTGATTTTGACCAGTCCGGGGCTGGCAGAGATTTTGGCACGTGGCAATCGGGCAAGTGCCTGCACCGCATAGTCCAGCGCATCATCCCAGCCACGGGGTTTGGGGTAGTCGGCAGTTTCCATCAGGTCTGACACAACCGCATCACCGTCAAGACGCTGCAGATTGTCCATCAGTGCTTCTCGGTCTTCGCTTTCCGGGATCAGACCGATTACCGAGATGCCACTGTCATTGCGCAGAATTTCGGCCGAGAACCGGGGCGGTGCCAGATCAGCGGTCGGTGCCACCTGCATCTCGTCAATCACGCGCGATGTATCGACCTCGGTGCCTGCGGCGGTCAGCGCGTTGAACCGAGTCGCTTCGTCCGGCGCAGTGCCTGTCAGGACGACGCGCAGGCCATCGGATTCCACTTCTGCCCAGTCATGGCCCTTGAGGTTCAGCGCCTTTCTTACGGCAAATTCCGAGGTTTCTTCGATCTTTGTCACCGCTGAGCTGGCAGCCAGCAGAGACAGCCCTGCGGACACGAGAAAGATCAGGGCGACGACGAAAAAGTACGGCAGACGCATGGGCGGGTATGAAACTCCTCAACCGGTCGCACGGACTCTTACAGACCCCGGAGCCGAGGTGCAATCAGAGCAACAGGGCGACGCAAAGGAAGATCAGCGGAATGAGGCCGGTATCGCGATTTGAACGGAACAACTGCAAGAGCTTGGCGTTGTCTTCGATGTCCAGACCCCTCAATTGCCAGGCCATGTGCCAGCCCATCGCCCATGGCCCGGCGATGGCAACAAGGATTGCGAGCACCGACGCCCCGGGTACGGCGGCATCGATGATGGCAAGGCCCATCAAAGACACGGTCGCGACCAGAAAATACTTCAGCCATTTGGAGGTATCGGTTCCGAACAATCGGGCGGTGGACTTGATGCCCACAAGCTCGTCATCTTCGGCATCCTGATGCGCGTAGATGGTGTCATAGAAGAGGGTCCATGCGATGCCGGACAAGTACAGCAGGATGGCGGGCCAGCCTATCGTGCCCGTATGTGCAGCCCATGCCAGCAAGGCGCCCCAATTAAAGGCCAGACCCAGAAAGACCTGCGGCCACCAAGTGAATCGCTTTGCGAACGGGTAAATCGTGACAGGCAGGAGAGACAAAACCCCCATGGCGATTGCGGCTTGGTTAAAGGTCAGCAGAATCGCCAGAGCCAGCAGGCACTGAAGAACCATCCAGAAAGCCGCCTGCCGAACGCTGACCTGTCCGGATGGGATCGGGCGCGAACGGGTGCGTTCGACCTGACCATCATAATCGCGATCGGTAATGTCGTTCCATGTACAGCCAGCCCCGCGCATCAGAAACGCTCCTAAGGCGCAGCCGATTGCGATCCACAAATCCTCCCATCGCGCATTGCCGTCGCTGAGTATGGCAAGTGCAAGTCCCCACCAGCAGGGAATCAGCAAAAGCCATGTCCCGATCGGCCGGTCGGCGCGCGACAGGCGTAGATAGGGTCGGGCAAAGGCCGGGGCATGTGTGTCGACCCAGTTACCGGTGACGGCATCGGCGACCTGACCATCTGGTGTTGGGGCATTGCCTTGCATATGTAAGGTCCCATGAGTGCGAAGATCAGGCTGTATGTAGAGCACCCGCTGGGGCAGGGGCAATCGGTTCATTTGACGCGCGAGCAGGCCCATTACCTGTTCGGTGTCATGCGTCTGGCTGTTGGCGCCCATGTCGCCTTGTTCAACGGGCAGGATGGTGAATGGCTGGCCGAGGTCGTTCAGGCCGGAAAACGCGGCGGAGAACTGTCCTGTATCGAGCAGTCAAAACCCCTGCAATTGCCGCCTGATCTGTGGTTGCTTTTTGCGCCGATCAAAAAGGCACGCACGGATTTCATCGTCGAAAAATCGGTCGAGATGGGCGCGGCAAGGATCGTACCGGTCCAGACGGAGTTCACAAACTCAGAGCGTGTTCGTCAGGACCGGCTACAAGCCCACGCGGTTGAAGCCGCTGAGCAATGTGGCGGGACCTTTGTGCCCGACGTTACGGAATTGCAGCGGCTCGACCGGATGCTCGACAACTGGTCGCAAGACCGTCAACTGATGTTCTGCGACGAGGCCGAAGTTGGTTCTGCCCTGCGTTTGGCCGAAAACAAGACGGGGCAACCCTGGGCCATCCTGATTGGCCCCGAGGGTGGGTTTTCTGAGAAAGAGCGTAAACGACTAGCATCGCTCCCATTCGCTCATGTGGTCAGTCTGGGTCCGCGCATTCTGCGCGCAGACACTGCTGCGGTTGCTGCGTTGACCATGTGGCAGCAGGCGTTGGGGGATTGGTCGTGACCTGGCGGTCGGCACAGGAAAGGGATGTGCCACGAATTGACGAATTTCTGTCCCGGCACATCCAGACCTCGATGTTTCCATTGGCCAATTTGCGGGATTACGGTCTGCGCGGTTCGAACCGGCGGGCTTTGGATATTTGGATTTTGGGTGACGACCTACGTGCGGTTTTTGCTGTCACCAATGAAGGGATGGTCCTGCCGCAATGTCCTGAATGCTCGGATGAAGAACTGAACGAGGCGATTCGCTTCATCCGTGGGCGCAAGCTGTTCGGATTGGCGGGGGAGGCAACGCAAGCCTGCCGGATTATGCGTCTTGCAGGCTGGAACGACAGACCGGCAACGCTCAATAGCGATGAACCGGGCTTCTCGCTGGATCTGAAGCAAATGATTGTGCCTAACACCGTCGGGGCTGAGTTAGTGCCACTTGGGGAGGTTGATACGTCCATCACCGAGGATTGGCGACAAAGCTATCTGGTCGAAGCAATGGGTTTCGGCGATGAACGTGCAAGAGGGCAGGCAAAAATTGACATTGCAGCCTACATTCACCGCAACTCTCATCGGGTTTTGTTGATGAACGGTCAGCCTGTCGGAATGACCGGGTTCAATGCGCGTTTGCCGGAGGTTGTTCAGGTCGGCGGAGTCTACACGCCGCCCCAACTGCGCGGACGAGGATACGCGCGACTGGCATTGGCATTGCATCTGTGTGAGGCCCGAACCAAAGGTGCAACACGCGCAGTGCTCTTCGCCGCTAGCGATGCAGCCGCGCGTGCCTATATTGCAATAGGGTTCCGGCCAGCAGGCCATTATTCCCTGATTCTGTTCAAAAACCCCGAGGACACGGCATGAGTTTCATCCGACCCGAAGCCAAGATGGCTCTTTGGCGCTGGCGCGAGGTTCTGGTGGCGGGGTTTGTCCTGATCCTCGGTGTCAGCTGGATCAATGGACCGGGCGGTTTGCTAGGCTGGTTGGGCTGGCTTCTGGTTGCGGTCTCGGCAGCTCTGGTAGTGGTCGGTATTCAACGGGCGCGCTTTCGCATGGGCGCAGGCGGGCCGGGTGTGGTCACCGTTGACGAAGGGCAAATCACATACATGGGTCCGCTGGATGGCGGCATCATCGCAACCGGTGAGATCGAGCGTCTGGCGCTGGACCCGACATCGAACCCGGCGCATTGGGTGCTGGATCAGCCGGGCCAGCCGACGGTTCACATTCCTGTGAATGCCGAAGGTGCCGAAGCCCTGTTCGATGTGTTCTCAAGCCTTCCGGGGCTGAAAACCGAGCAAATGTTGTCGGAACTCAAGGGTGGATCGGTTCATCCGGTCGTGATCTGGGAACGACGTCCAATGCGCCCACCGCATGCGCGGCTGCATTGACACCGGCATCGTTTCCCCCCACCACTGGCCGTTAAGTTAAGACACATCAGGATCGGAGCACGGTTCATGTCCATCCCTCAGTCAGGCGGCGGTCCGATCGAACGCCACGAGCAACTGGCCGAATATCTGGCATCGGGCTGCAAGCCCAAGGAAGAGTGGCGCATTGGCACCGAGCATGAGAAGTTCGGCTATTGCAAGGATACGCTGAAGCCGTTGCCCTATGAAGGTGAACGGTCGATTCTGGCGGTGCTTCAGGGCCTGCGTGATCTGCACGGATGGGAGCCGCTGGAAGAAGGCGGCAAGCTGATCGGTCTGCAAAAGGACGGGGCCAATGTCTCGCTTGAACCGGGTGGTCAGCTGGAACTGTCCGGTGCCCCGCTTGAGACGATTCACGAAACCTGTGACGAGGTGAACGCGCATCTGCGCGATGTGAAGGATATTGCTGACAAGATCGGGGTCGGTTTCATCGGCCTCGGGGCCGCACCGATCTGGAAGCATGAGGATATGCCGCTGATGCCCAAGGGGCGGTATGTGCTGATGAATGACTACATGGAAAAGGTCGGCACCATGGGCCGCGCAATGATGCGCCGGACCTGCACCGTGCAGGTCAATATCGACTTCGGATCCGAGGCCGATATGGTGCAAAAGCTGCGCGTTGCGCTGGCATTGCAGCCTGTGGCCACCGCTCTGTTTGCCAACTCTCCGTTCTTCGAAGGCAAACCCAACGGTCAGAAAAGCTGGCGCAGCTATATCTGGCGGCATCTGGACGATGCACGTACCGGAATGTTGCCTTTTGTGTTCGAGGAAGGCTTCGGGTTCGAGCGTTGGGTAGAATACGCCCTGGATGTGCCGATGTACTTTGTCTACCGCGATGGCAAGTATATTGACGCGCTTGGCCAGTCCTTCCGCGACTTCCTGCAGGGCAAGTTGCCCGCGCTGCCGGGTGAGACACCGACCCTCAGCGATTGGGCCGACCACCTGACCACAGCCTTCCCCGAGGCGCGGATCAAGAAGTTCATGGAAATGCGCGGTGCCGATGGTGGCCCGTGGCGTCGGCTATGTGCTTTGCCCGCATTCTGGGTTGGCCTGACCTACGATCAGGGCGCTCTGGATGCTGCGTGGGATCTGGTCAAAGGCTGGGATGCCGAAACGCGAGAGGCGTTGCGCGTCGAAGCTGCCAAGGATGGGTTGCAGGCGAAAGTTGGCGGCATCAGCATGCATGATCTTGCACGTGAGGTCGTGTCGATCGCAGACGCAGGCCTCAAGGCACGCACACGTCCCGGAGCAGGTGGACTTGTCCCGGACGAAACCCATTTCCTGAACGCGTTGAAGGAAAGCATCGAGTCCGGCAAGGTCCCTGCCGATGAATTGCTGGATCACTACAATGGTGACTGGCAGCAGGATCTGACGCGGATATATCCTGATTTCAGCTACTGAAATGGCTAATGGTTCTGGTCGGATCAATTGCGTGATCGCGGTTAAACCGACCAGTTGTATTTAAGTACTCGTTTGCCAGTTTCTTGCAGGGTTTCTTGAAACGAACCCCTGTTTCCGGCATAAATCTGGGCCAGTTTCCCTTGGTGTAGCGATTACATGGCCCGTATCAGCGAACTTCACTATTCGAACGCTTATGCCGCCAGTTCGGGTGTTTCCGAATTTCTCGAGGTTTCTCTGAATCCTGCTGAAAACCCAGCGGATTTTACGGTTTCCTTTTATCAGGCCAATGGGCAGGTCGGAATCGAGATTCCACTGGATCATCCCTTGGTTCAAGTGACCGTTGATCCGGACAATAACGAACTGGTTTATGTTATCTCTGCGGATGATTTTCCGATTCTGCTGACCGATCCGAACGGTGGTGGAACCAACAATTACGAAGCTTATGCGCTGACCAATACCTCAACCAGCGAAGTCATCGATTTCTATGACATCGGTGGGGGCACTCAGAACATCGTGGCGGTCAATGGTCTGGCGGCAGGCGAAACATCGGTCAATTTGCCGGTGCTTGTCGGACCTAATCAAACGACTACGACACTGCAGTTTAATCAACCTGATCCGGATACTCTGGTACATGCACCTTTGTCCCCGGGTGACAGCGGTGCGCCCTGTTTCACTGCAGGTAGTCTCGTGGATACGCCCGATGGACCGCGTCGGGTTGAAACTTTGGTTCCCGGCGATCCGGTGACAACCGTTGACGATGGGACCTGTCCTGTTCGTTGGGTCGGCGGGCGCACCGTCAGAGGTGTGGGGAGTTTCGCGCCGGTCCGCATCCGCTCAGGCGTGCTGGGTGCCACTAGGGATATCTATGTATCGCCTCAACATCGGCTGCTGATCACTGGTTGGCAGGCGCAATTGTTGTTTGGAGAGGGCGAGATTCTCGTTCCCGCCAAATCGTTGATCAACGGAACAACCGTGACTCGCGCTCCCTGCGATATTGTGCGTTACGTGCACCTCTTCTTTGATCGCCATCAGCTGGTTTCAACGTCCGGACTGATTTCTGAAAGCTTTTATCCGGGGCAGCAGGCGATCTCCGGGCTGGAACAGGCCGCAGCGCAGGAACTCTTTGCTCTTTTCCCCGAACTTTGGGATCAATCCTCCGGCTATGGAACTACCACCCGTCCGGTGCAGTGCGGCCCTCAGGCGGCAGTGTTACACGCAATCTGATTGCGCGGCTCCACCCTCTTGCTTTCGCGGACTGCTGTGATAGCAGAGCCTCAACAGCATTCAGGGGACCGTCATGGACGATCTTAAGGCAAAATATCTGGGTCAGATCGCCGAAGCAGGCGACGAAAACACGCTCGAGACGATCCGCGTCGCGGCTGTCGGTAAAAAGGGCGAGGTCGCGCTGAAGATGCGCGAACTGGGCAAAATGACGCCCGAAGAGCGTCAGGTTGCAGGCCCCGCGCTGAATGCCCTGAAGGATGAGATCAACTCGGCCCTCTCCGCCAAAAAAGCCGCGCTGGCCGATGCTGCGCTGGATGAGCGTCTGCGCACCGAATGGTTGGATGTCACCCTACCGACACGCGCGCGCCGTCAAGGTTCGATCCACCCGGTCAGCCAGGCGACCGAGGCACTGACCGCGATCTTTGCTGAACTGGGTTTCTCCGTCGCCGAAGGGCCGCGGATCGAAACCGACTGGCATAACTTCGACGCCCTGAATATCCCCGGCCACCACCCCGCACGGGCCGAGATGGACACGTTCTACATGCACCGTGCCGAGGGCGACAATCGCCCGCCGCACGTGCTGCGCACCCACACCTCGCCCGTCCAGATTCGTTCGATGGAGCTGCAGGGTGCGCCGATCCGCGTGATTTGTCCGGGCGGCGTGTATCGCGCCGACTATGACCAGACCCACACGCCGATGTTCCATCAGGTCGAGGGGCTGGCCATCGACAAGGACATCTCGATGGCGAACCTGAAATGGGTTCTGGAAGAATTCGTAAAGGCGTTCTTTGAGGTCGACGATGTCGAGTTGCGCTTCCGCGCCTCGCACTTCCCCTTCACCGAACCATCGGCCGAGGTCGATATCCGCTGTTCCTGGGATAACGGTCAGCTGAAGATCGGCGAGGGTGACGACTGGATGGAAATTCTGGGGTCCGGCATGGTCCACCCCAAAGTGATCGCCGCCGGTGGCATCGACCCGGAGGTTTATCAGGGTTTTGCCTTTGGCATCGGCATCGACCGTCTGGCGATGCTGAAATACGGTATCCCTGATCTGCGAGCTTTCTTTGATTCCGACCTGCGCTGGCTGCGGCACTACGGGTTTGCCGCGCTGGATATGCCGAACCTGCATGGTGGTTTGAGCCGTTAAGTGTATCAGCTCAGCGCGGTAATGGCTTGGTGCTACAACTGGTGTCTTACTCGCACTGAAAGCATGCCGCGCTGGCAAGGTTACGTTATTGAGATTTTAGCTGCCTTAGGCTTTATCGCAGTGGCCATACTTGCGCCTAATTGGGTGTTGTTTATCTATTGGGTGATCGTGTGTGGCCCGGTCAGTGTTTTTGGCGCAGCGCATTACAGCGTTTGGAAAAAACGTGATGAAATCTGGCGCGACCAGCGAAATCAATTGCAGAAGACCAAAAAGCTAATCGGCCGCTTCAAGTGAGCTAACCATCGGTTTTGCCTGCGCAAGGCAGGGGCTGAGCAAAATCGATAAGCCGCGCCCTGGACATCCCTCCGTCTAGTGACGGCGCTGCTTGTTACACTCCCCCACGAGGTTGTGACGTGACAGGTGGTGTTAGGCAGCTAGGCTCCGTCCAATGATTTATCGTTTGCTCTGCCTGCTTCTGCTCTCCTCTGCTCCGGCCCTTGCAATGGGGCCTTGGAAATCCGATTGCCATGGCGAGACCGCCTGTGAGGTCGGTGACCGCTCATACCATGTGCTGGAACCCGATGGCTGGGACGGTGAAACGCCTCTGCCGGTGTTGCTGCATTTCCACGGCTGGGCGCGGCAGGGTAATGTTGTCGTGAACCATGAACGCATTGCAGGCGCGACGAAACTGCGGGGTGTGCTGCTGGTGGCACCGAACGGATTGGGCAAAAGCTGGAACTTTTGGTCACCCGAAACCGGGGATGTAGAGTTTGCCAATCGCGTGCTGGAGGACGTTGCGCAACGGTATCCAATTGATCCACAGCGTATTTATGTCTCGGGTTATTCTTTCGGTGGCGCGATGGCATGGCGCTATGTCTGTCAGTCGGGCAACGATACGGCGGCATTGCTCGCCATCGCAGGATCGATCCGCCAGACCGAGGATTGCCCGCAAGCGCCGGCTCAGGTGCGCCATGTGCATGGGACGGATGATACGGTGATGGATTTCCCCTTTGGTCCGGGTGGCGACACGACCTATCCGGTGGCGCTGTGGCGGGAAAAGTACAACTGCAATGGTGCGACCCCGCGCGGCGATTGGAGCGTGAGGCCGTTTCTGACACTCAGCCGCGTGGAATGGACCGATTGCGCGCAAGGGCAGGTCACGCTGGACACCCATCCGGGCGGACATTTCATCCCTCATGGCTGGATCGGTTGGCAGTTGGATGAGCTTTTGGGCCGCACCCCGACCTATCCGTGACGCGCAGCGCTTGCACCTTGGTCCAATCTTTGCCATTGCCTGTGCCGACTGGATGTTTGCCAAAAAAGGCCCCGTGCAATGAAATTCACTCTGTCCTGGCTGAAAGACCACCTCGACACAGATGCGTCGGTAGATGAGATTGCCGAGACGCTGACCGATCTCGGGCTTGAGGTCGAAGAGATCGTGAACCCGGCGGACCGGCTGAAGGATTTTACCCTTGGCTATGTGAAGCATGCCGAGAAACATCCGGATGCTGACAAACTGCGCGTCTGCAAGGTTGATACCGATGAGGGTGAGCTGCAGATCATCTGCGGTGCCCCGAATGCGCGCGAAGGGATCACCGTCGTCGTCTGCAAACCGGGCATGTACATCCCCGGTCTGGACCTGACCATCAGCGTCGGCAAGATCCGCGGCGTCGAAAGCTTTGGCATGATGGCCTCGGAGCGCGAGTTGGAGCTGTCGGACGAGCATGACGGCATCATCGAGCTGCCCTCGGGCGAGGTGGGTGACAAGTTCGTCGACTGGCTGGCCGAGAACGACCCCTCGAAGGTCGATCCGATGATTGAGATCGCGATTACTCCGAACCGCCCCGATGCACTGGGTGTCGAAGGGATTGCCCGCGACCTTGCAGCGCGCGGTATCGGCACGCTCAAGCAGCGCGACTATGTGCCTGTGCCGGGTGATTATGAAAGCCCGATCAAGGTGACCATTGATGAAGACACGTTGGACGGCTGCCCGCATTTCACCGGTCGCCTGATCAAGGGCGTCAAGAACGGCCCCAGCCCGCAATGGCTGCAGGATCAGCTAAAGGCAATCGGCCTGCGCCCGATCTCGGCTCTGGTCGATATCACCAACTACATGACCTTCGATCAGAACCGGCCGTTGCACGTGTTTGATGCTGACAAGGTACAGGGCAACCTGCGTGTGCACCGCGCCAAGGGTGGCGAAAAGCTGGTGGCGCTGGATGAGAAGGAATACTCCCTGCAGCCCGGCATGATGGTGATTTCGGACGACAAAGGTCCCGAATCCATCGCTGGTATCATGGGTGGTGAGGAAACCGGCTGTACCGAAGAGACCGTGAACGTCTTCCTCGAAAGCGCGTTCTGGGATCACGTGCAGATCGCGTTGACCGGTCGTGCTCTGAAGATCAACTCGGACGCGCGCTATCGCTTTGAGCGTGGCGTGGACCCTGAGTACACGCTGGAAGGGCTGGAACACGCGACACAGATGATCCTGGATATCTGCGGCGGCGAAGTATCCAAGGTGGTCGAAGCGGGCAAAGCACCGAACCACGCACGAGCCTACAAGCTGGATGCCGAGCGTGTGCAGTCGCTGGTTGGCATGGACATTCCCGAGGCCGAGCAACGTCAAACCCTGACCCGTCTGGGCTTCCGTCTGGAGGGTGAGATGGCTCACGTTCCCAGCTGGCGCCCCGATATCATGGGTGAGGCTGATCTGGTGGAAGAGGTCGCGCGGATTGCGTCGCTGACCAAGTTGCAGGGCAAGCCGTTGCCGCGTGTGACCGATGGCATCCCCAAACCGGTGATGACACCGACTCAACGCCGTCAGTCGATGGCGCGGCGAACCTGTGCGGCGCTGGGGTACAATGAGTGCGTTTCCTACACCTTCATTGATCAGGCCTCTGCCGCTCTGTTCGGTGGCGGGGATGAAGCCACGCAGCTGGAAAACCCGATCTCGTCCGAGATGAGCCATATGCGCCCCGATCTGCTGCCCGGTCTGCTGCAGGCCGCGGCCCGCAATCAGGCGCGTGGATATGCGGACGTGGCGTTGTTCGAGGTCGGCCCTGTCTTCCATGATGGTGAGCCCGGCGACCAGAAAACCCAGATCACCGGCCTGCTGGTTGGTCGCAATGGTCCCAAGGATGTGCACGGGGCGTCACGCCCTGTCGATGTGTTCGACGCCAAAGCGGATGCCGAGGCTGTGCTGGCCGCTATCGGTGCGCCCGCGAAGGTTCAGATTCTGCGTGATGGCGATGCCTGGTGGCATCCGGGACGTCACGGCAAAATCTGTCTGGGTCCGAAAAAGGTACTGGGCGTGTTTGGTGAACTGCACCCGCGCATCCTGCAGGCAATGGACATCAAAGGCCCGGCAATGGCCTTCACCATCTGGCCGGATGAGGTGCCTTTGCCCCGTAAGTCCGGTGCGACCCGTGCCGCGCTGGAATTGCGCGACCTGCAAGCGGTCGAGCGCGACTTTGCCTTTGTAGTCGACGAAGGCGTTGAGGCGCTGACGCTGGTCAATGCCGCTGCTGGTGCCGACAAGGCGTTGATCGAAGACGTCCGCGTCTTTGATGAGTTCATTGGTGGCAGCCTGGGTGAAGGCAAGAAATCTCTGGCGATCACCGTGCGTCTGCAGCCGACAGATGTGACGCTGAAGGAAAAAGACATCGAAGCGGTTGCCGAGAAAATCATCGCCAAGGTCACAAAGGCAACTGGCGGTGTCCTGCGCGGATAAAGCCACTGCATATCTTTTATTAAACGCGCCTTCGGGCGCGTTTATTTGGACAGGTAGTCGGCCAGCAGATCAAAGACCAACCGGATGCGGCGGCTGGTATGTAACTCGCGGTGGGTGGTCAGCCAGATCGGGAATTTGATGGGCTCCATTCCGGGCATCACTCGTTCGACGCCGGGTGTTGCATCGCCAACAACCTCAGACATGGGTGCGATGCCAAAACCCTGCTTGGCGTATTCCCAGGCCACGATTCCGTTCTGTGATCCCAACCTAAAGTTCTCATCGCTCAGGTGAATGCCCAGTGGCTTCAGATAGGCAATCATCTGATCCGTATTGCCGAAGCTGATGAATTCATGCTGTGACAGGGCGCGCTTGGATTTAGGGCGCCCCGCGTGGTTCAGATACTCGGTCGTGGCATAGAAATGACCCGAGGCTTCCTGCACCAGTTTAGCGATCAGTTCGGGCTGTTCCGGTCGTACATGACGGATCGCGATATCTGCCTCACGGCGCATCAGATCCTGAATGTCATTCGAGGCGATCACGTCGATTCTCAGGCGCGGAGCCTGCGCCCGGACTTCGCGCAACAGGTCTGGCAGGAAATAGGCAGACATCACATCGCTTGCGGTGATGCGGACCAGCCCGTCGATGGATTGTGCCTGCCCCGAAGCGGTCAGCGCAATTTGGTTCGCTGCATCACCCATCAACCGGGTATGCTCCAGCAATTCCATTCCGGCCTGTGTGATCTCTAACGCGCGCCCTACACGTTCAAACAGCATCACACCCAGATCTTGCTCGAGCGCTGCGATCTGTCGGCTGAGCGTTGGTTGCGTCTGCCCCAAATTACGGGCGGCTGCAGAAAACGACCCGGTCTCGGCCGTCGCCAGAAAGGCGCGGATGTGATTCCAGTCAAAGTCTCCGAGCTGTTTCATACAAATATGTATAAGTATTCTGCAAATTTCGGCAATTTTTATTCGGTATATGCATGAGTAGTTTGCCTGCAAAGGAGACCCCCTCATGACGACCGCCGCGAAATTCTGGGACGGAGTGGCTGAAAAATATGCCCGAACTCCAATAAAGGATATGGATTCCTATGAGCATACGCTCGAACGGACTGCTTCCTATCTCAAGAAAACCGACGACGTGTTGGAACTGGGATGTGGCACGGGAATGACCGCGCTGCGCCTGTCCCCCTATGCCGATACGATTACCGCCAGCGATGTTTCCCCCTGCATGCTGGCGGTCGGTCAGAAGAACGCAACAGAGCAACAGATCGAAAACGTGGCCTTTGTTCAGGCTGATGCAAGCCGTCCTCCCTCCTGGTCCTACGACGTGGTGCTGGCATTCAATGTGTTGCATCTGGTCGAAGACCTGAATGCGGCTCTGGCCTCTGTTCATGAGGTGATGAAGCCGGGTGGTTTGTTCATCTCAAAAACCTTCTGCCCGCCACAACGCGGCATAAACCTGCGGTTTCAAGCTGTACGGTTGGCTTTGCCGGTCATGCAGTTGCTGGGCAAGGCACCGTTTGTGCGGTTTCTGTCCGAAGCAGAGCTGGATGCAGCCGTTGAAAGGGCGGGGTTCGAAATCGTCGAATGCGACAGTTTCCCGGCACGCGATGCAAGACGGTTTTTGGTGGCGCGCAAGATTTAAGCCCGAACCGACACTTTCCGCATTGGGCCAGCGCCCATTGTGTCCTATGCATGCTCTGAAACAAATTCGGAGTTTGCTATGGGCCTGAACGTATACCTCTCTGGTGAAATCCACACCGACTGGCGCGAACAGATCATCGATGGTGCGCAGGGTTTGGATATTACCTTCAACAGCGCCGTGACCGATCACGATGCCAGCGACGATTGCGGTGTAGCCATTCTGGGTGCCGAGCCGAACAAGTACTGGCACGACCACAAGGGCGCGATGGTCAATGCCATCCGTACCCGAAAGGGGATTTCAGATGCGGATGTGGTCGTCGTGCGGTTTGGTGAGAAATACAAACAGTGGAACGCGGCCTTTGATGCGGGATACGCGGCGGCTTTGGGAAAATCACTGATCGTTCTGCACAGTCCCGACCACCAGCATGCGCTGAAAGAGGTTGATGCTGCTGCCCTGGCTGTGGCTGAGCAACCTTCGCAGGTGGTTGAAGTGCTGCGCTATGTCCTGACCGGGAAGTTGCCAAAGTAACTCACGTTACGTTCTGATTGCCGGATTTCTGCGTGCTTTCTACCGTTGTTTCAGACAGCAGCGGGAGAGGCGGCCATGGAATTCGACTATGTCATTGTAGGTGGTGGTTCTGCAGGCTGTGTCATGGCGGCCCGTCTTAGTGAACACCCGGATACAAGCGTTTGCCTGATCGAAGCTGGCGGAGCCGGAGAGGATCTTTTGATCCGGGCTCCGGCCCTTGTTGCGGCGATGATCTCGGGGCGGCCCAAGCTGAACAATTGGGCCTTTCACACGGTGCCACAACCGCAATTGAACGGGCGCAAAGGATTTCAGCCACGGGGCAAGGCGCTAGGCGGATCGTCGGCGATCAACGCGATGCTCTATGTGCGTGGCAATCCCAGCGACTACGACGAATGGGCCGATCTTGGTTGCGAGGGGTGGGATTGGCAAAGCGTGTTGCCCTATTTCCGAAGGGCAGAGGGCAATGCGCGTGGTGCCGATGACCTGCATGGGGCAGATGGTCCCCTGCAGGTTGCCGATCAATCCGAGCCTCGCGCCATCTCGCATGCCTTCGTTGAAGCCTGCGGCCAGCAACAAATTCGCGAAACGAATGATTTCAACGGGCCAGAGCAAGAAGGGGCAGGCCTGTATCAGGTGACACAGTTTCACGACGGGTCGCACAAGGGCGAACGATGTTCAGCCGCTGCTGCTTATCTGCGCGATGTGAAACTGCGGCAGAACCTGACGATCCTGACCGGTGCTGAGGCCCAGAAAATCTTCTTTGATCAGAAGCGGGCGACCGGCGTAAAGGTGCGCCACAAAAAGAAGATCGTTGAAATCCGTGCCCGTCAGGAAGTCATCGTTTCCGGGGGCGCATTTGGTTCCCCACAACTGCTGATGCTGTCGGGGATCGGGCCTGAATCCGAATTGGCCCAGCATGGTATTCCCGTTCTGCATGATTTGCCGGGTGTTGGTCAGAATCTTCAGGATCATCTGGATTATGTCCTGAGTTATCGATCAAAACGTAAGGATGTGATCGGCCTGACACCGGGTGGGTTATGGAACCTGGCCAAAGCGGGCTTAGACTGGCGCCGTAGCGGAGAGGGCCTATTCGCATCTCCATTTGCCGAAGGTGGTGCGTTCTTCAAGTCCGACCCATCGGTTCCCAGGCCGGATCTTCAGCTGCACTTTGTCGTTGGGATTGTTGACGATCACATGCGCAAGATTCACCTTCACCACGGGTTTTCTTGCCATGTCTGTGTTCTGCGTCCGTACAGCCGGGGCAGTGTCGGGTTGACTGCAGATCGCGCTGGCGCACCACCTCGTATCGATCCGGCATACCTCAGCGACGATCGCGATCTGGACCTGTTGAAACGGGGCGCGCGGATCATGGAATCGATTCTTGAGGCGTCGCCGCTGGAGCCGTGGCGCGCCAAACGCTTATATGCGCATGACGGTAGCGATCAGGCGCTTGAGGCAGATATTCGCAACCGGGCGGACACGATTTATCACCCCGTGGGAACCTGCAAGATGGGTGTCGATGATATGGCCGTCGTTGATCTTGAAGGCCGGGTATATGGGGTTGACGGGCTGCGGGTGGTGGACGCATCAGTTATGCCTACCTTGATCGGTGGTAACACCAATGCGCCCACTATCATGATTGCTGAAAAAATCGCTGACGCGATCAGTCCCGCGCAGGTGTGACCAGACCTTTTTGCACCGCTGGCCGTTCCAGGAAACGGTCAAGATAGGCCACAACGTTGGAATGGCCTTCCCAGCCGACAAGGTCGTGTGCGCCGTAGAATTCGAGCCCGCGCAGCCATGGCGCGATGGCGATATCGGCAATCGAATACTCACCGGCAATCCAGTCCTGACCCTCAAGCTGCTGGTTCAGAACATTCAGCAGTCGTTTTGCCTCGTTCACGTAACGCTCGCGAGGGCGGGGGTCTTCAATCTCGCTGCCTGCGAATTTGTGGAAATAGCCCAATTGACCGAACATCGGACCGACGCCACCCATCTGGAACATGACCCATTGAATCACGCGGTACTTGTCAGCTTTGGTCTGTCCCAGAAACTTGCCACTCTTTTCCGCAAGATAAATTAGGATCGCACCGCTTTCGAAAAGGCCAAGCGGCTCTCCGTCCGGGCCATGGGGGTCAATGATGGCCGGGATTTTGTTGTTTGGGTTCAGCGACAGGAACTCGGGGCTTTTGACGTCCGAATCCGAAAGAGTGACCAGATGAGGTTCATAGGGCAGGCCGGTTTCTTCCAGCATGATCGAGGCTTTGACCCCGTTCGGAGTTGGAAAGGAATAGAGTTGAATCTTGTCCGGGTGCTTGGCGGGCCAGCGGCCGGTAATGGGATGTGATGTGGTATCCAGCATGAGACGCTCCTTTTCGGGCTGCTCTCAGAAGCTAGGCATGGGATCGCGATCTTACCAGTATCTGTCATGTGCGTGGTTGGTCAGCGGATGTGTGTTGAGGAACAACGGGGAAAACCGGAACAACTCGCACCTAGACCAAAATGCTATTTTCGCACAGTATTTGCATGATCCCGCGCAAAAGACGCGGGTTTGTTGTTACTTGAAAGGAGATGCGCGTGGACGAGGTCGTAACACAGATGGGCGCGTTTGCCCCGCTGATCATGAATGCGGTCAAAGCACTGATCGTCATAATCCTGGGTTGGATTGTGGCCGGAGCGATTGCTGGAATGGTGCGGCGTCGGATAAACAAAACTCCGCAGATCGACCCCACATTGGGGAATTTCGCCGCGAGCATGGTGAAATGGGTGATCCTTGCCATAGTGCTGGTCGCCGTTCTGGGGATCTTCGGAATTCAGGCCACCAGTATCGTCGCTATTCTTGGTGCAGCTTCGCTTGCCATCGGTCTGGCGCTGCAGGGCACGCTCAGCGACTTGGCTGCGGGCGTCATGCTGGTCGTGTTCCGGCCCTACAAACTGGGCCAATATGTCGACATCGGGGGCACCTCTGGTACGGTCAAGGATCTGAACCTGTTCACGACCGAGCTTGTAACTCCGGACAATGTGCAGATCATTGTTCCCAATGGTCAGGCCTGGGGATCGATCATCACAAACTTCTCCGCGCATGATACGCGCCGCGTCGATCTGGTGTTTGGGATCGACTACGGTGACAATGCCGATGAAGCGATGAACATCATTCTTGATGTCGCCAAAGCCGATAGCCGCATCCTGAGCGATCCGGAACCATGGGTACGGGTGACCAATCTGGGGGATAGCTCTGTCGATCTGACCGCACGTCTGTGGTGTAACGCGCCGGATTTTTGGGACGTCAAATTTGAGACGACCAAAGCGGTGAAAGAAGCCTTTGATGCCAAAGGTGTTTCGATTCCCTATCCGCATTCGGTGGAAATCCAGAAAAAGGGCTGAGCCCTCCCGCCCGTCAATTGGGCATTACAAATGCCCACTTCCCGTTGGGCAAAGCGCCGCGCAATTGCGCGGCGCTGTTTCTTTAGACAATCAATCGGTCGCGACGATCAGCTTTTGATCACGACATTGGGTGATACGACGTCGATGCCCAACGCCTTGCCGACGGCATAATAGGTCAGCTGACCTGCGTGCACATTGAGGCCGGCCAAAAGATGTGGATCATCCTGACATGCCTGCTTCCAGCCCTTATCGGCCAGCGCCAGCATGAACGGCATCGTCGCGTTACCCAGCGCGATGGTGGATGTCCGTGCAACTGCGCCCGGCATGTTGGCGACGCAGTAGTGCATGATGCCATCCACCTCATAGATCGGATCCGCATGGGTGGTCGCTTTGGACGTTTCAAAACAGCCGCCCTGGTCGATGGCGACGTCTACCAGAACTGCGCCGGGCTTCATGGTTGAAAGCTGTGCGCGGGTGACCAGCTTGGGCGCCGCTGCACCCGGGATCAGAACAGCGCCGATCACCATGTCGGCTTCCTGAATCAGCTCTGCGGTGGCACCGGCAGTCGAGTACTGGTTTTTGAACCGGCCACCGAACACGTCATCCAGATAGCGAAGACGCGGCAGCGAGCGGTCCAGAACAGTGACATCTGCGCCCATTCCGGCAGCAACCTGCGCGGCATGAGTACCCACGACGCCGCCACCGATCACAACCACCTTGGCCGGGCTGACACCGGGAACGCCGCCCATCAGAACGCCGCGACCGCCATTGGCTTTCTGCAAAGTCCACGATCCGACCTGAGGTGCCAGACGCCCCGCAACCTCGGACATCGGGGCCAGCAGGGGCAGGCCGCCATTCGCATCCGTCACGGTTTCATAAGCGATGGCAGTACAGCCCGATTCCAACAGATCATGCGTTTGATCCGGATCCGGTGCCAGGTGCAGGTAGGTGAACAGCAGCTGACCTTCGCGCAGCATCTTGCGCTCACCGGCCTGCGGTTCCTTGACCTTCACGATCATGTCGGCTGTGGCAAAGACCTCTGCCGCCGTGTCAACGATGCGGGCACCGGCAGCGATATAGGCGTCATTGTCAAAGCCCGAACCCATGCCGGCTCCGGTTTCGATGATCACTTCATGTCCACGGGCAACCGCTTCCTGAGCGGCGTTCGGGGTCATGCCGACGCGGAATTCCTGGGGTTTGATTTCCTTGGGGCAACCGATTTTCATTAGGGCTCTCCGTTCATAAACTGCTTAAATTATGTGCAAATTCGGGTGCAATTTTTGTGAAACTCGATGCATTGACAAGTAAAGGTATGGGAGAATATTCGAAGAAATACCAGTTTCTTGCGACGGATGTGCGTGAATGAGCCTTGATACAACCGACAAAAAGATCTTAGCTGCACTGCAGCGCAAAGGCAGAATGTCGAACTCGGAACTGTCCGAGCAAGTGAATCTGTCACCTTCGGCGTGTCATCGTCGCGTTCAACGTCTGGAGGCTGAGGGTTTTATTCGCGACTACGTTGCGCTGCTTGATGCGCGCAAAATGGGCGTACCGACGACCGTTTTCGTTGAGATTACGTTGCAAGGGCAAGCTGAAGAGTTGCTTGAGGCTTTTGAAAAGGCGGTTCGTCGCATTCCCGACGTGTTGGAATGCCATCTTATGGCAGGGACGGCTGACTACATCCTCAAGGTCGTTGCCGAAAACACCGAAGACTTCGCACGCATTCACCGTCAGTACCTGTCGCGACTGCCAGGCGTGGCACAGATGCAAAGTTCCTTTGCCCTGCGCACAGTGTTCAAAACGACCGCATTGCCCGTCTAGGTTATCCTCAAGCCGGACCGGGATAGGTGAACAGGGCCAGATGTGCAAAGTTGAACCCGAAATGCATCAGCGTCGGTACCCACAGTCTGCCGGTTGCATAGTAGCCCAAACCACAGGCGAGCCCTAGGATTGAGGCAAAGAAAACCAGCGCTGGCCCTCCGCCAAAATGAACCAACCCGAACAGAATGCTGGCAAGGGTGATCCCGATGGCAGGACCGGCTTTTGTTGACAAAACGGACTGCAGATAACCGCGAAAGAAGGCCTCTTCTGTCAGGCAGGTCAGAAACAGATTTGAGAAGGCAAAGATCATCCACCAGGCAGGCAGACCGAGTTCAGGCTGGACTGCCCCTGACGTGGCGCCCAAAAGGAACAGCGCTGGAAGGAGTAATATACCGATAACCAGTGGCAGTCGGCGGGTGGGTATCGCCCCATTGATGATCATGGGGCAGGCCAACAGGACAGCAAAGAACACGATGGGTTTGTCCAGGTTCAGGTACATCGTGAATGGCCCACTGTCTGGTCCGGCATTCACCTGATCCAGAACCAGAAGATTATTGAAACCTGGCATCAGGTGGGCGCCCAGAGCGAGGCTCCATATGATCAGCGCAAGATGTCCGAGTATAGCAGTCAAACCCTTCAGGCGGGGCAGGTAAGACGCACCAATCAATCCAAGAGTGGCGAACAGCATTGCCGGAAGTGTGATCAGACCTAACGTAGTAGACACAAAGCCAAACAGCAGCAGCATAACCAAACCCAGAAGACGCTGGCCAGACAGTGCGAAAATCTGACCAAGCACCAGAATGAGCCAGGGCCAGATCGTTGGGAGAAGAGCAAGAAAGGGCGCCAAAGGTACCTCCGGGTTGTGGATCAACTTGGACTCAGATTTGCGCAGGACGTCAACTGCTTGTCATTGCGTCAATCCAGACGCTTGTATCCCGCCCTCGACAGGTTCACATTCATGTCTTGGAACGCGCATGACCGTTTTTATGACATCCGCTGTTTACACACGCCCGTTACGGTCCGAACCCGATGAAAGATAAGGAGCAGACCTTGGCTTACGAAAACAACTACGAGCCCAAAGACTGGCTGGAAGCTGAGCTGGAAGATACGCTGGACGAAGATTTTGAGATCGAGTTCAGCGAGCCGATGCTCTCGATGGAAGTCCGCAAGATCTATCGCGACCAGCATCCCGAAATGCTGAACCGCAAGGTGTATTTCCGCAATCTGCTGCGTCTGCAGGCTGAACTGATCAAGGTTCAGGATTGGGTTCAGCACACCGGTGCCAAGGTATGTATTTTGTTCGAAGGCCGTGACAGTGCGGGCAAGGGGGGCGTGATCAAGCGGATCACGCAACGCCTGAACCCGCGGGTTGCGCGTGTTGTCGCGTTGCCAGCTCCCAGCCGCCGTGAGCAAAGCCAGTGGTATTTTCAGCGCTATGTTCCGCATTTGCCCGCGGCTGGAGAAATCGTGCTGTTCGACCGGTCATGGTACAACCGGGCGGGTGTCGAACGCGTTATGGGTTTTGCAACCGAAGACCAGGTCGAGCAGTTTTTTCAGGACGTTCCCGAATTCGAACGTATGCTCGTCCGTTCGGGCATCATTCTGCTGAAATACTGGTTCTCGATCACGGATGAAGAACAGCAGTTGCGATTCCTGATGCGCATTCATGATCCGATGAAACAGTGGAAACTCTCCCCCATGGATCTGGAATCCCGTATCCGCTGGGAATCCTACACCAAGGCTAAAGAAGACATGTTCTTCCGCACCAACATTCCAGAAGCACCGTGGTACATCGTTGAGGGCAATGACAAGAAGCGTGAACGCCTGAACTGTATCGAGCACCTGCTGACCAGAATTCCGTATGACGACGTACCGCAGGAAAAGGTCACGCTCCCGGATCGTCGTTACAATCCCGAGTACGAGCGCCGCATACTTCCTGATGAACTCTATGTTCCCAAGGTTTACTGACGGCTCGAAAGAAAGAATGGTGCGAGGTCGGGAAATTCCAGCCTCGCACCGGAAAGCCGTTAGGCGGCGTCCATCATGAAATCAACATCATAGTAGTTGAACACAAAGACGTCCCCGCAGGTGTCTTCCGCCACATCCGAATTTGTGGTCTCCAACTCGGACGCAGGATTGTTCTCGCCAGCCATGACCAGTTCGAAGTCGTCCGTTTCAGGCTCCGCATCTGCCATCTCGGTTTCGTTCCAGTCGAATTGATCCAGCTGAGCTCTCAGAGATTGGACGAATGCTTCGATCTCGGCAAGGAAGGCCTGAACATCAAAGCATGCATATTCGGGTTGTTCTGGCTCGGGTGTCTCAGCCACCGGAGTTTCGGTCTCCGGCTCTTCGGTTTCCGTGACGTCTGTTCCTGGGGTTTCGGATTCTGGTTCCTCAGTTTCGGTCACATCGGTATCCGGTGTTTCAGCTTCCGGTTCCTCAGTTTCGGTCACATCGGTATCCGGTGTTTCAGCTTCCGGTTCCTCAGTTTCGGTCACGTCGGTATCCGGCGTTTCGACTTCCGGTTCCTCGGTTTCGGTGACGTCGGTTCCCGGAGTTTCGGTCTCCGGCTCTTCGGTCTCGGTGACATCAGTATCCGGTGTTTCGGTTACGGGTTCTTCGGGCTGAGGTACTTCGGCTACCGGTTCTTCTGGCTGCGGGGTTTCTTCAACTGGCGGTGTGGGGGCAGGTGGGGTGGTGCCACCATTGTCCAGCATGACCGCTGCATCGGTTGTGGCAAAGTTCTGGGTGACCATTACAGCGTTAAACCCTTGCATGTCACCGGTTTCAACGCCGATACCGATGTATTTGAAATCCGGGTTCAGGATATTGGCCCGGTGACCGGGGCTGTTCATAAGGTTCTGGTGAAGCTGTTGGACATCATCACTGATGCCGGGTGCACCACGCTCGGATTGCCACGCGATGTTCTCGCCCGATCTCCAGCTGCCCGAAAAATCGAAGCCAGCCATTTCCATCCGCTGGGTTGCGGTAGAACCACCCGAACCTGTGTGGCTGAACGTATCCGTGGCCAGCATCCATTCGCTGTGATCCTCGGATGATTCATTCAGGCGTGTTTCCAGTTGCAGCGGCTCCAGTCCGCGGGATGTGCGCTCCTGATTGATCAGCGCCAGCATTTCTCGTTCGATACTACTTGCAGTCGACATTTTTGCCTCCGTTTGGTGTTGTGTCTTTGCAGACGCCGCCAGTTACAGAGGCCGGGTGCCGGGTTCATAGACAGGGATTTCCAGAAGGCGAGTTTTGGCGAGGCGATGCTACCAGCGCGAGATTCGCTGCGCTGTAAGATGCCGGGCAAAATGTTGCTGAGGGGCAAATGGCTGGTTGTCGCTTGGCGCACGAGCCGAGTCGGCGAAATGTATCCGACCCCGGAAACGACAAACCCCCGGGCGATGCCTCGGGGGTCGTCAAATAGTGTCATCCAAAGCTGGACGAGGAAAGTCTTAGAGCAGACCTTCGCGCTGGGCTTTCTTGCGTGCCAGTTTACGGGCACGGCGGATCGCTTCAGCTTTCTCGCGCGCTTTTTTCTCGGACGGCTTCTCGAAATGTTGCTTGAGCTTCATTTCACGGAACACGCCTTCGCGCTGCAGCTTTTTCTTCAGGGCACGAAGCGCCTGATCGACATTGTTGTCGCGAACACTAACCTGCATGTGGTTGTCACCACCTTTCTAGATTCGAGTTGCAAGGAAATTGCAGGAGTTGGCCGTATAGCAAAGCGCACCTAACTTGTCTAGTACTGGGCCCGAACACCGGAGAACCGCCATGACCGTGACTTACGAAGACGCAAAAGAGCAGCTGTTGAACGCAATTCTTGACCACGTCCCCTTTGATGGCTGGTCCGAGACAAGCTTTCGCGCGGCGATAGAAGACAGTGATATCGACGATGGGCTGGCGCGCGCCATCTGTCCGCGCGGGGCGGTTGATCTGGCGCTGGCGTTTCACGCGCGGGGCGACGCGGCCATGCTGGAACGGCTGAAGACCGAAGACCTGAGCGGCCTGAAGTTTCGCGAGAAAATCGCGGCTGCGGTCCGGTTCCGCCTGCAGGCGGTTGAGGACAAAGAGGCGGTGCGCCGTGGTGTGACGCTTTTTGCACTGCCTGTTTATGCCGCCGATGGCGCCAAGGCGATCTGGGGCACATGTGATCTTATCTGGGACGCGTTGGGTGATACATCAGATGACGTGAACTGGTACACCAAACGGGCCACCCTGTCGGGGGTCTATTCCTCGACGTTGTTGTTCTGGCTGGGGGACGAGACGCCCGGCTATCAGGCCACATGGGAGTTTCTGGATCGTCGCATCGAGGGTGTGATGCAGTTCGAAAAGCTCAAGGCGCAGGTGAATGAGAACCCGTTGTTCAAGCCGTTCCTCGCCGTCCCAAACTGGCTGGCAGGCCAGGTGAAGGCACCTGTCAAAATGCGCACCGATCTACCGGGTTCGGTATCGTTCCGGAAATAACGGCGGAACTGCAACTTGTCGCTAGGCGTCTGCATGTCTGGCTGCTAGGCAAGGGGCAAAGGAGAATTGCCCATGACTCAGATGATGCGCGCCGTTGAAATCACTTCGCCGGGCGGCCCCGATGTTCTGCAACTGACCGAGCGTCCGATGCCGGAACCGGGCGAAGGGCAGGTGATCATCAAGGTCGCCTATGCCGGTGTGAACCGTCCGGACGCATTGCAACGGGCCGGGGCATATGATCCGCCTCCGGGTGCCAGCGATTTGCCAGGGCTTGAGGCTTCGGGCGAAATCGTGGCCATAGGCACAGGGGTCGAAGGGATTGCGGTTGGCGATCAGGTTTGTGCGTTGCTGCCTGGTGGCGGATACGCTGAATATGTTGCAACACCTGCCGCGCATTGTCTGCCAGTCCCCACAGGCATGGGTCTGAAGGAAGCGGCCTGCCTGCCCGAGACATTCTTTACAGTCTGGTCCAATGTCTTCACGCGCGGTAGCTTGAAGGCAGGAGAGCGTTTTCTAGTCCATGGTGGCTCCAGCGGAATCGGCACGACAGCCATTCAATTGGCCAACGCCTTTGGTGCTCGGGTGTTTGCCACGGCCGGATCGGCCGAGAAATGCGAAGCCTGTGTCAATCTTGGGGCCGAGAAAGCGATCAACTACCGGGATGAGGATTTCGTCGCAGCCATGCGCGCCGAGGGAGGTGCGAACCTGATTCTGGACATGGTTGGCGGCGACTACATCCCGCGCAACGTCAAGGCCCTGGCCGAGGATGGGCGACTTGTTCAGATTGCCTTTCTGCAAGGTCCCGTCGTCGAGTTGAACTTTGCGCTGATGATGGTGAAACGACTGACTCTGACCGGCAGCACACTGCGCCCGCAAAGCGATCTGGCAAAGGCAAAGATTGCTCAGGATTTGCATGAAGCTGTCTGGCCATTGCTGGAGGCTGGAAAAGTTGCGCCGGTCATGGACAGCGAGTTTGATCTGGCAGACGCGGCAGCCGCCCATGCACGCATGGAAAGCTCGGGCCATATCGGCAAGATCGTCTTAAAAGTGGCTGACTGAAATTCAAGGCGCGGGCCCGCCCCGCGCGTAACCTTCCGGTCAGGACACTGCTCTGCGGTACAAGTGCCATGTTGCGTGGCCCAAAACGGGCATGACGACGATCAGGCCCAATAACATCGGTATGGCACCGATCACTAACAATGCGGCGACGATGAAACCCCAGGTCAGGATGACGCCGGGATTGTGTCGCAGCACGCGGACTGATGTAACCACCGCCACCGGCAGCCCCACTTTTTTGTCCAGCAACAGCGGAAAGCTGACAACACTAACGGCCAATGCGACCAGCGCGAACAGGAACCCGATTGCTGTGCCGAAAATGATCATGCTCCAACCTGCGCCTGTGGTGAAAACTTCGGCGGCGAAGGTGCTGATGGATGTTGGTGGTTCGGGACCAAGCGTCAGCACATAGACAGCTTGCGCCACCATGAGCCAAACCAGCAGCAGCATGACCAGATAAAACCCAAGCGCCAAAATCGCTCCGAAAGAAGGTGATCGGAAAACGCCAAAGGCATCCAGCCAGTGCACGGCCCTCCCTTGTTCGCGTTTGCGGCTGATTTCATACAGTCCAACCGCTGCCACCGGGCCGATCAGGGCAAAACCTGCAATCAGCGGGGCCAGCAAAGGCACCATATTCATGTTCAGCCCGATCCCGAACATGAGCAATCCCGCAATGGGGTAGATCAACACCACAAAGATCGCGTCTGCGCGTGTTTCGAGGAAATCATGATATCCCGCCCTCAGGCTGTCGCGCAGATCCTGTAATGTCAGAGTTTGCACGGTTGGCAGATGCCGGGTGTCCGAACTGCCGATCCGGGTTACGCTTTCCGCAATATGATCGCTGGTCGCTCCAAGATTTTGGGCGGCCCAACTGATCGGGTTACCGATTGTTTTTGCCATCTTCATCCCCTTCCTTGGCGGGTTCGCGCCGCGGAATGTATCCGGCATAAGGTTGCCCGTGGCCGGATCAGCCGGCAACGCCTTGACCCAGTATAGCATATTTTTGCCGAAACCGGATCACTGCCTCGCGATCACACGGATTGCTCTGATGTGCAGGCGTGCTAGCCTTGCAGCAGGCAACAGGAGGTCAGCATGCAGCAAACGGCACGAACCGTAGTCATTCACGAAACCGGCGGACCCGAGGTTCTGAAGATTGAAGACAGGCAACTGGGCAGTCCGGGACCTGGCGAAGTGCGCATTCGTCATCATGCCTGCGGTCTGAACTTTATCGATGTGTATCAGCGAACGGGCCTTTACCCGTTGGAACTGCCGCATGCATTGGGCATGGAAGCGGCTGGTATCATTGAAGAAGTTGGCGAAGGCGTTACTCATCTGGAACCCGGCCAGCGTGCCGCCTATGCTGCCACCCCGTCCGGGGCATATTGCGAAGCCCGGGTAATGCCTGCATCTCAGGTCTGTCCTTTGCCTGAAGGCATCTCGTTCGATGCGGCGGCCGCCATGATGCTCAAAGGGATGACTGTTGAATATCTCTTTCACCGCACCACGCCGTTGAAACGTGGCGATACCGTCCTGTTTCACGCGGCTGCCGGGGGGGTGGGGCTGATTGCGTGTCAGTGGGCCAAGTCCGAAGGGATCACTCTGATCGGAACCGCCGGAACGGATGACAAATGCCGGTTGGCGCAGTTCAATGGGGCCGCACATTGCATCAACTACCGGACCGAGAACTTTGCTGAACGGGTGGCTGAAATCACCAATGGCAAAGGCGTAGACGCCGTTATGGATTCAGTTGGTGCGGATACGTTCGAAGGATCGCTGGATTCTCTCAAACCATTGGGAATGATGATTTCTTTCGGCAACGCATCCGGGCCGGTTCCGCCGTTCAATATCGGCATTCTGGGGCAGAAGGGGTCTCTCAAAATCACCCGACCAACATTGTTCACGCATATCTCGGATCATGCGGTTTGTCAGGCAATGGCACGCCGTCTGTTCGGCAAGGTCGAGGGGGGTGAAGTTAAAATTCACATCGATCAGCGGTTTCCGCTGGATCAGGTCGCTGACGCGCATCGCGCGCTTGAGGCGCGGCAGACCACCGGCAGCACGATCCTGGAACTCTGAACAAAAAAGACCCGGCTGCGTTAGCCGGGTCTCTGCATTCAAGTGAATGAATTCAGAAGCGGTACGCTGCCCGGACCTGAATCGTCGTCGCATCGACATCGATGCCGCTTGAATTGAAGTTGTCGAACTGGTGGTAGAGCACTTCACCACCGATGCTGACATTCGGTGCCACGATCTGTTCGTAACCTGCACCGATGAACCAGCCGTCATCGCTTCCCAGCGTGTTGGTGCTCGCTTCGGCATAGCCGGTGGTTCCATAGAGCAGCCCCTGTGGGTTGACCTTGTAACCGGCGCGCACCTTCAGGCGCCACACGTCTTCTACCTTGGCTGCGCCAGACAGGTCTACGTCGCTCCAGTCATAGTCAAAGCCGCCACCGAAGACCCAGTCGCCCATGTCGTAGTCATACCCGAGGATGATACCACCGATGGCGCCGTCACCGTCGACGCCTGAAAGGCTGGTGTCGATGTCGGCATAACCAAACTGAGCACCACCATAAAACCCGGTGAAATCACCTGAGGATTGAGCCATGGCCGTTCCTGCCGCCAAAGTCGCGACAGTGGTGACGATTGCCAATTTTCCTGTCATCTTTTTATCCTTCCATTCGGAAATTGAGCTCGTGAGGGCATCGCCAATCACGAACCTGTACTGATCATTACGTCCCGGCCCGGAGGCCGGATCACCGATGTTTCACCTATTCCAACCCGATTGTTTGCGCATTTGCCGTGTTGAAGCGCGCGCACCCGTGTTTCCGGGCGTTTATGATCAGCAGATAGGTTCGGGAAATTCAGTATCCAAATGAAGAACGGCGGCGGATACATCCGCCGCCGAAATGCAGTTTTTTATCAGCGGATTATTGCTGCAGTTCTGCCGGATCCTTGTCGGCAATGTCTGTCCAGTTGGCGCTTGCTTTTTCGATGAAGCCCGGGATGTCGCCTTCCCAGCGTTCCTGAATGTCCTGCGACAGGTTCAGGTACAGTTTGTTATCGACGATTTTCCAGTGGTTCGGGTCACCGTCAAACTTGAAGCCCATTGCAGCACCGAATGCGCAGTAGCCACCATATGCGGGCAGGTAGGCCGCAGGATTGGCTTCGAAAGCGGCTTTGTTCTCTTCGGAGGCAAAGCGGTACATCGCGTCGTCATGCAGCGTGGTGATCTTGTAGCTGCCTTTGGTCGCTTCGCCTTCGGTGAAATAGGCGACCGGGTCATAACCCTGCATGGCCAGGCCGGTTGAGGATGCGTTGATTTCGACGCCTGCGGCCAGTGTCGAGCTTGCGATTGCTACGGACAGCGCAACGCCACCCAGTACGGATTTGATCTTGTTCATAACTTCACCTTTCGTGAATTGGGTTGCGTTGAACCGTCTGAAAACATGGCGCAGCAACCCTGAGTTTTTTGTCCTGTGCGGTCGGTAATTGGCCGTCACAAAACCCAATTGGGCAGCGCCGTGATCACGTTCAAAGCAATCAATCGTGATTGTGCAGAGGTGAATAACAAGTGTTCAGAAATGCTGAGTCAGGGCTGATCGGGAACAAGCATCAATACAAAGTTTGAAACCTTGTCTGCGGACATTTCGCAAGGTCGCAGCAATGCACCGCTGTTCTGTGTGAGATAGAGATTCAGGCTGATGTAGTCGGTCCCGCCCAGTTCATGTGCAACCAGCTTGTGGGATTTTCCGCCTGCCATGGCCTGTCGTGTCACGACATATCTGCGTGCTCCTGCCTGTCCGGTGAACGTACCGGATGGCAGGGCGAAGAACGCATTCAGGAACGCATCAGATGCGTTCACGACTTTCCGATTTTAGGTTCGGTACCGGCCTTGATGCGGGCGATGTTGGTGCTGTGGCGCCAGTAGACCAATAGGGTGAGAATGATCCCGAGGATAAAGGTCGAACCGTCGGTCAGTACCATGATCCAGGTTGTCGACAACGCCGCTGCGGCCAGCGCGCCGACCGAGGATATTCGCCAGATTGCAGCCGCCACAAGCCAAGTCAGGCAGCAGGCAACCCCAACTCGCCAGTCCAGTGCCAGCCAAAGACCCAGAAAGGTCGCGACGCCTTTGCCACCCTTGAAGCCCAGCCAGACTGGGAAGCAATGGCCCAGAAACGCGGCAAGCGCCGCGATTTGTGCGGCGTCCTCACCAGCCAGAACCCGGGCCAGCAGAACAACCACGGCCCCTTTGACCGCGTCAAACAGCAAAGTCAGCGCGGCGGCGGCCTTGTTGCCGGTTCTCAGAACATTGGTGGCGCCGATATTACCAGACCCGATATTGCGCAGGTTCCCCAGCCCCATCACCCGAGCAACGATCATGCCAAACGGGATCGAACCCATCAGATACCCAAGTGCGGCCCAAAGAATAAGTTGGGTCGTGGTACTGTCGAAAAAGGGCATTAGGATCTCCGGTAAACTTCTTTTCCAGCGACAAAAGTCGCGGTGACCTTACCCTGCATGCGCTGGCCGTCAAACGGAGTATTTTGCGATTTTGATTTGAGCGTAAAGCGGTCCAGCACAAAGGGTACATCCGGGTCAAACAAGACCAGATCAGCAGGTGCCCCGTCGGACAGTCGGCCACAGTCCAGACCCAGCCGTTTCGCGGGATTCAGTGTCATGGCGCGGAACAGAGTGGGAAGGTCCAGCTGGCCTGCATGATAGAGGCGCAACGCAGCCGGCAGCAGCGTTTCGAGGGCGACCGCACCCGAGGCGGCCTCTTCAAACGGCAGGCGTTTGCTTTCTTCATCCTGCGGCGTGTGCATCGAACTGATCGTGTCGATCAGGCCGGTTCGCACCGCTTCGATCACAGCTTGCCGGTCGTCCTCGGATCGCAGCGGCGGCTTGACCTTGAAGAAGGTGCGATAGTCGGCCACGTCCAGCTCATTCAGCGTCAGGTGATGGATCGAGGTTCCGGCGGTGATGTCCAGCCCGTTGCGTTTGGCCCGTTCCAAGGCGGGCAGGGCGCGGGCGGTGGTGATCTGATCAGCGTGATAAGCCGCGCCGGTCATCTCCAGCAAAGCGATATCGCGATCAAGACCCATGCGCTCAGCCATGGGGGAAACGGCGGGCAACCCACGCAGTGCGGCAAACTTGCCGCTGGTCGCCGCCGCGCCAGAGCTGAGCCCCGGTTCCTGCGGATGCGCGATGACCAGTGCGCCGCAAGACCGGGCATAGGTTAGTGCGCGGGAAAACACCTTGGTGTCCGCGATGACGTGATCGCAATCGGTAAAGGCAACGGCACCTGCATCCAGCAGGAATCCGATCTCGGTCATTTCGCGCCCTTCGCGTCCCTTGGTCAGGGCGGCCATCGGCAGCATGTTGACGGGTGTGTCAGCCTGCGCCCGGCGTGTGATGAACTCCAGCGTTTCTGGGGTGTCAATGGCCGGGCTGGTATCGGGACGGGTGACAATGGTGGTCACACCTCCCGCCGCCGCGGCAAGACCTGCGGATTTGTAGCTTTCCTTGTGCCGTTCACCCGGCTCACAGACTTTGACGCCGATATCGACAATGCCAGGGGCCAGACATTGCCCGTTGCAGTCGATGACCTGGGCGTCGTTCGAAGGGGCACTTCCTTCGCCACGCGCCACGATTTGCCCATCAGTCACGTGCAGCCAGCCTGTGCCCTCCGTTCCGGTTTCGGGGTCGATCAGGCGGGCATTGGTGAAAATAATATTGCTCATGGCAACGCCCTTTCGATAGCGGCTTTGGTGGCAGCGGGATCGGCCTGGTACTTGATCAGATGCTTGTCACCGCCCTTGGTGACGATCTGGACGAAACTGCCCATTGTGTTGACGGCAGTGATCTGGTTTAGCGGCACTTTGCGGGGGCCAGGGCCGGTCAGAGTTGTCTTGGTCATTTCCCAGGCGGCGGTCATTTCTTCTGAGGCCAGATACCAGGCACGTATACCGATAGCGGCAAGTCCAGCGGGCGCGCCGGTCCAGACATATGGGTTTCCGATCAGCCAGAGAACAAGCATCGCACCAGCCATGGCCAAAGCAGCCAGCCATGCGTTTGTGCGAATATAGGCCTGTTTGTCAGGGGCGAAACGGATCACAGAATCAGCCACAGAACGCCTCCTATAATCAGAAGGATCAGAAGGGCCAGCGCCGCTGATCCGATACGACGTGGCCTGTCATCCTGCGCTGCGCCTTGAGGTGCCGAAAATGGTTTCGCGCTTTCGGTCTCAATCGGGCCACCTGTCCAGTTGGTGGCCTCTTCGGTGTAAAGGCCGATCAGACGAACCCGGGGATCAGGTTTCAGCGTTGCGCCCTTTCCTGCAAAGGCAGCGCTGCGCAGGACAAGAACCCAACCTTCAACGGCATCCAGTGCATTGCGATCCAGTTGATCCTCTGAAACGCCGCACCCTTCGTTCAGGTAGCCAAACAGGCCGAGCTCTTCGAGGTCGGAGACGGGAAAGATATCGATCTGCTTGGGATCAAGACCCTGAACACCAAGCACCTGATCAACGGCACCCGGCTCACGCAGGAACTTCGCCTCTTCCGGGCGCATGTTCAGCGAAAACAGACGCAGGACACCATGTTCATGTGGGGCGACGATCAGTTTGTTCATGCGGCCTCGCTCAGGTTGCGGGCAAGTAACTCCATCGCGGCCATGCGGACAGCCACGCCCATTTCGACCTGTTCCTGAATCACCGAGCGGTTGATGTCATCGGCCAGCGTACCGTCGATTTCGACACCGCGGTTCATCGGACCGGGGTGCATCACGATCGCATCCGGTTTCGCCAGCGCAAGTTTGGCGGCGTCCAGACCGTAACGGTGATAGTATTCCCGCTCGGACGGAATAAAGCCGCCATCCATGCGTTCTTTCTGAAGGCGCAGCATCATCACGACGTCGACGTCTTTCAGGCCTTCACGCATGTCGTCGTAGATTTCGGCACCGAATTCCGAGAACTGAGCGGGCACCAGCGTCGGAGGGCCGATCAGGCGAATGCGGTTTTCCATCTTGCCCAGCAGGATCAGGTTCGACCGGGCAACGCGGCTGTGGGCCACGTCCCCGCAGATTGCAATGTTCAGGCGGTGGAGGCGACCCTTGGCACGGCGGATGGTCAGCGCGTCCAACAAGGCCTGGGTCGGGTGCTCGTGCCGACCATCGCCCGCGTTCAGCACCGCGCAGTTCACTTTCTGCGCCAGCAGATCGACCGCGCCGGAATGTGGATGGCGTACCACCAGCAGATCAGGATGCATCGCGTTCAGCGTCATCGCGGTGTCGATCAGGGTCTCACCCTTTTTGATCGAGCTGGCCTGCATCGCCATGTTCATCACATCCGCACCCAGACGTTTGCCGGCAAGTTCAAAGCTGGCCTGTGTCCGGGTCGAGTTTTCAAAGAACATATTGATCTGGGTCAGCCCTGCCAGCACGTCCGAATGCTTGGTCGACTGGCGATTCAGGTCGACATATTTCTCGGCCAGATCCAGAATGGCAGTGATATCGGATTGCGACAGATGCTCGATGCCAAGAAGGTGACGATGGGCGAAACGCATTGGCGGGCTCCTGTCTGACAATCGGGCCGCTTATAGAAAGCTGCGCGGCCCGAGGCAACCTAAGGTTTCGTTCCTTCGGGCAGTTTCTCGCAACCGCCTTCGGGCAGGCATTGCTCGCCGGGTTTGCACCACTTGCCGTTTCCGCAGTCGATGGCCTTGAGTGGTACACATCCCCGACCGGCAGAACATTTGAACCCCTGACGGCATTGGGAACCGGTTTCTTCACACAAGTACCAGCCGGGGCGACTGCATCCGCCCCCCGGTAAACAAACGGAACCCGGTGCACAGACCAACCCATCGTCGCATTGATTGATCGGCTTAGGGCGGGGGCTGGGATCAAAGTTGGGCGTGATCCGCTCGCATTCTCCGCGTCCGTTGCAACGTGAACCACTTGGACAATCAAGGCTGGAGGCGCATTTATTCGCCCCGGCAGGCGCACATCGGGTGCCGCCAGCGACGCAACGCTCGAACGGTCCGCAGGATCGTCCACCACCGCAATAGGTGCCGCCAGCCCGGATGCAGTGCCCGTCAAAGCTGCACCTTTGTCCGACCGAACAGCAGCTGCTGCCACATTGGAACTGACCGGCGCGGCATTGGTTATGCTGGTCGTGAAAAGTCGCTGAGGCAGGTTCGCCGCTAAAGACGGCAAACAGCAATCCAATCAGAAGGAATCGTAAGGCAAACAGCATGAATATCCGCATCGTCGGTGCGACTGAGCGCCATGGCAAGGTCTATTCGCTTTCCCTCGGTCAAAAGGTGGTTAGATTGAGAAGCATGGAATCGGCTTTGGACTATCATACGGCGCGTGCCTTGCTGGAATGGCAGGCTGAACTGGGCGTGACTGATGCGATCGGTGACACCCCGGTTGACAGATATGCGCTGCCGGATACTGCACCCAAAGCGAAAAAGCTTGCCGCGGTTCAGAAAACGCCGGAGAAACCAAAGCCAGTCGATCCGACTGCCGTGGCCGAAAAGGCAGCACGAGCAGCAGGATCACTGCCCGAACTGCGCGCGACGATGGAAGCGTTTGATCTTTGCGATCTTAAGCGCGGCGCGCGGCAACTGGTTTTTGCAGATGGCACACCTGGGGCTCGCGTGATGATTGTTGGCGAAGCGCCAGGCCGGGATGAAGATCGCGAAGGCAAGCCCTTTGTTGGTCGAGCCGGGCAGTTGTTGGACCGGATGCTGGCGGCCATCGATCTGAATCGCGCCGAAAGCGTTTATATCACCAATGTTCTGCCATGGCGCCCACCACAGAACCGGGATCCCAAGCCAGAAGAAATTGGCATGATGAAGCCGTTTCTCGAACGCCATATCGCGCTGGCGAAACCCGAAGTGCTGGTCGTCATGGGCAACATCAGTTGTCAGGCGGTGCTGGGCAAACGTGGTATCACGCGGTTGCGCGGCAAGTGGGATCAGGCACTGAACCTGCCCGTCATTCCAATGTTTCACCCCGCCTATTTGTTGCGTCAGCCGCAGATGAAGCGTCAGGCCTGGGCCGATCTGCTGGAGCTCAAGGCACGGCTGGAGAACGGGTGATGAAAGTTCTGGCTTTCTCCGATCTGCACCTGGCCCGGAATCGGGCAGCAGAGCTGGTTGCGGCCAGCTCCGAGGCGGATCTGGTGATCGGCGCAGGTGACTATTGCAACATGCGACACGGTCTGGATGAGGCCATGGTCATGCTCTCGGGCATCGCGGCCCCCATGATTCTGGTGCCGGGCAATGCCGAAAGTGCCGAAGAGCTTGCTGATGCAGTCCCTGATGGTGTTCATGTTTTGCACGGGTCTGGGATGACCTTGGATGGCATACACCTGTTCGGGTTGGGCTATGGTGTACCTGTCACCCCCTTTGGTGACTGGTCCTGCGATCTGTCCGAAGGGGCCGCGGCCGAGTTGCTGATGCGGTGCGACAGTGCCGATATCCTCATCGTACACTCGCCGCCCAAAGGATACGGGGACAAGACATCACAAGGTGTGTCTGTCGGTTCATCCGCCATTCGGGATGCTGTTGAGCGGATTCAACCAGCGCTGACGCTATGTGGTCATATCCATGACAGTTGGGGATATCGCGGTTCGATTGGCCAAACCAATATCGCCAATCTTGGTCCGCGCGTGAATTGGTTCGAGGTCGACGCATGATTGAAACGGTAACGTTGCTGGCTTTCGTTCCGGCAGCCATCGCCCTGAACCTGACACCCGGGGCGGATATGATGTTCTGTTTCGGTCAGGGGCTGCGATCTGGCGCAAAGCCTGCAATTGCTGCTAGCGCAGGGATATCATTAGGCTCGATGATTCACGTCTTTCTGGCTGGTCTGGGATTGGGGGCTGCAGTCGCGGCCTTACCTTGGATGTTTGACGCCATCCGGTGGCTTGGGGTCGCATACCTGCTGTATCTGGCTTGGGGTGCAATTCGTCATGGTGCGATATCTGCGGATGGCTCTGCCAGACCTACCCGATTTGCGTTTCGCGACGGGTTTCTGGTCAACCTCACCAATCCCAAGGTCATCCTGTTCGTTCTCGCATTCATTCCGCAATTCGTGAATCCGGCGACCGGGTCTGTTCTGCTGCAGTTTTTGATCTTCGGATTGATCATCTCAATCGGCGGCTTTGTCATAAACGGCCTGGTCGGGGTTTTCGCAGGTGGCGCAGGAAAGGTCCTGATCAACAATCCACGAGCGTCTCGTATTCTGGGCTGGGTCAGTGGCGGTATTTTCACCGCATTGGCTATCCGGCTCGCCATCATGGAAAGGGCCTGACACAGTATGTCACGCATCGATGAAACCATGGACTTCATCCCGGTCCGGATCGCTGTTCTGACAGTTTCGGATAGCCGCTCGCTTGAGGAAGACCGCTCGGGCCAAACACTGGTTGATCGTATTGAGCGCGCTGGTCACACGGTCGCCGATCGCAAAATCCTGCGGGATGAGCGTGGGGAGATCGCAGATCAGTTGCGCGCCTGGGTGGCCGATCCGGAAATCGACGTCGTGCTATCAACCGGGGGGACCGGGCTGACAGGGCGCGATGTGACGGTTGAGGCCCATCGCGATGTCTACGAAAAGGAAATCGAGGCGTTCGGTACGGTTTTCACAATTATTTCAATGGAAAAGATTGGCACATCGGCTGTTCAGTCGCGTGCGACGGGTGGCGTTGCGGGTGGCACTTACCTGTTCGCCCTGCCTGGCAGCCCGGGGGCATGCAAAGACGCTTGGGACGGAATTCTGGAAAAACAGTTCGATTATCGGCACCGCCCCTGCAATTTCGTGGAAATAATGCCCAGATTGGACGAACATCTGCGACGGAAGTAGACTGGTCGTACGTTTAACGTCTCATAACCGCTTTGTGGCTTGGCATTTTTCTACGTCCGGCTACCTTTTGCGGATGGCAGCCCGATGCAACCGGAGTGAGTGATCAATGCGATTTTTGCGGCAGAGCCTGGTTGGCGTTTTTCTGGCGTCTCTGACGCTGGCACTGCTGTTTGTTGCCGTTCAATTGATCACAGGCGCGGTGCAGGAAGTTCTGACACGGGACAATCAGCCGCCGCAGGCCCGCGAACGGATATTTGCCGTGACCGTGCAGACTGCTGAACTTGATACCGTGACCCCGCAGCTAGAGGCATTTGGTCAGGTGCAAAGCCGCCGCCGACTGGAATTGCGGGCTGCGCTGGGCGGGCGGGTGATGTCACTGGCCGAAGATTTCGAAGATGGCGGGACCGTAACCGCCGGTGAACTACTGGTAGAGCTTGATCCTGCAGACGCCCAGTCGGCGTTGGATCGGGCCAAATCCGATTTGCTGGACGCACAGTTTGAAGAGCGGGACGCGGAACGCTCATTGTTGCTGGCGCAGGACGAACTGAAAGCTGCCGAAGCACAGGCAGACCTACGCGATCGGGCGCTGCAGCGGCAGCGTGATTTGGAATCCCGGGGGGTTGGTGCCACGGCCAGCGTGGAAGAGGCAGAACTGGCCGCGACTTCCGCCCAGCAGGCGGTGCTTGCGCGCAGGATTGCGCTGGCACAAGCCGAATCCCGGGTGGACCAGGCGACAACTCTTCTGGCCCGGGCTCGTATCGCGCTTGAGGCTGCCGAACGTGATTTGGATGACATGACAATTCGCGCACGCTTTGACGGAACCCTTACCGGTGTCACGCTGGTTGAAGGCCGATTGGTCGCGGCGAATGAGAAGCTGGCGGAACTTGTCGACCCGAACGCGCTTGAAGTCGCCTTTCGTGTCTCAACAGCACAATATGTTCGCCTGCTGGATCCCGAGGGCGATCTGATCGATGCTCCGGTCACCGTATCGCTTGAGGTTACCGGCACGGATCTGACGGCCAGCGGGCGCATCAGCCGTGACAGTGGCTCGGCCGGCGAAGGTCAGACAGGGCGGTTGATCTATGCACGCCTTGATGATGCGCCCGGGTTCAAACCCGGTGATTTTGTCACGGTCTCGGTCGAAGAACAGCCGCTTGAGCGTGTTGTCCGACTGCCGTCTTCGGTTCTGGATGCAAATGGATCGGTTCTGGTGCTGGGCGTGGATGACCGGCTGGAAACTCTGCCCGTGCAACTGGTGCGCCGTCAGGGGGACGAGGTATTGCTGCGCGGCCCGGGTCTCGAAGGTCGCGAGGTAGTGGTCGGGCGTACACCCCTGTTGGGAACCGGGGTCCGAGTGCGCCCCCTGCGGGTCGAAGCAAGCGTCGAAGCCGAACCGGATATGGTTGAACTGACCGATGAACAACGCGCCCGCTTTGTCGCGCAGGTCGAGGCAAGTGACCGGATGCCGAAAGATGTGAAAGCCCAGGTATTGGGGCAGCTGAACGAGGCGAAGATTCCTGCCACGCTTCTGCGTCGCCTTGAAAACCGGGCCGGGGGCTGACGGGTATGGTCCGCGAGATTCCCGGCGCGGCGGGCGGCATTCTCAGCTATTTTACACGTCACAGGACCGTCGCGAACCTGCTGTTACTGGTGATGCTGGTACTGGGTGCTGCGGCAATCCCCAATATGCGGGCGCAGTTCTTTCCTGATGTCATTCTGGAACGCGTTGACGTTAACGTCGTCTGGGATGGTGCAGGACCCGAAGACGTCGACAACGGAATTGTTCAAATCCTCGAGCCTGCGCTGCTGGCCGTTGAAGGCGTGGCAAGCACCGAAGCCACCTCTCGTGAAGGGTCGGCTCGTATTCGGTTAGAGTTTGAGCCCAACTGGGACATGTCGCGCGCAGTCGAAGAAGTGCGCACAGCCGTCGATAGCGTGACCAATCTGCCCGAGGATTCCGAGGAACCTTCAATCCGGCGTGGTGCGTGGCGGGACCGGGTTACCGATGTGGTGATTACTGGCCCGATAGAAGCTGAACAACTGGCAAAGTTCACCGATGAACTGATCAATCGGCTGTTCGCAGCAGGGGTCACACGCACCACGATCCGCGGTGTGGCGGCGCCGCGCATTGTGGTCGAGGTGCCGACAGCCCAACTGATCGCCAACGATATCACGATGTCCGAGATCGCCTCGGCGGTCGCGGCCGAAGTCACGACAAACCCGGCAGGTGATGTCACAGGAGCGAATGCCCGCATTCGGACCGGAGTTGAAAAGCGCACGCCTGAGGAAATCGAAGCGATTGCGCTGCGGACCTTCGAGGATGGCTCCAAGCTTGTGGTCGGCGACGTGGCCGAGATCCGTGTCGAAGGCGTAACACGTAATCGCAGCTATTACGTCGGGGACAACCCGGCCATGTCCATTCGCGTGGACCGCTCCAATCTTGGGGATGCGATTGGCATTCAGCATACGGTCGAGGATGTGGTGGCCGAAATGCAGGCCAGTCTGCCCGAAGGTATCACGGCCGAACTGATCCGCACGCGCGCGCAGGCCATCACTGATCGTCTGGATATCCTTGTCGATAACGGGCTGGTTGGTCTTGGCCTCGTGGTCTGTCTGCTGTTCCTGTTTCTCAATGCGCGCATCGCGTTCTGGGTGGCAGCGGGTATTCCCGTTGCGATGTCGGCAGCCATCGCATTCATGTATATCGGCGGGTTGTCGATCAACATGGTCTCGCTCTTTGGTTTGATCATCACGCTGGGTATTGTGGTTGATGATGCCATTGTGGTGGGAGAACACGCTGATTTCCGTGCCCGCCGATTGGGTGAGGCCCCGATGGTCGCAGCCGAACGTGCCGCTCGCCGTATGGCGATGCCGGTCTTTGCGGCAACCGTGACCACAGTAATCGCCTTTTTTGGCCTGACGCTGGTTGGTGGGCGGTTCGGAGAGTTGATCCGGGACATACCCTTCACGGTGATCGCGGTTCTTATTGCCTCGCTGATCGAGTGTTTCCTGATTCTACCCAACCACATGGCACACGCCATCGCGCATTCGGCCAAGGAACATTGGTATGACTGGCCAAACCGGATCGTGAACAGGGGCTTCCGCTGGGTGCGGGATCACCTGTTCCGTCCCTTGGTAGCCTGGGTGGTCTGGGCGCGATATGTGGTTGTCGCACTGATGATCGCGATACTCGCCAGTCAGATTGCGCTGTTCATCCGAGGCGATGTGAACTGGCGCTTCTTCAACGCACCCGAACGCGGTTCGGTGACCGGCAACTTCATCATGGCCGAAGGTGCGACACGTGCGGATACGCTGGAAATGATGCGGATGCTGCAACAAGCCACCGACGAGCTTGGGCAGATTTACGAAGAGCGTCACGGACGAAATCCTATTGACTATGTTCTCGCCGAGGTTGGCGGCAGCGCCGGATTTGGCTTGTCCGCTGCCGAAGGCAAAGACGAAGACCTGTTGGGCGGCATTTCAATTGAATTGATCGATGCCGATCTGAGACCCTATTCCAGCTTTGAGTTTGTAGGTGAGCTGCAGGATTTTGTTCCACGCCATCCCAAGGTTGAACTGCTCAGCTTCCGAGGCTGGCGATCGGGGCCCGGTGGCGATGCCATTGATGTTCAGTTCTACGGCGCTGATGTGAACACGCTGAAATCAGCCTCTGAGGACTTGCAGACCGAGCTCTCCAAATACCCCGAGGTGTCAGCGCTTGAGGACAACCTTGCCTATGACAAAGAAGAGTACATCCTTGATCTGACGGCTCAGGGTGAGGCGCTGGGCTTCCGGATCGAAACGCTGGGTCGCGTCCTGCGTGACCGCCTGAACGGGATCGAGGCAGCAACATTCCCGGATGGTCCGCGCAGTGCTGAAATCCGGGTGGAACTGCCTGAGGGTGAGCTGACCGCTGATTTTCTTGAACGAACCCTGATGCGTACCCCGGATGGCGTCTATGTACCTCTGGCCGATATCGTTTCAGTTGAACGCAAATCCGGGTTCTCGACCGTGCGACGCGAAAACGGTCTGAGAGTGATTTCGGTGAATGGCGACATTTCCGAGGATGACCCGACACAGGCTGCCGAAATTGGCCGGGCCATGCGCGAAGAGATCCTGCCCAACATTGCTGCTGAGCGTCAGGTTGAATGGCGTATGGCCGGCCTGAGTGAGCAGGAGGATGAATTCCTGTCCGAGGCACGCTCGGGGCTGATCCTTTGCCTGACTGGTATCTATCTTGTGTTGGCCTGGGTTTTTGCCAGCTGGACACGGCCGCTGGTGGTGATGGCGATCATTCCGTTTGGTTTGGTCGGCGCGATTTGGGGACATTACATCTGGGATGTACCGCTGAGCATGTTCACGGTCGTGGGCTTGCTTGGGATGACCGGGATCATCATCAACGATTCTATCGTTCTGGTGACCACAATTGACGGCTATCAAAAAGACCGTGGCCTTGTGCCTTCGATTGTCGAGGGTACTGCCGACCGATTGCGACCCGTCATGCTGACAACCCTGACCACAGTTCTGGGCCTCACGCCATTGCTGTATGAGGGGTCTCAGCAGGCTCAGTTCCTGAAGCCAACGGTCATCACGCTGGTTTACGGCCTGGGTTTCGGAATGTTGCTGGTACTGCTTTTGGTGCCTGCGTTGCTGGCGATCTTACAGGATATGTCCCGGCCAATGACCGCGATGCGACGAGCTGTTCGGGCGCCGGACCATGTTGTGCGCGGTGCAGTTGCGATGACCGGTGCGATTTTGATGGCGTGGTTTGGCGTATCGATGATCTGGCCTGCCGTTGCTGGCACGCCCCTTGATCTGCTTTCCGGCTTCTATCCAGGCGAAGATGGGGTTGCCGTCCTGCGCATGGGGTTGGGCGTTTTCCTGACCGGCGCTGTTCTGATCCTGACCATCAGCGCAATCGCATCGGGGTTGCTTTATGCGCGGCTGTCGGGGCGGGCAAAGGCCTGATCCGCCCTCAACGCCTGCTCTAGCAGATCAGGAACGCGCTCGCTCATCGGCAGTTTGCCCTGACGGATCTGATCAATTGGAAACCAACTTGCGGCTTTTGCATCGTCACCCGCCTCGGGTTCGCCCGAGATATATTGGCAGGCGACCCCGACAAGCAGGTAGTGCACGCTGACCTGCCCCTCATCATCCCGTTTCAAAAGGTCGAGGTTGTCGAGATAGTGCAGGGGTTCTGCCGTGATCCCCGTTTCCTCAAGTAGTTCACGCTCGGCGGCTTGCAGAACGGTTTCGCCCCATTCCACGTGCCCGCCGGGAAATCCCCACAATCCAGCGTCAGGTTGTTTGCTGCGCTGGACAAGCAACACCTGTTCCTGATGCAGAACAACGGCAAGAGCGCCGATCTTTGGCGATGGTGTCATTCAATCAGCCCGCGCTGCATCCCTGGATATCGACCGAGTGTTTTGCACCCAGCACCGTAATCCGAACTTCGGACCGGTCCAATGCAAACGGACCGCCCGACGCGCTGATGACCTCGGATCTTGCAACCAGAGTATTTCCGTTCCGTGATGTTTCGGGCGGAGACGCCCAAAGCGTTGGATTGCCCGGTTCGATGACGGCGATTTCCTCACCGCCGCTTGAGGGCATGGTGATATGCGCTTCGATCTGCATGCCGTCTGCTGTTGGCGTGAGATGGCACGCGGCTTTGGCGACACCTGC
Source organism: Ruegeria sp. CE12 (assembly GCF_056537525.1). Classification (NCBI taxonomy): domain Bacteria; kingdom Pseudomonadati; phylum Pseudomonadota; class Alphaproteobacteria; order Rhodobacterales; family Roseobacteraceae; genus Ruegeria; species Ruegeria sp. CE12. The sequence continues at coordinate 415,515 of NZ_JBQFRS010000003.1, read as the reverse complement.
TTCGCGGGCCGAATATGGGCGTTGCGCCAGTGCAGCGGCAATCGCCGGATTACGCCCCGCATTCGCATCTACGGTGTGGTCGAAATCCAGGCGCCCGGGAACGCAGACATCTTTGCAGACTCCCAGATCCATCTCGCCGCGCAGTCGCACGGGTTTCTTTGCGTTCCTCGGCGTAATCTCAATCGGCAGAACCAGCTGGTCTTCGTAGCCGATTGAACGCAGCCCATTCTGGTCAAAGACATGAGGTGCGGGCCAGGTGATCGAGATATCCTCGATATTGGCCGATCCGCTCCAGTCAAACTGCGGTGGAATCCCCGCATCGCCGGGTGCGCGCCAATAGGTTTTCCAGCCATCTTTCAGGTCCAGCCGAAGCGCGCCCAGATAGGTGCCCTTGGAGGTCTTCCCGCCATCCAGAATCTCGAGCTGAACAAGGTTGTCGACGCCCTGCGCCATGGCGGGAGCGGCAAAACAGAGACTTGCGGACAAAGCGGCCGCGATGGGTTTGCGAAATGACTTCATGCTACATACATGCGTGTTACGGCCCGGATTGCCAAGTCACGTTCCGGTCACCACGATGAAATCGGGGGAATTCGCCGTTGGTCCCTTGCCAATGCCCATTGCACGGGGCCATTGTTGAACCAGTCAGTGCCAAGAGATTTCTACGTATGGAACTTACCGGAAAACTGTTGATTGCGATGCCCGGCATGGGCGATCCGCGCTTTGATCATTCGGTGGTCTATATGTGTAGTCATGGCGATGACGGGGCGATGGGTCTGATCATCAACAAACCCTCTGATCTGCGGGTCAAAACCCTGCTTGGACAGCTCAATATTCCATGCCAGATTCCGGTTGTTGGTGAGCGTTTGGTTCATTTTGGCGGACCAGTCGAAATGTCCCGCGGTTTTGTCCTGCACAGCTCGGACTACGAGGCTAACCTGCACTCGATGCAGATTACGGATGATTTCAGTATGACGGCCACACTGGATGTTCTGGAAGATGTGGCCGCAGGGCGTGGCCCGCTGAATTCGATGCTCATGCTTGGCTATTCCGGCTGGGGGCCGGATCAGCTTGAAGATGAGATTGCCATGAATGGCTGGCTCACGACTGAAGCCACCCCAAAGCTGGTCTTTGATGTCCCCGATGACGAGAAATGGTCGGCGGCGCTTGCCTCGCTTGGTGTCGATCCTCTGACTCTTTCAGCCAGCGCCGGCCGCGCCTGATCAGCTGTCGCGCGGGGCCGCTGCACGCCGCAGACGGTCATTGATTGCAGCACCCAGCCCATTTTCGGGGATCGGGGTGACAGCTATCGGGCGACCTGAGCCGTCGAGCTTATGCAGTGCCGCAAACAGATTGGCCGCCGCCTCAATCAGATTTCCTTCAGCAGAGAGGTTTTCATCACACTCTACTGTCCCGAAACCTAACAAAACCTCGTCCCCCTGACGCGACTGCGCATTCAGGCGTACGGATGCATCCGGCGCATAGTGGGATTGCAGCTGCCCGGGTGCCGTCAGCAAATCTCCGGGCTTGTGGTGGTGCAACTCGGTACCAAGAACGGCTTCGATGTCTTCAAGCGCCACACCTCCGGGCCGTAGCAGAGCAGGCTCGCCCGCAAGACCGACGATGGTGGACTCAAGACCGACACCACAAGGTCCGTCATCCAGAATGGCCGCAATACGTCCATCCAGACCTTCGCGAACATGCTCTGCGGTGGTTGGGCTGATCCGGCCGGATGGGTTGGCCGAGGGTGCCGCGACAGGACCGTCAACCGCCTCGAGAAGCGCGCGTGCCGTCGGATGTGCGGGAACGCGGACAGCCAAAGTGTCCAGACCCGCCGTTACCAGCGAAGACACTCCATGACCATCACGCAAGGGCAGAACCAGTGAAAGGGGGCCGGGCCAGAAAGCATCCGCCAGCTTTTCCGCCTGATCGGACCACTGCACGAAACGCTTGGCAGCTTCGGCCGAGGCGACATGCGCGATCAGCGGATTGAAGCTTGGCCGTCCTTTAGCTGCGTAGATAGAGGCGACCGCCTCACCGTTTCGGGCGTCACCACCTAGGCCGTAGACGGTTTCGGTCGGGAAGGCGACCAGCAAGCCCTGACGCAGCAGGTCAGCAGCCTGAGCGATACCGGATGGATCGGCGGATAAGTATTCAGTGCCATTAGGGATCATGTATGGTGACGCCGCGTTTTGGTTGCTTGCAACATAGGGAAGCGTAGGTAATCGTCCCAGCCCAGATGATTAACGGCGTGGCTTGTGGAATCCAAGCCCATGTGTACAAGGCGCCAGACAAACTCCGAGGGAAGCCATGCCATATCGCGCTCCAATCTCCGATTACGAGTTCCTGCTCAGCAATGTTGTGGGGTTTGACCAGGTCGCCGCCACCGACAAGTTTTCCGAGGCCAGTGCAGACGTGGTCAGCGCGATCCTGTCCGAGGCGGGCAAGATGTGCGAAGAGGTCATGGCTCCGCTTCAGCGTCCCGGCGATCTGGAACCAGCCCGGCTGGAAAACGGTGTTTTGCGTACGTCAACTGGTTACGCTGATGGCTGGAAAGCGATCGCCGAAGGCGGATGGATCGGGATGAGTGGCGATCCCGAATATGGCGGCATGGGGCTGCCGATGACCGTGACCACCGCCGTGAACGAAATGATGAGCGCGGCTTGCCTGTCGCTGCAGCTGGCTCCGTTAATGAGCCAGGGACAGATCGAGGCGCTGGAACATCACGCGAGCGATGAGCTGAAAAAGCTGTATCTGCCCAAGCTGATGTCAGGTGAATGGTCGGGAACGATGAACCTGACTGAACCGCAGGCCGGATCGGATGTCGGGGCGTTGTCCTCAAAGGCGGTGCCTAATGGTGACGGCACCTACGCTGTGACCGGGCAGAAGATCTATATCTCGTGGGGTGACAACGACTTCTGCGAAAACATCTGTCATCTGGTGCTGGCACGGCTGCCCGATGGCGTTCCAGGCACAAAGGGCATTTCACTGTTCCTGGTGCCTAAGTACATTCCAGATGAAAACGGCAAGCCCGGCGTCGCGAATGATCTCAAGGTCGTCTCGCTCGAGCACAAGATGGGTTTGCATGGCTCTCCGACCTGCGTGATGCAGTATGACGGAGCGACCGGTTGGCTGGTCGGCAAGGAACATGGCGGTATGGCGGCCATGTTTACCATGATGAACAATGCGCGTCTGGGTGTTGGCGGGCAAGGCGTCGGTTCCGCCGAAGGCGCGTACCAGCATGCACTGGCCTATGCGTTGGAGCGGAAACAGGGCAAGACACCTTCGGGCACAATCATCGATCATGCGGATGTGCGTCGTATGCTGACCGAAATGCGCGCTGACGTCTTTGCAGCGCGAGCGATCATGCTGGCCAATGCCCAAGCCATCGATATGGCGCAGGCGACCGGCGATGCAGAATGGGCGGCACGCGCCGCGCTGCTGACGCCGATCGGCAAGGCCTTTGGTACCCAGACCGGTATGCGGGTCGCCGAAACAGGTGTGCAGGTGCACGGTGGCATGGGCTTCATCGAGGAAACCGGGGCCGCGCAGTACTACCGCGATGTCCGCGTGACTGCGATCTACGAAGGTACCAATGGCATTCAGGCAATGGATCTTGTTGCCCGCAAGATGATGGATGGTGGTGAGGCAGCCTCGCGACTTCTGGACGAGATCGAGGATCAGGCTGAAAAAGCCCGGGCGACCGTGCCCGAACTGGCTGGTCCGGTCTGGGAAGCAACCGAATCCCTGCGCGAAGCCACCGAATGGCTTGTGTCGCAGGATGACCTCAATAACCGCTTCGCCGGGGCGGTTGCCTATCTCAACGCTTTCGCGCGGGTGCTGGGCGGGCACTACCACCTGTCCGCAGCGCTGGCTGATCCGGACGGTCCGCGGGCGAAACTGGCGCGCTATTATATCAACGCCCTGCTTCCTGAACATGCGGGTTTGCTGGCGCAGGCGCAGAATGGTGCCGAAGACCTCTTTGCGCTCAGCGCCGATGAGTTGGCCGCGTGATGGACGGCGTGCAGCCTCCGGCGATCCGATACCCCTGGTCCGAACCACCGGCACCAGGTGAGGCAATTGAAGTCGCCGATGGTGTTTTGTGGATGCGTCTTCCGTTGCCGATGGCACTGGATCACGTCAACGTCTTTGCGCTGGATGACGGTGACAGCTGGACTGTCATCGACACTGGCATGTCATCGAAAAAGACGCGTGGCATCTGGGTACAACTGATGTCCGGTCCCCTGTCTGGGAAACCGGTCAAACGCATCGTGGTTACACATCACCACCCCGATCATGTCGGGAATGCGGGTTGGTTTCAGTCAGAACACGGTGCCGAACTGATAACCAGCCGTACAGCCTGGCTGTTCGCCCGGATGCTGACGCTGGACGTTCAGGAGAACTGGCCTCAGGAAACGCTAGATTTCTATCGCAGCGCAGGTATGGCTGCGGACGTTCTTGAAAAGCGTATGGCCGAGCGGCCGTTCAATTTCTCGGACACTGTTTATCCGATGCCGCTGGGCTTTACCCGGATCAAGCAGGGCGACGTGATCCATATGGGCGGGCGCGACTGGGATGTGCATATGGGCAATGGCCATGCCCCCGAACATGCCACGTTCTGGAGTCGGGACGACAATCTGGTGCTGACAGGTGATCAGATCATCAGTTCGATCAGCCCCAACCTGGGCGTCTATGCGACGGAACCCATGGCCGATCCGGTCTCGGACTGGCTTGAGGCTTGTGAGCGTCTGCAATCGCTGGCGCATCCGGATCAACTGGTGTTGGGCGGTCACAAGCTGCCGTTTACCGGATTGCCTGTGCGGATGCGGCAACTGATCGAAAACCACCATGGCGCGCTGGCGCGTTTGATTGACGATCTGGATACGCCAAAAGCCGCTGCTGATTGCTTTGCCCCCCTGTTCAAGCGACCAATTCGCGAAGGTGAATATGGCCTCGCACTGGTCGAAGCGGTTGCACACCTGAACCATCTCTACCACATTGGGTCTGTGAGCCGGTCGCGTCGCGCGGACGGGGCATGGGAATACCAGCGCAAAGGGTAGATGCGTATGCAGGACAAGATCGAAACATCGGCCGAGGCTGCCGAGGCAGCAGCGTTGCCACGCTGCTATGAAGTGCATGCCAACCCGAATGCTGAATCCGGCACCAAAGCTCTGCCCGAGCCCCTGCAAAAGCCCGTTGCAACCAAAAGCCCCGCCCAATGGGCATATGAGCGACTGATCCTGTACATTCAGAACTTTGAAAAGACGCTGGATGGCGATCATGAAGTTGCCATGGGCTTTACCGGAGGCGACGCGGGCGTGATGCGGATCGAAGGGATGGGGTATTTCGATCCCGATATCATCACCTTCTATGGTTCAGATGGCGCCGGCGCACGTACGCAACTGGTGCAACATGTCAGCCAGCTGAACGTGATGCTGCGTGCCTTGCCCAAGTCCGTTGAGGATAAGCCTGCCAACCGTATCGGTTTCCGACTGGCGGCAGATCTGGAAGAAACCTGACAACCTGACTTGCAATTCACGCTTTCGCAGCCTTGAATGAGTGCGATACTCAGGAGGGCGCCGCGTGACATATTTCTCAGCTGTTACAAATGCCTATGCCGGTGCCTGGGCCCGGCGGCGGGTCTTTGTGCCGATCTATATTGCCGTGCGGTTGCTCTTGGTGGCCCTGATCGCGCCGGGTGTTGCCATCGCTGTAAATCTGGCCGTTTCGCTGTCCAATCAAACAGCGCTGACGGATCAGGACATCGCAATGTTCATCCTTTCCCCAGCAGGATTTATCGCTGCGATCGTGGTTTTGAGCCTGTTTCTGCTGGCAGAAGTCTTCGTGTTTTCTGTCATGGCAGGCTCACTGCGCATGGGTGAGCGTGATCCATGGCGCGCAGGCAGTGCCGCCATCCGTCTGATCCTGTCACGTCTACCTGCGCTGTTTGGCTTTGCAGTGCGCTTCATATTACGGGTTCTGTTGCTGGCCCTGCCATTCGTGGCGGTCGCCGGAATAATCGCGTGGTGGACGCTGACCGAGTATGACATCAACTATTATCTGACCTTTCACCCGCCTGCCTTTAAGGTTGCCGTTGTTCTGATCGGGATTGTCGTGCTGGCACTGGCATGGGTCCTGATCCGCAAGCTCTCGGCCTGGGCTTTGTCCTTGCATCTGGTTCTTTTTGAAGATTGTGAACCCTCTGCCGCGTTTGATCAGAGCGCTGAACGGATGGAAGGCAAGCGTGGCCGCCTGAAGGTTGAGCTTGTGTTGTGGCTGGCTCTGCGTTTCGTCATCGCGGCACTGATTGCAGCTGTTGCAGGCATATTATTCGCGTTGGTGCCTTTGCAGGATGGGGTAAATCTGAGATTTGCTTTGACCCTGAGTTTGCTGGTGGCTGGACTGTGGTCTCTGGCCGGGCTGGTTTTGGCAGCGACTGCACTGGGTGCGTTGGCGGTGCTGTTGGACGGGTTCTTTGAAACCAAAACCGGTGAAATCCCGCATCCCGAACCCACAAACATACGCACACCCGTGTTTGTGACGGTTGGCGCTGCAATTGCGGCGTTGCTATTTGGATTGTGGATGGGGCAGGGCCTGCTCGAGCGGGTTCAGGCCCCTGATCATGCCGAGGTTATCGGTCATCGCGGTGCTGCTGCGCTGCGCCCGGAAAACACCATGGCCTCGGTCCTGAAGGCCATCGAGGATGGCGCGGATTGGGTCGAGATTGACGTTCAGGAGACCTCAGACGACGTGGTCATCGTCGCCCATGACAGTGACTTCATGAAGCTTGCCGGCGTGAATCTGAAGGTCTGGGACGCCACGATGGAGGATGTGGCTGAAATTGATATCGGCAGTTGGTTTGGTCCGGAGTATGCCGCAGAACGCACCCCGACTCTGCGGGATGTTCTGAGCGCGGCGAAGGGAAAGTCCAAGGTCATCATCGAGCTGAAGTACTACGGCCATGATGTCGATCTGGAAAACCGTGTGATTCAGATCGTTGAAGAACTGGGAATGCAGGATGACATTGCGACAATGTCGCTGAAATACCCAGCTGTCCAAAAGATGAAATCTCTGCGCCCCGATTGGCGCTCCGGTGTTTTGGCCGCGACAGCCATTGGAGACCTGTCCGGTCTGGAAGGGGATTTTGTCGCCGTCAACGCTGCGATGGTCACTCCGGGCCTTATCCGGTCGGTTCATGATGCAGACAAGGATATCTATGTCTGGACCGTGAATGACCCGTTGCAGATGTCTGCAATGGCTTCGATGGGTGTGGATGGTCTGATCACCGACCGGCCTGCAATGGCCAACGAGGTGCTGCGGGTTCGCGCTGAAATGGGGCCGGGTGAGCGGTTGCTGCTGTGGCTTGCAACAACCTTTGGTCTTTCGGTGGATACTGAGGCAATGCGCGATGAAAGCCCCTGAACTGTCACTGGTTCTGGCTTGTCTGGCAGTTCCCGTTCAGGCGCAGGAATTGATGCGCGGTGTGGAAATGCCGGGCCACCGCGCATTGATTGAACAACGCGGTACTGGTGAACTGACAGAGTTCGAAACCGACGGATGTTCGGGCGGTATGTCGGCAAGTTGGCGGCTGGTGGCGGACACCTTTCCGGAATTCGCAAGACTTTACGAGGAGCGCCCTCCTTGGGAAGACTGTTGCGTTAATCACGATCGGGCCTATCACAACGCTGGCGGTGCGTTGCGCGCAGAAGATAGCTTTGATGCCAGACTATCCGCAGATCAGACACTGCGGTCCTGTGTCAAAGAGCACGGGAATGCCCATGCCGACGAATACGCGATCCGTTACGACATGACACCGGATCAGGTCCGCTCGGCACATTCTATTACTGCAGAAGGCATGTACATGGCGGTCCGTTTTGGCGGGGGCCCCTGCACCGGCCTGCCATGGCGTTGGGGGTTTGGTTACCCAAACTGCTCGGTCTTTGCTTTGCCCACCCCTGCGCGGGAATGACGTGGTGACAGGCCCTGAGTTTTCCATTATTCAACCGATAAACACGCGAATTGGGATTCTAGAGACATGGCTGAATACAAGCACGGCGAGATGGACATCACCGTTCAAACCAAAACCTTTGACGGTTTCATCAAATTCACCACATGGTGCGTAGTGGCGATCGTCCTTCTGTGCCTGTTCCTGGCAGTGTTCGCTGCGTAAATCTGGGCGAGTGCATCCGTGATCAGGATTTTGATTGCCTGCCTTCTGGCAGTGACCGTGGCTGGCTGCGCAGTATCCAAGCGTCCGCAAGCCGATCAGGCTGAGATTGTTGCGCGATCCTATCAAGATCCGGGTCCATCCACACTCACGCTCTATACCATGATCAACACCCGTACAGGGTCTGGCGCGCATACATCCTTGATGATCGGCGCCAGCGAGCGGGTGATTTTTGATCCGGCGGGTTCTTTCCGGGCAGATATAGTGCCGGTCAAGGATGACGTCCTGTACGGAATTACCCCGGCTGTCGAACGGGCCTATCGCAGCTCGCATGCACGCGAGACGCACTATGCCCTCGTTCAGACGATCGAGGTCAGCCCACAGCAGGCCGAGGTTGCCTATCAGCTTGCCAAGCAATCCGGACCGGTGGCGGGGGCCTATTGCGCCAATTCAACCTCTCGGATTCTACAGCAGGTTCCCGGGTTCGAGCAGATCGATGTGACCTTTTTCCCGGTCAAATTGGCAGAGCAATTTGGGCAAATCCCGGGCGTCGTGACCACGGAATACCGGGAATATGATGATGCGGACCTTCAGAAAGGTCTTGCAGCAAACAATGCGCGCCTCAATCAGCAGGCAGCGGGTTTATCCCAGTAAATACAGCAGACCATAAAGTGTGGCGGCCCCGGTAAAGATGGCCGCCAGCACATTCTTGGTGACAAGACCAACGGTCAGGGCAACTGCCGCTGCAGCCATGCGTGGTGCATCAGGCTGCCCCGCAGTTGCGGATGGCCAGACAACCAGTGGCGCAATCAATGCAGGCAGGATCGCAACCGCCGTGTAGCGCAGATGGCGCAGCAGCCATGGTGGCATCGGGCGATCCCCGACAAATCCGATGAAGACAAAGCGCAGGGTATAGCTGCCGACAGCCAGCCCTACGATGATAGTCCACATGGTTACTGGATCGACCTGGTTCATGCGTTGGCCTTTCTGCGTTCCATCATCAGTTCAGCCTGCGCACCAGCCATCATTCCGGCACACCCCGCGATTAGCAGGCCAAGATTGTAAGGGATGGCCACCGTCAGCAGCGAAACGACTATTGCGACCATTGCGGCGACCACATGGGGCAGCGTTCGCATCATTGGGCCAATCATCGCCAGAAACGTAATTGGCAGCGCAAAATCCAGCGCCCAGCTTTCGGGTATACGCGTGCCAAGCACGGCACCCATGTAAGTGGCCAGTATCCAGAGTGGCGTGATCGGTGCCACTGAACCAAAGAAATAAGCCATGCGCTGCGGGATCGTCAGATCGGGTTCTTTCTCGAACTGCACGATCGAGCAGGCATAGGATTGATCGACCGTCAGATAGGCTGCGATAGCGCGCTGCCACATCGGAGCAGCCCCCAGATAGGGGGTCAGCGAGGCTGAATACATCGCCATCCGCAGATTGACCGCCAAAGCCGAAACCAGGATGATCGCCGTTGGTGTGTTTTCCTGCAGCAATTGTAGCGCTGCAAACTGCGCGGCCCCGGCAAACACCGTCGCGGTAAAGGCCATCGTCTGCACGATATTCAGCCCTGCTTCGGTCGCGAAGACGCCAAACAGGGTGCCAAATGGGATCGCTACGAAAATGAACGGGGTTCCATCCCGAAAACCCTTCCAGAAGTATGACTTGGATGTGGTGAATGCCATGGCTAAATCCTATGGTGTTGGACAAAGCAGTAGCTGGCTTGTGAAAGGGTTGCAATTGGCCGTCGAAACAGATCTGTCGGAATACGTCATCGCGCCAGACCCAAGTGCCGCGCGCCTGACACGCGCAGTTGAGGGCGTGGATCAGAATGGTGATGTCAGCAACATTTCCGTGGTTGAGGAGCGCCCGCTGACGATCTTCCTGAATTCACAGGAAATCGTGACGGCAATGACGATCGGAGACTACCCTGAGTACCTGGCGCTGGGCTTTCTGCGCAATCAGGGCATGTTGCTGCCCGATGATCAGATCACGCGGGTTGATTATGACGACGATCTGGAAACTGTAATTGTGCGTACCGCGCGTGAAACCTCTTACGAAGACAAGCTGAAGAAAAAGACCCGCACCAGCGGATGCGCCGTGGGCACGGTATTCGGAGACATGATGGAAGGGCTCGAAGATGTGCGCCTGCCACAGGTCCAGGTCCGGACGTCGTGGCTTTATGATCTGGCGGCCAAGATCAATCGCACCCCTTCTCTTTATCTCGAAGCGGGGGCGATCCATGGCACGGTCCTGTGTCGCGAGGATCGTCCACTGGTCTATATGGAAGATGTTGGACGCCACAATGCCGTGGACAAGATTGCGGGCTGGATGCTGTCCGAAGGGGAAGCAGCCGAAGACAAGATACTCTATACGACGGGACGGCTGACCTCGGAGATGGTGATCAAGACGGCGATGATGGGCATCCCCGTTCTGGCCTCTCGATCCGGATTTACCGCATGGGGCGTCGAAATCGCGCGCGAAGTTGGCCTGACCCTGATCGGTCGCATGCGTGGTCAGCGGTTTGTCTGCCTGTCTGGCGAAGACCGACTGGTCCGAGACGCCGACCCGGCAACCGTGGCAGTAGAAGACAAGAAGCATCGCCGGAAGAGCGCTGCAGACTTACCGGCCCCCGACTGAGTGCGATCGGATCGTCCTGATACAAAAAACACTGCAAAATCCTGAAGATATGTCCTAGGGTGTCGCAATGTGCGGCCCGTTTCCCGGGCCAAAGCGCCGGCCATATTTTAGATTGGGGTTTGCATGGAACTCATTAATCTCATCGCACCGGTTTTTGCAGTCATCCTTACCGGGTACGTCTTTTCCTGGACTAACCTGTTGGCCAAGGACACCTCAGAGTCGTTGGTGCAGTTTGCGGTTTATGTCCTGATCCCAGCGATCATGTTCTATCTGATCGGGCAGGAAAAATTTGAAAACCTCCTCAACTACGGCTTCTACCTTGCCTATGGGGGAACTCTTCTGGTGCTTTTTGTGGTGCTGTTCATCGGCTTCCGGCTGGTACTGGGGAAGTCAGTCGGTTCCGCCACCGTTGCTGCATTCGCGGCCGTTGCCTCCAACACCGCGCTTGTCGCTCTGCCTGTGCTGCATGCGATCTTTGGTGCAAGCGGTGCGCTGCCAGCGGTGCTGGCAAATCTGGTGGTGGCGATGCTGTTGTTGTTGCTGACCACCATTCTGGAAAGCAGCTCGAGGCAATCGGCGGCGACAAAAACGCCTGTGCCGACGATTATCCTGAATATCCTGAAAAACCCGATCATCGCCGCGACGCTGGCCGGTGTCATCTATTCCTTCACCGGGATCGGTTTCGCAGACGCTGTTTCAGATTACCTCGCACTGCTGAGCCAGGCACTGGCCGCAGTTGCACTGTTTGCAATCGGGTATACGACCAGCGTCCGCACGATCCTGCAGACCGGCCCTCTGATCCTGTTTCTGACCCTGACGAAACTGATTGTCGCCCCCGGCCTTGTGCTAATCGCCGCGCATCTTGTGGGGCTCGATCCGCTTTGGACGATTGCGGCGACGGTTTCGGCGGCGGTGCCGACTGCAAAGAATATCTTTCTGTTGGCAAAACACTATGATCAGGAACCTCAGCTAGCGGCACATATAGTCTCGGCAACTTCGTTTCTGGCGGTCGGAACGCTGATCATGTGGCTGTTTGTCCTGCATCAACTTTATCCATCGGCATTTCAGCTAGGCTGAAGGAACTGTAGGGTGGCAGCGGCATTGGGCGTAGAACGAGGTTAGAGAATGAAGCGACCTTTGGGGGTTATCCTCGCTGGTGGTCTCGCCACCCGAATGGGCGGCGGAGACAAGAGTTTGCTGCAACTTGGCGGGCAGAGCCTATTGAGCCATGTGATCAACCGTCTCGCCCCGCAGGTGGACGGGCTTGCGCTGAATGCCAATGGTGATCCAGCGCGCTTTGCCGATTTTGATTTACCGGTGATTGCAGACACGATCGAGGGGTTTGCCGGACCACTGGCCGGTGTTCTCGCCGGACTGGATTGGGCTGCGGAACAGGGTGCGGACAGCATCGTGACCGCTGCCGCCGACACGCCGTTTTTCCCGCACGATCTGGTTATGCGGTTGATGAATGCGGCTGAGGATCAGAAACATCCACTGGTCATGGCAACGACACCACGCACCGGAGAGGAGGCGCTGAAATCCGGAGGTGGAAAGCGGGTCAATCGGCACCCCACCTTTGGGCTTTGGCCGGTGGACCTGCGGGACGACCTGCGGGCGGCTTTGAATGACGGGCTGCGCAAGGTGGTTCTGTGGACCGACAAGCATGACGGGCGTGAGGCGCTGTTTTCATCTGACCCATTCGATCCGTTTTTTAACGTTAACACGCCCGATGATTTGCAACTGGCGCAAGACATGCTGGAGCGCGCATGAGGTTATACGGAGTCACCGGTTGGAAAGACGCGGGCAAAACCGGGTTGATGGAGCGGTTGGTGGCTGAAATCACCGGGCGTGGCTTTTCCGTTTCAACCGTAAAGCACGCCCATCACGCCTTTGATGTCGATCAGCCGGGGCGCGACAGCTATCGCCATCGGACGGCTGGCGCCAATGAGGTGCTATTAGCCTCGGGCAAGCGCGTGGCGCTGATGCAGGAACTTCGCGGCGCTCCGGAACCATCACTGGAGGAATTGCTTGGCCGCCTGTCGCCTGTCGATCTGATTTTGATCGAGGGCTATAAACGCGAGCGGCACCCCAAGATTGAGGCTTTTCGAAAAGAACCCGGAAATCCCCTGATCGCGGCCAATGACGAGACTATTCGCGCAGTCGCCAGTGACACGGAACTTACTCTGGATCGTCCGGTTTTTGATCTGAACGATACGCAGGCTATCGCTGACTTTGTGCTGCAGGAGGTTGGATTGTGAGGCCAATCCCCCAATTATCAAAGTCAAAGGATCAAGGTATTCCAGACACGTCCAGCGGATCAGAGACCTGAGTGTCGGCGAACAAAAGGAACGTTGAAATTGACCAGTTCGCAAAACAAACCTGACATTGCGCCGCCGCCTTTGCAGAACGATTGCTTCGCTCTGCCCGCAGGGGTGAACTGGACGCCGGTTGATGATGCGCTGGCTTTGCTGCGCGACAGGCTGAGGCCCGTGACGGGTGTGGCGACGCTGCCGCTCATGCAGGCTTCTGGCCGTATTCTTGCGGAAGACATGATCGCACAACGATCCAACCCGCCGCAGCGCAACACCGCTGTTGATGGCTATGGATTTGCGGTGGAAATTTCGGACGGAACCTATGTTTTGCCTTTGACCGAAGGACGGGCGGCAGCGGGTATCCCATTCGATGGTCAGGTTCCCGAAGGTTCTGCGCTCAGGGTTCTTACTGGCGCAGCGTTACCCGATGGTGTCGATACGGTCATACTTGAGGAAGATGTCACGGTTCAGGACGGCCATATCGCCTTTCGTGGCCCCTTGAAGCGAGGTGCCAATACGCGCCGTGCGGGCGAGGATGTGGCGGCAGGAGAGCTGGCCCTGTCTGCGGGCCGCAGCTTGACCCCAGCGGATCTGGCACTGTTGTCGTCGGTCGGAGTGTCCGAAGTGCCTGTTCGTCAGCAATTGCGTGTGGCGGTCTTGTCGACCGGGGATGAATTGGTTGAGCCGGGCGCTGCCGCAGGTCCGGGGCAGATTTATGATGCCAACCGACCTATGCTGTTGTCGCTGATCGAACGGATGGGATTTGTGCCGGTCGACCTGGGTCGCATCGCAGATAGTCGCGAGGCCCTGCGTACCTGTCTGGATGAGGCAGCGCAGAAGGTGGATGTGATTCTGAGCAGCGGTGGCGCCTCGGCGGGCGATGAAGATCACGTTTCTGCCCTGCTGCGCGAGGCCGGAGCAATGCAGGAATGGCGCATAGCACTGAAACCCGGACGCCCGCTGGCATTGGGCATGTGGAATGAAACGCCCGTATTCGGATTGCCGGGCAACCCCGTGGCAGCAATGGTATGTAGCTTGATTTTCGCACGCCCTGCGCTTTGCCTCATGGCGGGGGCAGGCTGGTCTGAACCTCAGGGGTTTGAGCTGCCTGCAGGCTTCGAGAAACGAAAGAAACCGGGTCGCCGCGAATACCAGAGAGCCCGGGTTAGGGACGGTCGTGTCGAAGTGTTCCATTCAGAAGGATCAGGGCGTATCAGCGGTCTCAGCTGGGCCGAAGGACTGGTCGAGATCGAAGATGGTGAGCGCCATATCAAACCGGGTGATCCGGTGCGGTTCATTCCCTATGGAAGCTTTGGGTTGTGACAGTTTCGGTCTCGCGCGGTTTCAGTGAAGCTGAGCGTGGTCTGGCAGCGCACCTGTTCTGGCAGGCGTTTTCGGGTAAGCTCAACAAGGTCATGGGTCCCGAAGAACGCGGGATCGCGTTCTTCGAGCGCGTCCTGAACCCCGACTATGCACTGGTTGCGCGGGATAAGGATGGGCAGATGCTGGGACTGGCCGGGTTCAAAACATCATCTGGCGGGCTGACTGAAGGCTCGATTACAGATCTAGCCCGGATCTATGGTTGGCTTGGTGGCACGTGGCGCGGTCTGATCCTGAGTGTGCTCGAACGCAAAACGCAGCCCGGTGTATTTCAGATGGATGGAATCTTTGTGGCTGCCGAAGCACGCGGGCAAGGGGTCGGGACCAAGCTGCTATCTGCCATCAAGGCGGAGGCGCTGCGAACCGGAATGACCGAAGTCCAGCTGGACGTTATCGACACCAACCCTCGCGCACGCGAACTGTATGCGCGCGAGGGTTTCAGAGTCGTCGGTGAAGAAGAAACCGGACCTTTTCGTCACCTGTTCGGCTTTAGCATTTCAACACGGATGAGCTGGCCCGTCCCGAAAGACTAGTCGAAGGTTCCGGCGACGCGACCCAGCAGCATGAACGCCCGTGCGGTTCGGGTCTCACCCAGCGCGGTCAGATCGGCATCGCTGGCTGCGGGTTCGAACTCCACGATCATGTTGTCGAAGCGACGCAAAAAATGATGGGCTGCATCCCGGAATATCGGATCCTGCTTCATCCGGGCCGATGTCAGCGCCAGCGAGGAGCGGTCCCGGATGCCGCCGAGTGCTGCAACGGCGCGCCCGCGCGCGCCTTGGGCAAACTGACGCCAAACCTCGGGGCGGGCCATGTCAGGCCGCAGGTCATCCATGTAGATGCCTTCCTGGCTCAGCAATGTCAGAACATCCTGCGACGCCTGTACCAGTTGCGCGGTCTTTCGGTCCTTCAGGGCCAGTCGCAATGCATCGAACCCAACGGTGTCTTCCGCAGTTTCGGGGAAGTTCAGCGCGCGAATGAAGATATCCGTGGTCAGGGGCGGCGCGATATCCTCGGCCGAAGTCCCGAGCTCCAGCGAGGTTTGATCACCAGTTCCGTTTGTCGGCGGAGTAATCTTTGCCGGCTCGGTACGCTGGGACGAAAAGGTTGCCAGTGCGGTTTCGGTGTTTTTGGCGGTCTCAGCTATTTCATCCAGCTTCTTGCTGACGGTTGGCTCATAGGTGCTGGCTGCTCGTTGCTGCTGTATGACATAGGCGTTGCGAATGGCATCGATCGCGGTTTGTAGCCGGGCACTTTCTTCGCGCATGATCCGACTGGCGCGCATCGCGGTGGCCGCAACCCAGATCATCGCGACAGGCATGAACACTGCCAGTAGGGTCACCACAAACCCACCGGTTTGATTCGGACCGGGCATGACCAGAAAGACCACCGCCACGATCAGCCATACCACGCTCAGCGCGATGGCTACGATCTCGATAATTGTCACCGAAGGACGCCCCGGGCGATCATAGATGCCCAGCGACGTCGGACGCTCGGTTTCCTGGTCAGGTGTTGACCCCGACATGTTACACGCTCCGGTCAGGAGTACTGGATACTCAGAATCTCATAGGACCGCACACCACCGGGAGTGCGAACCTCTACACTGTCACCTTCGTCCTTGCCGATCAGGGCACGGGCGATGGGGGATTTGATGTTCAGCAGACCGTTTTCGATGTTGGCTTCGTACTCACCAACGATCTGCCAGGTTTTTTCTTCATCGGTGTCTTCGTCCACCAGAGTGACCTTGGCACCGAATTTGATGGCGCCTGCCAGTTTTTTGGGGTCGATGACATCGGCCAGAGACAAAATGCCTTCCAGCTCTTTGATGCGGCCTTCGATAAAGCCCTGCTTTTCCCGGGCCGAGTGATACTCGGCATTTTCTTTCAGATCGCCAAGCTCACGCGCCGAAGCGATGGCTTCGATGATCGCCGGGCGCTCGACGGATTTGAGGTTTTTCAGTTCCGCCTCGAGCGCGGCGTTGCCCGCAGGCGTCATTGGAATTTTTTCCATTCTCTTGTCGTCCACGCAGAAATTGAGTCGCCCCGCCGCACTAAAGCGTCGGGGCGACAGATGGGGTTAGCCATTACCTGAACCAATCAGGGCGGGGATTGCAAGAGGGCTATGCTCACCAACGCGCGGAATACGGCCTAGTCGTAGCTGATAACTTCAAATTCGATGCCATTATCATCTTCGAAGTAGAACCTTTTCCCGGGCTCGTAGTCGGCGTGATTGTGGGGCTCAAAGCCCGCCTCGCGTACCTTTGCCTCGGTGGCGTCGATATCTTCGACCAGAACACCGACATGGTTCAGCCCGCCGACTATGTCATAGCTGCTTTCGCCCGAGGGCTTTGGATTGCCGGGTGCGTAGAGCGCAAGGTAAGTATGGGCGCTGCCCACATGCACGGTGTACCCACCAGCAATTGCAGGGCCTTCCCAGCGGGTTTTCCAGTCAAACACCTTGTGCATCCATTCAGCCGAGGCTTTGGGGTCGCGAACGGTGAAGTTGGTATGTTCCAAAGTTGCCATCATGGGATCTCCTTTTCAGATTTGGCTTGTCCCGACTCACCGTAATTTCTAAACCTAACTTTAGGTCAAGGTATTATTTGGAGATTCAGATGGCCGTATCAGATGGGTTGTCGATAGGCGCATTGGCACGCAGAACCGGATTGGCAGTTTCCGCGATCCGGTACTACGAAGCACAGGGTTTGATCTCGCCCTGGCGAAACCCGGGCGGACAACGACGTTATCAGAGGGCAGATATCCGGCGGTTGAGTTTTGTCATGATCGCCCAGCAATTCGGACTGACCCTGCCTGAAATCCGAGAGGTATTGTCCGGTCTGCCGGGGAACCGTACGCCGACCCCCAAGGATTGGAAGGAAATTAGCAAGGACCTGCGTTCTCATCTGGACCAGCGAATCGATACCTTGATCCGACTGCGGGATAATTTGGACGGGTGTATCGGGTGTGGGTGCCTGAGTTTGCCGAAATGTGCCCTTTACAACCCCGATGACAGGGCAAAATCGCATGGTAGCGGTCCCAGATACCTCATGGGTGACGCTCCAGAGGGGTGAACTGCCGCATTGCAGCGATGTTACGCCGTGTTTTGATTGACCAAGGTCTTTCACAACGGGTAATCAGCCGTGAAACAAAATTGCGCGAACCATGCAATGAGAGCGCCAATTCGGAAAAGTTAGCTAAGGAGCCCGCGATGGCCGAAATTGAACGCGAAGCGATGGAATATGACGTGGTGATCGTGGGTGCAGGCCCTGCGGGTCTGTCGGCCGCCATCCGTCTGAAACAGCTGGACGCTGACCTGAACGTCGTGGTGCTTGAAAAGGGTTCCGAAGTAGGTGCGCATATCCTGTCCGGTGCGGTTCTTGATCCTTGCGGTCTGGACGCCCTGATCCCGGATTGGAAAGAGAAAGGTGCACCGCTGAACGTGCCTGTGCACGAAGACAATTTCTACATGCTGGGTGAGGCGGGCAAGATCCGCATCCCCAACTTCCCGATGCCGCCGCTGATGAACAACCACGGCAACTACATCGTGTCGATGGGCAATGTCTGCCGTTGGATGGCTGAACAGGCCGAAGAGCTAGGCGTAGAGATCTTCCCTGGTATGGCGTGTTCTGAACTGGTTTACGGCGACAATGGCGAAGTCAAAGGCGTTGTTGCTGGTGTCTTTGGCCTGGAACCCGATGGGTCCTATGGACCAAACACCGAGCCGGGCATGGAGCTGCACGGCAAATATGTCTTCCTGTCGGAAGGTGTCCGCGGCTCGCTGTCCAAAGAAGTCATCGCCAAATATGACCTGTCTGCTGGCAAAGAGCCGCAGAAATACGGCGTTGGCATGAAAGAGATCTGGGAGATCGACCCGGCCAAGCACAAGGAAGGTTCGGTCACGCACACCATGGGCTGGCCCCTGGGCAGCAACGCAGGTGGCGGATCGTTTATCTATCACCTTGAAAACAATCAGGTCTATGTCGGTTTCGTGGTTCACCTAAACTACAAGAACCCGCACCTGTACCCCTACATGGAATTCCAGCGCTTCAAGCACCACCCGATGGTGGCCGAGCTGCTGAAAGGCGGCAAGCGCGTCGCTTACGGCGCCCGCGCGATCACCGAAGGTGGATATCAGTCGATGCCAAAACTGGTGGCTCCGGGTGTGGCGCTGCTGGGTTGTTCTGCGGGTATGGTCAACGTGCCTCGCATCAAGGGTAACCACAACGCCATGTTGTCGGGTAAAGCTGCGGCCGAGGCTGCGTATGATGCCATCAAGGCCGAGCGTTCGGGTGATGAACTGACCGCCTATGAGGCTGATGTTCGCGATGGTGCTATCGGCGCGGACCTGAAGAAGGTGCGGAACGTCAAGCCGCTGTGGTCGAAATATGGCCTGACCGCTTCGCTGGTGCTGGGCGGTATGGACATGTGGACCAACACGCTGGGCTTCTCGCTTCTGGGTACGCTGGGCCACGGCAAGAACGATGCCGAGGCGACCGAAGAGGCCAGCAAGCACAAGCCGATCGACTATCCGAAACCCGATGGCACGCTGTCCTTTGACCGCTTGACCAACGTGTCCTTCGCGATGACCAACCACGAGGAAAGCCAGCCCTGTCACCTGAAGCTGACCGACCCGGAAATTCCGGTAAAGGTCAACCTGCCCAAGTTCGATGAACCGGCGCAGCGCTATTGCCCGGCTGGCGTATATGAAATGGTCGAAGATGAAGACGGTCCGCGATTCGTCATCAACTTCCAGAACTGCGTCCACTGCAAAACCTGCGACATCAAGGATCCGAGCCAGAATATCACCTGGACGACGCCGCAGGGTGGTGACGGTCCGAACTATCCGAACATGTAGGCAAAAACACGGGCACTGGCAGGGTCGTGAAGGCTCTGCCATTGCCTCTTTCAGGCCAAAGCCCTAGCTTTACGGTCAGTCAATGACAATAAGGCAGGATTTTGGTGGTTTCCCTGGTTCGTCGCGCGGCTCTGACCGTGCTTATTACCTCGACATTCGCGTTGCCGGCTTTCTCAGATACCGGTTCGGGGTCTTATCTGGCTGGGCGCCAGGCCGTTTACGAAAGCGATTATACTGCCGCTGAGAAATACTATGCGCAGGCGCTGAAATTCGATCCACAAAATGAACAGCTGCTTGAGAGCGTTCTCGTTGCCCGTCTTGCGCTGGGCGAGGTTGAGGGCGCATTGCCCATCGCGCAAAGGATGGAAGAAAGCGATCTGGCCAGCCAGGCCGCGAAAATGGTCATTTCAGCCAGCCTGGTGTCCGAAGGAAAACTGGATGAGTTTCTCGCCCGCGACCCCGAAACACAGGGCGTAGGACCATTAGTTGACGGGCTGATGATTGCCTGGACCTATATCGGTCAGGGCGAAATGACCAAGGCGATGGAGCAGTTTGACGAAGTCGCAACTCAGGAAGGGTTGCGGGACTTTGCTTTGTATCACAAGGCGATGGCGCTGGCTTCGGTTGGTGATTTCGAAGGGGCCGAAGAGGTTTTCCAGGCAAATGGTGGTGCCGTATCCCGTTTCTCGCGTCGCGCTGTGCTGGCACGGGTCGAGGTGCTATCGCAACTCGACCGCAACGAAGACGCGTTGCAGTTTCTGGACGAGGTATTCGCAGCCGGAAACGATCCGTCCATTGATGGCTATGTGAACCGTTTGAAAGCGGGGGAAACGCTGCCATTCACCCATGTGGGTTCTGCGCAGGATGGCATGGCCGAGGTCTTTTTCTCGGTTGGCGCCGCGCTGAATACAGAAGCTGCCCCCGATTATGTCCTGCTTTATGCACGTATCGCTGCGTTCCTGCGGCCCGATCACATAGATGCAATATTGCTAAGCGCGGAATTGCTGGATGCGCTGAAACAGTATGATCTGGCCGTGGCTGCGTATCGTTCGGTTCCGGCGGACAGTACGGATTACCACGCTGCTGAACTTGGCCGTGCCGAAGTTCTGGGCCGTTCGGGTAAAAATGATGCCGCCGTCGAAGTGCTGCAGAATCTGGCTGCCCGCCAACCGGGTCTGCCCAGCGTCCATGTTGCGCTTGCGGACCTTGAGCGCCAGCAGGAGAATTACGAGGCCGCGATCAAATCCTACAACACAGCCATCGAGCTGACCGAAACAGACTCGGGTGGGAATTGGTTCCTGCATTATGCCCGCGGAATTTCGCACGAGCGCCTGAAAAACTGGGAAAATGCCGAGGCCGATTTCCGGCGGGCGCTGGAGTTGAACCCGGATCAACCTCAGGTCCTCAACTACCTTGGATACTCATTGGTAGAACGCCGCGAGAAACTGGATGAGGCGCTGGACATGATCGAACGCGCCGTCGCAGCGCGCCCTGACAGCGGCTATATCGTTGACAGCCTTGGCTGGGTCCTTTTCCGCCTTGGCCGCTACGATGAGGCCGTTGATCATATGGAACGCGCCGTCGAGTTGATGCCGGTTGATCCGGTCGTGAATGATCATTTGGGCGATGTGTACTGGGCTGTAGGCAGGGAACGTGAGGCTGAGTTCCAGTGGAAGCGAGCGCTGTCGTTCATCGACCCCGAGGATACCGATGGCGAAGCAGATCCGGAACGTATCCGTCGCAAGCTGGATGTGGGCCTGGATCTGGTGCTTTCCGAGGAAGGTGCTGAACCATTGAAGGTCGCCAATGGCAATTAAGGCTTTTGCGCCTGCCAAGATCAACCTGACCCTGCATGTGACCGGCCAGCGCACGGATGGCTATCACTTGCTGGATTCGCTGGTTGCCTTTGCGGATGTCGGTGATGATCTGAAATTCGCGACTGCGCCCAACCTGTCGATGGATGTGGCGGGCGAGTTTGCCAAGGGCGTTCCAACGGATAGCCGCAATCTCGTATGGCAAGCGGCCGAGGCTGCAGGATGGTCAGGACATATCAGCCTCAACAAGGTTCTTCCGCATGGTGCTGGGATAGGCGGCGGTTCATCGGATGCTGCGGCTACGCTGAAGGTGCTGTCCGAGCAGGGGTTTGATGCCTCACCCGATGCGGCGTTGTCCCTGGGGGCAGACGTTCCCGTTTGTGTGGCAGGCCAGGCCTCACGAATGCGGGGCATTGGTGAAAAGATAACCCCGATTGTTCTGCCACCACTGGCAGCGCTGCTGGTTAATCCGGGTGTGGAGGTGCCGACGGGACCGATATTCAAAGCGCTCGCATCACGGCACAACCCGCCAATGCCAGAAAATATTCCTGCGCTTGAAACTTCCGAAGAGTGGGCGGAGTGGCTGGATGAACAACGCAATGATCTGGAAGCGCCTGCCAAGGCGTTGGCGCCTGAAATCGAACGGACGCTTGATGAATTGCGCGCAACCCGCAACGTCCTGCTCGCGCGGATGTCTGGATCGGGATCGACCTGCTTTGCGCTCTATCCGTCGATGAAAGCAGCCCATTTCGCAGCTTATGAAATTGGCGCGACCTTTCCCAACTGGTGGTGCCGCGCCACGCAGCTTAGTTGAGGCGCGAGACCACGTAGTCGGCCAGATCACGCAACAGATTGCGTATTTCATGATCGGGCAGCACATCCAGCGCGGTCTTTGCCTTGGCGGCCCAGCCATATGCGTCAGAGCGCGTTTCATCCAGCGTGCTGTATTTGTTCATCAGGCTCAGGGCGTGATCCAGATCGGCGTCTTCCTGACGGCCTTTCTCGATTGTGCGCTCCCAAAAGGCGCGCTCTTCCGGCGTTGCCTGAGCGACTGCCTTGATCACCGGCAGAGTCAGCTTGCGCTCGCGGAAATCGTCACCGACATTCTTACCGGTCGCCTTGCTATCGCCCTGATAATCCAGCAGATCGTCTGCAATTTGAAATGCGATACCCAAGGCATCGCCGTAGTCGAACAGGGCTTTGACTTGTTCTTCGGTTGCGCCTGCAATCACGCCCCCAACTTCGGTGGCTGCGGAAAACAGTGCGGCGGTTTTGCCGCGAACCACCTGCAGGTACACGCTTTCATCCGTGCGCAGATCGGTGGCGGCAGTCATTTGCAGAACTTCGCCTTCTGCGATCGTCGCGGAAGCATTTGCAAGGATGTCCAGCACGCGCAGCGAACCGGTTTCAACCATCAGTTGGAAACTGCGGGAAAACAGGTAGTCACCTACCAGAACACTGGATTTATTGTCCCAAAGCAGGTTCGCTGTGGGGCGTCCGCGACGCTGGGCGCTTTCATCCACAACGTCGTCATGCAGCAACGTAGCTGTATGAATGAATTCGACCGTGGCTGCGAGACGCACGTGGTGATCCCCCGGATAGCCAAACAGCCGTGCCGCAGCGAGGGTCAGCATCGGGCGCAGGCGTTTGCCACCGGCTTCGACCAGATGGGCCGTCACTTCGGGGATACGTGGTGCATGTTCCGACGCCATGCGCGTCCGGATCAGTTCATTCACGGCCTCCATTTCCGGTGCCAGAATGTCCGCCAGTCGCTCATGCGGTTTCGAGATCGTGCTGATATTCATCACACTCCTGATACAAGGCTCGACTTCCGTCCCGCCTTGCCCTTACATCCATCCCCATGAAAGAACTTCTGCGCAGCACCGATCCCACCATTCTGGCCTTTGCATCCGCTCTCCTTGAGGGCGAGGATATAGACTGCTTTCAGATGGACGTAAATATGAGCATCCTCGAAGGTGGCATTGGAATTTTTCCGCGACGGCTGATGGTTCGGGCGGATGATCTTGATCGGGCCGAGCGGGTGATGCGTGATAATGAGATCCCACTGGGCAGATGAGTGGGTTTGCTGACAACGAACTGACCTGTAACGATTTTCTGGGCGGCCGTGTCCGGCTTTGGCAGCCCGTTGACGGGTACCGAGCTGGTGTAGATCCGGTTTTTCTGGCGGCATCTGTTCCGGCAACATCCGGCCAGTCTGTACTCGAGCTGGGC
Source organism: Ruegeria sp. CE12 (assembly GCF_056537525.1). Taxonomy (NCBI): domain Bacteria; kingdom Pseudomonadati; phylum Pseudomonadota; class Alphaproteobacteria; order Rhodobacterales; family Roseobacteraceae; genus Ruegeria; species Ruegeria sp. CE12. The sequence goes on along the minus strand of NZ_JBQFRS010000003.1, from coordinate 392,116 downwards.
TGCGGGGCGGGGGCTGCGGCGCTATGCCTTGCTGCGCGCGTTCCGGGACTTCACCTGTCAGGAGTTGAATTGCAGGCTGAATACGCTGAGCTGGCGCGCAAAAACGCTGTAGAAAACGGTGCAAATTTTGAAGTTGTTCAGGCGGATCTGTCCGCTTTGCCCACTGAACTCAGGCAGCGGCAGTTCGATCACGTTATCGCCAATCCACCGTATTATCGCCCCGGAGCGCACAGCCCTGCCACCGATAGCGGTCGCCAAATCGCACTGGGTGAACAAACACCATTGTCCCATTGGTTCGAAGTGGCCGCACGACGTCTTACCCCGCGCGGTTATCTGCACATGATCCAGCGTGTCGAACGACTACCGGACATGTTGTCGGCTTGTTCGGGGCTGCTGGGATCGGTCGAAATCCTGCCTCTTGCCCCACGGATTGGCAGGGCAGCCGAGCTGTTGATACTGCGCACGCGCAAGGGTGGTCGGGCTGATTTCAAACTTCACGCACCATTGGTTTTGCACGTCGGTGAAAGACATATTCGCGATGGTGAAAGTTACACGCCCGAAGTGATGAAAATCCTGCGCGAAGGGGCTGAATTGCCCTGGCCAGCCGCGCGATAGGCAATGACCAGCCGAAATTGTCGGATTTGTAACAGATTCTGTGCGTCTGCAGCGTGACAGGGTGGAAACGATGTGATCAACTTCTTACGTGACACTTACACGAGAGAAGGAGGATCGCCATGAGCGTGAGCGCACATCTGACCGAACTGAAGAAGAAGCACGAACACCTCAGTCTCGAAGTAGAACAAGCCCAGCGCTCGCCCGGCATTGACGATCTCCACATAGCTCAGCTAAAAAAACAGAAGCTCAGGCTAAAAGAAGAGATCGAACGCCTTTCTACTTAAGAATGGAAGCTGGCGCGTGCCGCAATGATGGCACCGCCAGTGATAAGCAGCGCCGCGATCGCCAATGACCAAGACGGCATGGCGATCCCGGCCAAAACCAGAACAAGCGTAGACAGAAGCGGTGCCGCGTATGAGCTGGTTCCAAGCATCTGAATGTCGCCACGCTTGACCCCGATATCCCAGACATAAAAGGCAAGACCAACAGGCCCGAGCCCAAGTGCCAGTGTCGACGCCCATGCGATTGGCGTTTCCGGCCAAATGGTTTCTTCCAGTGCGAAATGCAGCATCCATGACGCGATTGCCGTCAGGACACAGAAAACAGCGACCGAGCTGGTCGGTGTCTCGCCCAAACGTCGCGACAGAACCGAATACCCAGACCATGTCAGAGCACAAAGCAGGGCCAGGGCGTATCCTGGCAGGTGATCAAGCTGGAACCCTGCACTGCCGCCTCCGGTTATGATCAGCGCTGCGCCGGAGAAGCCAAGACAGGCACCGATCAGATGTCCAATGCGCAAGCTCTCTCCTGGCAGCAGACCCGACAGCAAGACGATCAGCAGAGGCCAGAGATAGGCAATCAGCCCCGCCTCGGCCGCAGGGGCCATGCGCAAGGCCGAAAAATACAATGCGTGATATCCGAATAGCCCGACCGCGCCGAAGAGATAGATTTTCCAATTGATTTCGCGCAACTGGCTCAGTCCGCCCGATGCGTATGTCCAGATCATTCCCAGCGTGCCGCCAATACTGAAGCAAATCGCATTCAGCAGCAGTGGCGGAGTCGGAGCGGAGCCAACTGTAAACAGCGCAAGCAGTGCCCACAGCAGAACGGCCACAAATCCAATTGCTGTCGCACGGGTCTTAGTCATGTTGCGGGATATCCTCGACCGGAATGATTTCGAATCCATCCGAGATATGCGCGGTTTTTTCAATTTCTGCCAGAAACCAATCACGAAACGCCTTGATCTGGGGGCGATCTTCAGCGCCGGGCAGGCACAAAAACCGAAAACGGGCATTGGTTTCGATGGCGGTTTTGAATGGAGCGATCAGGCGCCCCTCCAGCACATCCTTGATAATCATCGGTCGGCGGCCAAGGGCAACACCCAGCCCGGCCACAGCCGCGTCAATTGCATGATCGGCGTTAGAGAAATGGGCGCCATGTTCGGGCACAAAATTCACGCCTACTGCCCTGAACCAAGCGGGCCAATCGACCGCAGGCTTTAAGAACCCGATGGAATCGTCGTGTATCAGGGGCGCGTCTTTCAAACTCTGAGGTGTCGTGAATTGCTCTGCCAAATCGGGCGTCATCACAGGCGTCAGCCATTCCTTGCGCACGGGTACAGAATACAATCCATCATCCTGTCCGTACCCAAACCGGATCGCGACATCCACGTCGTCCCGCTCCAGATCCATGCTGCGCAGCGTGGCAGAGAACCGCAGGTCAATTTCCGGATGTGCACGGGCAAATTCATACAGGCGAGGCGCCAGCCATTTTGCGGTCAACGCCGGTCCCGCGGTGATGGTCAGCGTGGTGTTGTCCTGCAATCTGCGAGTCGCGGCCCATGCTGATTGCAACGTTGCAAATCCTTCAGCAGCGCCCGGAGCAAGCGAGCGTCCTGCTTCTGTCAGTTCTACGGCTCGGTTCAGGCGGCGAAACAGCGGTTGGCCCAGATGCTCTTCAAGCGATTTGATCTGAAAGGACAGGGCGGCGGGTGTCACGTTCAACTCCTCCGCTGCTTTGGCAAAGGACATGTGCCGGGCAGCGGCATCGAACGCGCGCAGGGCAGTCAAAGGGGGAAGGCGATCGGTCATAACAGATAAGAATTTCTAAACTGAACTCTCGAAAACTCTCGTTTGTACCTTTTAAAAACAACAGTCATCTTGGGAGCAAGTCAAGTTCACCTTTACAAAAGGGGAAGTGCAATGATCGAGATGACCACAAACCCAGCTGCGCACCGCGCAATTCTGCGCGCGCATGCCGAGCGCGGCAAAGCCATCAGGCAGTTCTGGAACTGGTTCTTTGGTTCCCGCTGAACGCAGCGCGCGCGTTCTTACGGGATAAAAAGAGGGGCCGATCCTTTTGGGATCGGCCTTTTTCGTATCTACCGACCTTTTTTTGACAGGTCGTGCAGGATGATCGGTTCGATCCGGCACAGTTCACCAAACCGGTTCTTCACTTCGGCGATGCCTGCCGGGCTTGCCGAAATCACAATCCGGCCAGATGGTCCCGGCGTCACATTCACGACCCCAGGTACATTGGTGATCTGCTGTGTCAGGTCTGCAGGTTCCGAGCCGCGCCGCTCGCGGCGTATGGCCATCACATAGTCCGTCATTCCCGCTCCTGCATATAAATCCGATCAATCGCGCGGCATTCCGTGCCCCTGAAACTCAGGTGCGAGGCCGATAGTAACACAGATTTGCGTCAGGATATGTCGCGCCATGTTCGAGCGGTGAATGTTCCGGGGCAACGACAGATATGCGGCATCCTTTGCCAGAACCCGGGCAAGCGTCGCGCAAACAACAGGTGTCGCCATCGAAGTACCATCCAGCGCGGAATACGGGGCGACAATGCCGTGGCGCTCGGGAACCGTAGCGATGATGCCGACGCCGGGAGCAATTGCATCAATCTCGGGGCCGAAATTCGAGAATCGTGCCAGAAAGAACCCATCCAGCCCGAATTTCCATGGTTCCTGCGGCAGTTGATTTCCCGAGGTCGAGGTATCCGGAGCTGTCCCGATTTTCCCCGCGGCTGAGATTGCGACGGTTTCCAACAAGGCGGCCGGGAATTTGACCGGTGGACCACCGTCATTGGCGGCTGCACACAGGCACAGCGTTCCTCGTTCCGCTGCGTCCTGAACCGCATCCTCTACCAGTTCGGATTTTACCGGAGAACCGAGGCTCATGTTGATCAGGTCTGCTCCAGCCTTGCTCAGATGGTCAATCGCGTTGGCGATATCGACGTTCGAAGCCCCAGAACCGGGCGGGAATACGCGCGCGGAGTGCAGATCAACACCCGGCGCAACACCGGCCTGTACCATCTGGCCCCCGGGCCGCCCTCCAATGCTGCCGGCAACATGCGAGCCATGAATGTCGACATCTGCCCCAGCGACCGGATCGTGCTGATTGTCGATGAAGGCCCCGTGATCGGTACCTATAAGATGGGGGTGAGGGCCGAACCCGGTATCGATGACACCAACGGCGATTCCATCTCCCGCATCGGCCTCAAATGAGTTTACCCCTAGAGCCCGATGCCACCAGTCGATTCTGCGATTGCCCGGCAGCTTGTCGCAAACCACCGTCGTCTTTGGACCTCCAACCATGACCTGTCGTGACCAGAAACCATCATATGGGCTGACGATATATGCGAGCGGTTGCATCGAAGGGACGACGTCAAAAACTGCGATACCGCTTGCGTCAGTCATGCCTTCAACGCGCGCGACATCACCACCAAGGGCGCGCAGGAAAAGTGTGACACTGGCAAAAGGCAGTCCCCTGCCACCACCGCGTACCTCGATTTCGAACAAAAGCCCGGATCCGGCGGTATGGGACAGGTCGATGACTGGCACATTGGTGCCTGCAAACAGGCTGCGAGCGCCTCCGACGCGCTCGTGCATGATCAGAGGCTCGACAATGACATCGTCTGTGCTGGTGGCCGCAAGGGCCTGCATTTCGCCTTCTGTGCCCTCCATGACGACGCTGCGGCGCGCCAGATCATCAGGCGGAGCCAGATCAGACAGCATATGTGTTGTGCTTGATGGTAAGGCCAGAGCTGCGCTCAATGCATCGCGCGAAGCCATTTTTTCCTGTTCGCGAAACTTACCGGCTCGTCGATTGGACATCACGAATTTCATATCAAATGCTCCTTTAAAAGAATGGGAGCATGATAGCACAAATCGCGACGTTTTTCTGGCTTGGGTTGCAGTGTAGGCGAGTCTCCACCGCAAAAAGAGAACGCCCGCCAAACTGGCGGGCGTCTAATGTTGTCCAATCGGATCAGACGAAGAACTGAGCACCGTTGGCCGAAATTGTCGAGCCGTTGATGAACTGAGAATCGTCGGACGCCAGGAACGCCACGCAACGTGCGATTTCTTCAGGCTCACCCAGACGACCGGCCGGGATCTGGCCGATGATCGATTCGCGTACTTTTTCCGGAACCGCCATCACCATCTCGGTTGCGATATAGCCAGGGCAGATCGCGTTTGCAGTGATGCCTGCACGTGCGCCTTCTTGCGCCAGCGATTTGACGATGCCCAGGTCACCGGCCTTGGTGGCGGCATAGTTCACCTGCGCAAACTGACCCTTTTGACCATTGATCGAGCTGATGACGATGACACGACCGAACTTACGCTCGCGCATGCCGTTCCAGACGGGGTGCACGGTGTTGAACACGCCGGTCAGGTTGGTGTCGATCACCTGATGCCACTGTTCCGGGGTCATCTTGTGGAATGGCGCATCGCGGGTGATGCCCGCATTGGCGACAACGATGTCGATCGGACCAACTTCGGCCTCAACCTTTTCGATGCCCGCTTTCGATTCATCGTAGTCGGCGACGTTCCATTTGTAGGTGGCGATGCCGGTTTCTTCGGTGAATTTCGCAGCGGCTTCGTCATTCCCCGCATAGGTGGCTGCAACGTTGTACCCTTCGGCCTTGAGCGCCTTGGAAATTGCTGCGCCGATGCCGCGGGAGCCGCCGGTAACGAGTGCTGTACGTGCCATTTAGGAATCCTCCAAATTTTGTCGCCTTGGTAATGCTGTTACTCTGAGAGATGCAGATGCGCAATATTGTTTCGCCGTGAATCTTCGCTTTCGAGGTGTCAATATCGTCGCATCCAATAGGTAGTGGTTGATTGTAACAAAAAAGGGCGCCAGTCGGCGCCCTTTTTTATTTGGTTATCAAAGCACTTAGTCGCGCTCCACGCAGAGGGCGACGCCCATGCCGCCACCGATGCAGAGGGTCGCGAGACCCTTCTTGGCATCGCGGCGCTTCATTTCGAACAGCAGGGTGTTTAGTACGCGGCAGCCGGATGCGCCGATCGGGTGACCTATGGCGATCGCGCCGCCGTTGACGTTTACGATCGACGGGTCCCAACCCATGTCCTTGTTTACGGCGCAGGCTTGAGCGGCAAAGGCTTCGTTGGCTTCGACCAGATCCAGATCATCTACGGACCAGCCTGCCTTCTCCAGCGCCTTGCGCGAGGCGTAGATCGGACCGACGCCCATGATCGACGGATCCAGGCCAGCGGTTGCGTAGGATGCGATACGGGCCAGAGGCTCAATGCCGCGCTTTTCTGCATTCTCGGCCGACATCAACAGGGTGGCGGCCGCGCCGTCGTTCAGGCCCGAAGCGTTTGCTGCGGTGACCGAACCGTCCTTGGCGAAGGCCGGGCGCAGTTTGCCCATGGCTTCGATGGTTGCGCCGTGACGGATGTATTCGTCGCTGTCCATCACGATGTCGCCCTTGCGGGTTTTGATGGTGAAGGGAGTGATTTCGTCAGCGAACTTACCGGCCTTTTGCGCGGCTTCAGCCTTGTTCTGCGACGCGACTGCAAACTCGTCCTGCATGTCGCGGCTGATCTGCCATTTCTCGGCGACGTTTTCAGCGGTCTGACCCATGTGATAGCCGTTGAAGGCGTCCCACAGACCATCGCGGATCATCGTGTCGATGTATTTCATGTCACCCATCTTGTGACCGGCGCGCAGAGCGGCGGCATGGGGTGACAGAGTCATGTTCTCTTGTCCGCCTGCGGCAACGATATCAGCGTCGCCGAGCTGGATGTGCTGAGCACCCAGTGCCACAGCGCGCAAGCCCGAGCCGCAAACCTGGTTGATGCCCCAAGCGGCACTTTCCTGCGGCAGGCCAGCATTGATATGCGCCTGGCGGGCCGGGTTCTGGCCCTGTGCAGCGGTCAGGACCTGACCCATGATGGTTTCGCTTACTTCGCCCTTGTCGATTCCAGCGCGTTCCACGACTGCTTCAAGGACGGCAGCGCCCAGATCATGTGCAGGGGTGTTCGCAAACGAACCGCCAAAGCTACCGACGCCTGTACGTGCGGCGGATGCGATTACTACGTTGGTCATACAGTCAATCCTTTACCGTCATGGTCCTGTGGGAAATCTGACGGCGCAGGTCGTGGAGAGGCACTCTCCGGATACAAGAGCGCCTCGTGATCCCCCGCTCAAGCACCTCTTGCCATAGCGTAATGCTGCAGTTGCAGCAACGGACAGCTTGTCTCAGCGTTGTGATCGGCAATTAGTTGCGACAGTGCGGTGCTTGTTAACTTCCTGTCTTCGCTTCACTTTTCGTCTTCCAGGGCGGCGTGATCGAAGGAGCGCCGAAGAGGAAGCCCTGCAGGCAGTCGACCCCATTGGCCACCAGAAACTCGGCATCTTGTCTGGTCTCGACCGATTCGGCGGTTACCAAAATCTCGAACTCACGGGCGACAGCGATCAGCGCGCGAACCAGCGCCTGATTGTCTGAGTTTTCACTTATCCCGCGTATGAACTGGCCATCGATTTTGGCGGCATCAAACAGGAACTCGCGAAAATAGCGAAAGCTGAAATTACTGGCCCCAAAGTCGTCCAACGCAAAGGCGACACCACGTTCCTGCAGGCGGTCCATGAAATCCACGACCAGCTCCGGTACTTGCATCGCCGAACTTTCCGAGATTTCCAGAATCAACCTTTCCCCGATGCTGGCGTCCTTTTTCAGGAACCGGTCCAGTACGCGGGACCAGCGCGCAAATCCGATGGAGCGGGCCGACATGTTGATCGACAGGCGGATTCCGGGGTTTCTGACGAGGGTTCGCAGCCCCATTTCCAGTGCGATGCAATCCAGTTCCCGTCCAATCGGCGAGTTCTCGACCTGCGGCATGAATTCGCGCGCGGGGATTACACGGCCGGTTTCGTCAAGGACGCGGATGAACCCTTCGTAAAAGGCGACACCCTGCGGAGGATGGGCCTGCATGACTGGCTGATAGGCCAGTTTGCACTGCTTGTGCCTAACGGCGTCGGTCGCCATCTGGACGACCGAGCGATCCCGGGCCGTAACCGCTGAATTCAAAGGGCTATCCGCGCCTTCTGGCAGGTCTGAAAGTTTCTTGTCCCGCATGGATACCGTTCCCTGAGGGTTGCCGAATGGGGTTCGGCCTCATTCTCAGGGCAAACAGGTGAATCTGCGGTTAAGAAGTAAGATGTATGAATAGATTGGTTAATGCTCTGCGGTCCGTCAGCGGGCCGATTGCCATGCGCGACCCAGCGATGCTGCAGCCCCGATCACGGCCCCCAGAATGCCCATGACCAACATGACGAAGCTAAGCGCCAGAATGCCAGAGGGTACATTGCTTATCAGCGCAGATACCATCGCCATCACCAGACCCAAAAGGCCAATAACAGTCGAAACAGTTGTCAGACGGGACATGCTGGCCTCCAAGCTACTCATACGCGGCACATCTGGTCGATATGGAGTAGCTGGGCCGAATTTCAAGTCGCCGTGGTGGTCAGTCGGGCAAGATCAAGCCCGTTCTGCCTGTGCATTAGGCGGTTTCGCGTCAAATTGCTCAAATCCGGGCGTTCCGCGATCTTCTGGGTGGCGTGCAAGGTGTTTGGCTTTGATCTGTTCAGAGTTGTCGCGGCTTCCGTCGTGGCTGTAACCGGGGGGTGCAAAGCAATAAGCCAGCCGCTGGCGCAGGCTCAGGCCCGGCTGTTTTACATCCCGCCAGATCCCCACCCATTCGTGGAATGCGACGCGCAAGGGATTGAACGTACCGATATTGTGCACCAGCCCGTAATCGACGCGGTCATCATCCTGCTCGGGCACAAAGGTACCAAAGAGTTTGTCCCAGATGATGAAGACACCGGCATAGTTGCAATCCAGATACCGCGCATTGCGGCCGTGATGCGCGCGGTGATGGCTGGGGGTATTCATGATGGCCTCGAACCAGCGGGGCATCTTTCCGATCGCTTCGGTATGTATCCAGAACTGATAGATCAGGTTGATACCGCCGACGAACAATACCATCGCAGGGTGGAAGCCAAGCAGGATCAGCGGAGCCCGAACAACCATCATGAAGGTGAACGTATAGGTCCATGTCTGACGCAACGCGGTTGTGAGATTATAGTGCTGTGAGCTGTGGTGATTAACGTGGCTGGCCCAAACCCAGCGCACTCGATGTCCCAAACGGTGGACCCAGTAGTAACGCAGATCATCCAGAACAAAGCACAGAATAATGACAGGGATCGATGTGCCCAGATTTAAGGGCGTGATCTGCCACAGCCACATGAAGAATGCGTAGGCGATGAAGCCCAGCAGAAAGCCCGACGCTATATTGCCAGCCCCCATGATCAGCGACGTCACCGCATCACGGGTTTCATATCGCCCGCCCCGACCCTTGATCGAGATCCACAGGAATTCTGCCAGGATTGCAGCAATGAAGAAGGGAACGGCCCATTGCACCGCGTCCGGAAATGTCACTTGATCAGTCATGCGGGCTCCATCAGGTGTCGCCAGTGGCGGCGTTCGCTTTCATCAAGATGGATAACCACGCGCGGCACGCCAAACTCGTGGAACTGAACCTCCAGTCCCTTTGGGTGCTCAAGCCAGTCGAAATCCATAAGATGCCGCGCAACAGTGTCTGCGCCAAATGACCAGAGCAGACCAGCGCCGACATTGGTTCTGATCAGCGCTGAATGGCAGTCATGCGATATGGTGACATCAATCACGTCATCATCGGGAAAGTGACGCAACCATTCCTTTTGCGCGCTGGCCTTGGTCAGGACGCGCAACCGCGATCTGCCTGTGACGTGCAGCAACAGTGTGATCCCGGCGATCCCGCCGACCACCAGAACCAATAGTATTTCGAGTGGCATTCCATCCTCCTGCAGACAACCTGCAAAGGAGTTGAAAGGCTGTCAAAGGTGGCGTTGCGTCAGCTGTTTTCCAGAGTTTCCAGAATCTCGTGCTGCACAACGCGTTCGACGAAGGGCACCAAGCCTTCAGGACCTGACGCGCGATCCTTGAGGTGGATGCAAATGTCAGGCCTGCGTGCTGCAATGATGCCCACCATTTCGCCGCGAATCTTGTCATCAAGACCTGCGCCCATGATGGCACAGACAATCCGCGGTTCCGCCTCCAGTTGCCGCCGGACCTCTTCCTGATCATGAGCGCCCAGCCATTGGATCGGCAGATGATCCAACTGCCGTGCCACATCGCCTATTACGTTCGGCAAACGTCCAATCAACAGAACTACCGGTTTCATCGCTGCCTCCCTTCTACTGGTCAGCAAAGGAAAAACCGGCCCTTCACAGGGCCGGTTTCAGTGTAGCACAAAACTTTGAGGCTGGCTGCGCCGTCAGCTGTCGCCTTCAACAAGGGTCGAGATGATGGCTTTCGCGCTGTTTGAATTCCACTCGGCATCACCGATCAGGCGGGCGATTTCATTGCCGTCCGGGTCGATGATCACGGTGATCGGCAGGCCAATCACACCCATTTTGCTTGCGACGGCCTGCTTTGGGTCCTGATGGCGGGGCAGGTTGTCGATGCCGTTCTCGTCGAAGAACTTCTTGATCCCGGCAGGAGAGTTGCGTCCGGTGGCCAATGTCAGAACTTCGAAACTGTCACCGCCAAACTCGTCCTGAAGCTCGGCAATCTGCGGCATCTCCTTGCGGCAAGGGGCGCACCAGGTGGCCCAGAAATTCAGCAGCACATACTTGCCCTTGTAATCCTCAAGAGACGCAGTGCCACCGTCATCTTCCAGCTGAAACTCAACGGCTTCGACCGGCTTGGGCTCTTTGTGCAGGATCAGGCGTTTCAGACTTCCTTCGCGCAGTGGGCCAAGAGTCTCGGCATCTGTCGCCAAAGCGGCGTTTGCACCCAGCGCAAGGGCCATATAAAGGGGGATCAGACGAAATAGGCGCATATCAACTCCGGGTTTTCTTACATGACCGATCAATCCTCGAACCAGATGTGGGGCGGCCGCTTTGCCGCCGGTCCAGACGCGATCATGGAGGCGATCAATGCCTCGATCGGGTTCGATCAGCGGATGGCAGCCCAAGACATTGCAGGCTCGCGCGCCCATGCCGCCATGTTGGCTGCCACAGGCGTCATAAGTGATAGTGATGCCGAGGCTATTCGGGAAGGGCTGCTCACCGTTTTGTCAGAAATCCAGAGCGGAGAATTTCAGTTCTCAACCGCACTGGAAGACATCCACATGAATGTCGAAGCGCGCCTGAAAGAGGTCATTGGTGAGCCCGCAGGCCGTTTGCATACAGGTCGCAGCCGTAATGACCAGGTTGCGACCGATTTCAAACTCTGGGTTCGTGATCAACTGGACGCGGCTGAGAGCGGCTTGCTGGCGTTGATCCGCGCGCTTTTGGCGCAGGCCGAGGCCGGGGCTGATTGGGTCATGCCGGGCTTTACCCACCTGCAAACCGCGCAGCCTGTCACTTGGGGTCACCACATGATGGCCTATGTCGAGATGTTTGGCCGTGATCTGAGCCGCGTCCGTGATGCCCGTGCCCGGATGAATGAATCCCCGCTGGGCGCTGCTGCGCTGGCCGGAACGTCCTTTCCCATCGACCGCCATATGACGGCCGCGGCGTTGGGCTTTGATCGCCCTGCCGCCAACTCGCTGGACGCCGTCAGCGACCGCGATTTCGCGCTGGAGTTCCTGTCGACGGCTTCGATCTGTGCCATGCACCTGTCACGCTTTGCCGAGGAACTCGTGATCTGGTCTTCGGCCCAATTCCGTTTTGTATCTCTATCGGATCGCTTCTCGACCGGCTCGTCGATAATGCCGCAGAAAAAGAACCCCGATGCTGCAGAACTGATCCGGGCCAAGGTCGGGCGGATTTATGGAGCCAATACCGGTCTGATGATGGTCATGAAAGGCCTGCCCCTGACCTATTCCAAGGACATGCAGGAAGACAAGGAACAGGTCTTTGATGCGGCCGACAACTGGATGCTGGCGCTGGCGGCAATGGAAGGCATGGTCAAGGATATGACCGCCAACCGCGAGAGCCTTGCCGCGGCAGCGGGCTCGGGGTTTTCGACCGCGACCGATCTGGCCGACTGGCTGGTCCGCGTATTGGGCCTGCCGTTCCGTGATGCACACCACGTTACCGGATCTCTGGTTGCAATGGCAGAAAGCAAGGGCTGCGACCTGCCCGACCTGACGCTTGACGACATGCAGTCGGTCCACGCGGACATCACTCAGGATGTCTATTCTGTTCTTGGCGTACAAAATTCGGTAAACTCGCGACAATCTTACGGCGGTACGGCACCGGATCAGGTCCGTATCCAGATTGAAAGATGGAAGGCGAACCTGTGATGACCCTTTTGCGCGCAATTGCTCTTGTGGCCGCTACTGCGATGCTGTCGGGATGCGGGGCGGATGGCGAGCCCATTCAGCCAACGCTGAACGCAAATGTCGGCGTTTCAAACAACGGTGCATATGTCAGTGGCGGCGTGGGTGTAAACCGTGGCCCTCTCAGCGTCTTTTTTGGGCTCTGACCTGACGCCCGATTGAAAACCATGGTCTGATCACCCACCTTTGGGTGGTCATGCCCTCATGACTGAAACTCAGAGGCAATAAAGAATGAAATTCATCGGTGTATTGACCGCGCTTGTTGTACTCGCAGCTTGCGACCCGTCTTATCAGTCGCGCCCTGAACCTGCGGCAGAGCCGAAGAAATCGGGCATCTCAATTTCCGGCTACGGTCGCGTTGGTGTTTCCACCAGAAAGTAACGCGTCAATCAGCAACCATTGCGCAAATTGTGTTTACGAGCTGGAGTTGTACGCTAATGCTCGGCCATTTGGCACGCCTACAAAATATATTTTATAACAATGGGTTAAATTTCAGATTCTTCCCCCTTGTTGGTGTCGGTGTTCCTGAGCAAAAGGGCCGTGCCTGAAAATTCATCAGGTAAACACACAAGAGTACAAAATGAAAAAAATCTTTATTGCCGCAGCAATGATTGCTGCCTCTGCCGGAATTGCGTCTGCTGCGGATCAGGACTGCACTGCCGAGAATGCGCAGTCCAAGGCGCTGGAACTGTCCACTGCGCTGCAAACGCTGGCTGCAACGAACCCTACGCGCATGCAAGAGATTGCATCTGAAATGCAGGCCAAAGCTACAGAAGCACAGGCATCCGGTGATCTGGCAGGTTTGTGCGCTTACTACGATGAGTTGATCGACGAGGTTAACTCCTGAAGTTTGACTGATTGTTTCTTTGAAAGGGGTCCGAATTCGTTTCGGGCCCTTTTTTTGATTCCTGAAAGGCGCGCGATGGCGCTTCAAAACCATTGATCAACGCTTGCATTTCAGTCTAAGCGCGCTGTCATGGATCACTTTCTTTACCGCGACGGCGCGCTTTACGCCGAGGATGTACCGATCTCCGAAATCGCTGCTGCGGTCGGAACGCCATTCTATGTCTACTCGACTGCGACACTGCTGCGCCATTTCAAGCTGTTCGATGATGCGCTGGACGGTACCGATCACCTCGTTTGTTACGCGATGAAGGCGGCCAGCAATCAGGCAATCCTGAAGACGCTGGCACAGGCGGGTGCGGGAATGGATGTGGTTTCGGGCGGTGAGTATCTGCGCGCCAAAGCGGCCGGAGTGCCCGGTGACAGGATCGTGTTCTCGGGCGTTGGCAAGACAGCAGATGAGATACGCACCGCGCTGAGCGGCGGCATCCGCCAGTTCAACGTCGAATCCGAGCCTGAGATGGAAGTGATCAACGCTGTCGCTTTGGAGTTGGGTGTGGTTGCGCCGATCACCGTTCGGGTGAATCCGGATGTGGATGCCAAGACCCATGCCAAGATCGCGACGGGAAAATCAGAGAACAAGTTCGGCATTCCAATTGCCCGCGCATCCGAGGTCTATGCCCATGCCGCCAGCCTGCCCGGCCTCGAGGTGATTGGCATCGACGTCCATATTGGCTCGCAGCTGACCGAACTGGAGCCCTTCGAGCTGGCCTATACCAAGGTAGCTGAACTGACAGAAAAGCTGCGCGCCGAAGGTCACAACATCCGCCGCCTCGATTTGGGGGGCGGGTTGGGCATTCCCTATACCCGTTCCAACGATGCGCCACCGCTGCCGGTGGAGTATGGTGCACTGATCAAGAAGACACTCGCTCATCTGGACTGCGAGATCGAGATCGAACCCGGTCGTTTGATTGCCGGGAATGCGGGTTTGATGGTCAGCAAAGTGATTTATGTGAAATCCGGAGAAGGTCGTGACTTCCTGATCCTCGATGGCGCAATGAACGATCTGATCCGTCCAGCGATGTACGAGGCGCATCACGATATTGTGGCAGTGCAGGAGCCTGCTCCGGGCGTTGAACAGCAACCTTATGACATCGTGGGGCCGGTCTGCGAAACGGGTGATACCTTTGCCAAGCAGCGCAACATGCCACCGCTGAAATCCGGTGATCTGATCGCCTTTCGAAGCGCGGGCGCATATGGCGCGGTAATGGCCAGCGAATACAATACACGTCCGCTGATCCCAGAGGTTCTGGTAAACGGCGATCAATTCGCAGTAATTCGTGAACGGCCAAGCTTTGACGAAATCATAAACCGCGATACCATACCTTCGTGGCTTTGACGCGATGAACGCGCGGGCCCGATCAGGAGGCCCGCCTTGACCGACAGATCAAACCTGCCAATTCCCCGATTGTCCCTGTGGCTGACGCACGCAGGGATGCTGGCCGAGCAGGTTTGGCGCGCATTCTGGCCGTTTTTTTCGCTGGCAATGGCCATTTTGGCCGCTTTGATGCTGGGTCTGCAGGATCATGTCGGTATTGAAATTGTCTGGGCCGTAAGTGCGCTGGCGGTGCTAGGGCTTCTGGTGGCAGCAGTTTGGGGAATCAGACGATTCCATATCCCGACGCGTGCCGAAGCGCTCGTGCGGTTGGATGAAACCCTGCCCGGTCGTCCCATTCAGGCCTTGCTGGATGATCAGGCCATCGGTGCAATGGATGCCGATTCTGTCGCGCTCTGGCATGCGCACCAGACACGCATGGCGCAGAAGGCCTCGGAGGCAAGTGTCGTCAAACCGGATCTTCGGCTGGCTTCGCGCGATCCTTACGCTTTGCGCTACGCAGCTTTGCTGGCGCTGGTCGTGGCGTTCTTTTTCGGGTCGTTCTGGCGCATCGGATCAGTTGCCGAGATGACGCCGGGAACAGCCACGGCGGGTCAGGGACCGACATGGGAAGGATGGGTCGAGCCTCCGCGCTATACCGGTTTGCCTACATTGTATCTGGCCGATCAGACAGATCCGACGCTTTCGGTGCCTCAGGGTAGCCGCATAACATTGCGCTTCTATGGGGAAGTCGGGGCGCATACCCTGACCGAAACCGCGTCCTCGACAGGGATTGAGGCTGCGACAGAACCGGAACAGGATTTTGTTGCCGAACGCACCGGTCAGTTGCGCATTGATGGTCCGTCTGGGCGGGATTGGGCACTAAATGTCATTCCGGACACCCGGCCACAGGTCGCCGTATCCGATATCGCCGAGGCCGAAGCGGGTGGTCAGATGAAACTGCCCTTTACCGCCAGTGACGACTACGGTGTGGTATCGGGGTCTGCCCGGATTGAGCTTGATCTGGAGTCTGTGGATCGTCGCTATGGCCTGACCGCTGAGCCGGAACCGCGCGAGACGATCACTGTCCAGCTGCCGATGCCAATCACCGGGGATCGTACCGAATTTGAAGAGGATCTGATCGAGGATTTCTCTCAACACCCTTGGGCGCATCTACCGGTCAGGATTACCCTTTCTGTTCGTGACGCATCTGATCAGCATTCGGAATCCGAACCCTATCTGACCGCATTGCCTGCGCGCCGTTTCTTTGACCCACTTGCATCGGCGGTGATCGAACAGAGACGCGATCTGCTTTGGGCTCGTGACAACTCTGGTCGTGTCGCGCAGATATTACGGGCTGTTTCGCATCGTCCCGAAAGCCTCTTCCGGTCCGAGACGGCTTATCTTCGCCTGCGCGTGCTGCTGCGCAGGCTTGAGACTTTTGATGAATTCGGCCTGAAGCCCGAACAGCAAGCCGAAATTGCTCAAGCGCTTTGGGATCTGGCGATTCTGATTGAAGAGGGGACTCTTGCTGATGCGCTGGAACGCATGCGCCGTGCGCAAGAGCGTTTGACCGAGGCCATGCAGAACGGCGCTAGCGACGAAGAGATTGCCGAACTGATGCAGGAGCTGCGCGACGCGACGCAGGATTATCTGCGACAGCTTCAGCGTCTGGCGCAGGAAAACGAAAGCGACGAAGGCCAGCCCGGGCAAAACGGTGAATCGCTGCAAATGACGCAGGATGATCTGCAGCGGATGATGGATCGTATTCAGGAGCTGATGGAACAGGGCCGTATGGCCGAGGCGCAGCAAGCTTTGGAAGAGTTCCAGCAGATGATGGAGAACATGCGTGTCACCCAAGGTCAGGGTGAGGGCGGTCAATCCGAAGGTCAGCAGGCAATGGAAGGGCTCGCCGAGACTCTGCGCGAACAGCAGGGCCTGAGCGATCAGGCTTTCCGCGATTTGCAGGAACAGTTTAATCCGGGTGCGCAGGCGGGTGAAAACACCGGTAACGAAGGCCGTTCGGGTGGACAGGGCCGGGGTCAGAGTCACGAAGGCCAGGGTGGTCAGGGACAAGGTGCTGACCAGCAGGGTGGCGAAGGTCAACAGGGTCAGGGAACGCTGGCGGACCGCCAGCAGGCTCTGAGAGACGAACTGAGCCGTCAGGAGCAAGGCCTGCCCGGTGCAGGAACGGAAGAGGGCGAAGCTGCCCGCGAGGCGCTGGGCCGCGCAGGTCGCGCCATGGACGAGGCAGAAGAAGCGCTGCGCAGCGAAGATCTGGCCGAAGCCATCGATCGTCAGTCCGAAGCGATGGAAGCACTTCGCGAAGGCATGCGTGCGCTGGGTGAAGCCATGGCCCAGAACCAGCAAAACCAACCCGGTCAGGGCACACAGGAAGGCGATATGCAGGCCAACAACCGCGATCCGCTGGGTCGCAATCCGGGCGCGGCCGGTTCGATTTCAACAGATGAGAACCTGCTACAAGGCGAAGACGTCTATCGCCGCGCACGTGAATTGCTGGACGAAATCCGTCGTCGGACAGGCGAGACCGACCGCCCGAAAATCGAACTGGAATACCTCAAGCGTCTGCTTGAACGGTTCTGATCAGAGATTCTGGAATTATTGCGAAGCTGAACCCGCCTGCGTCTCAAGCCAGATACGGGCCTGGTCCACCAGCGACACGTAAGACTGCAACGCAGGTTCGGCTTGTGGAACCGCGTCGCTGATCTGTGATGCATTACCGTAGACCAGGAACAGAATCACGCCGATCACGAGGATCAGCACAAACCCCCGTACAAACCCGCTGGATTTGCGTGGTGCGACTTCGGTTTCCGCTGATGGGTTATCGGTCTCATCGGAACGCAGGCTGGAATTGATGGCCTCGACATCCGGTAACACGTCCTTGTGCCCGGCATCCTCTGCCGTTTCGGTCGTCGTGGGCTCTTTGGCCTCCACTTCGGGCTCTTCGGCCGGAGGATCCAGTGCCAGATCCGGTTGGCTTTCCAGCCCCGAGCCTTCCTGCGCCCGCAGTTCCGCTTCGCGGGCTGCTTCCTGCTGCAGGATATTGGCCACAGCGGGATCTACATTGCCGCTGCTTTCCTTTGGTGGTTGGGCTTCTTCTGCCGGCGCGGGTTCAGGCTCTGCCTCGGGGGCAGGGGCTTCAGCGGCGACCTCTTCGTTTTCGGTCTCTTCGACACTCTCATCTTGTGCCGGAGTGGCCTCAGCCTGTGGCTCAGGATATTTGGCCTGAAACCATGTCTCTTCACAATTGGAACATTGTACGTCTCGGCCTTCTTCTGGAATGACCTCGTCCGGAACCTCGTATTGGGCACTACACTTCGGACATGTTAGACGCATACTGCCTCCCCGGCCTGCCTGTCGGCCTGATAGTAGTTTTTTCAGGGATGATATTCCGTTAAGAGCCAACAGCAAAGCGCGTTTTTGGTCTCAGGACACAAGTGTCACCAATTGGACTCGGCACGGGCATTGAAACCAAGGCCGCGCTCGGGCAAGAAGAGCGGCAGAAAATATGGGGACAGGCGTGATCGAGCTGGAAAATGTCAGCTACAGCTATGGCGGAGGAGAGCTGCTCAGCGATGTTTCGGTGCAGTTGCAACCGGGGTCGTTCCATTTTCTGACCGGACCATCCGGGGCCGGCAAGACGACTTTGCTCAAGCTTTGTTATGGCGCCTTGCTGGCCACATCGGGGCGTATCAGCGCCTTTGGTGAAGACATAGCGGGCCTAGATCGGGATCAGATGGCCTTGCTGCGCCGCCGGATCGGGGTTGTGCATCAGAACTGCAACTTTCTGGATCACATGACTCTGTCCGAAAATGTTGCCCTGCCGCTGATGGTTGCAGGACGTGCACAGGATGCGGAACAAGACAACCTAAATGAGTTGCTGAACTGGGTTGGGCTGGGAAACCGGCTGGAGGCTCATCCGCCGGAATTGTCAGGTGGTGAGCGCCAGCGTGCCGCCTTAGCACGTTCGCTTATCTTGTCGCCCGATGTGGTTCTGGCGGACGAACCAACCGGCAATGTTGATTGGGAAATGTCCCAGCGCCTGTTGCGCTTGTTGGTCGAACTCAACCGCATGGGCAAAACCGTTCTGATCGCCACTCATGACCTCAGCCTGATCCGTGCGGCCAAAAGCCAGGTTCAGGCCCGCGTTTTGCGGATTTCGCAGCGCCGGCTGCAGCTGGCGGGGGCGGACCTATGAGCAATGGTGACATCCGAACGCTGCTGCGCCGCGACACGCGGGCCGACCGGGTGGTTCCACCCACCGGTTTTACTGCGCAGCTGACCCTGTTTGTATCCGGTGCCATGGCCTTTCTCGCGGTCTTTGCGTTGGCATTGTCGCTGGCATCGGGTCGGTTAGCCGACCGTTGGGCCACCGAACTTGCGGGTGCTGCCACCTTGCGTATCAATGCACCGGCAGAACAGCGCGCGGCCCAGACCGAAGCGGCCTTGAATGTGCTGCGCCAGACACCGGGCGTGGCTTCCGCGCGGGCCCTGACATCCGAAGAACAGGCAGCGCTGCTGGCACCCTGGTTCGGGCCTGATCTGCCCCTGGACACTCTGCCTATTCCGCAACTGATCGAGATCGTTGAAGGCGAACCCGGTCTGGACGCCATTGGACTGCGACTCAGGCTTGGCGCCGAAGTCCCCGGCGCGGTACTGGATGATCATACCAGATGGCGTGAACCACTGGTTGACGCGGCCATGTCGCTACGGCGGCTGGGCTGGATTTCCATCTTGCTGATTGGCGGGGCAACGGCGGCGATGATCACACTGGCGGCCAATTCGTCCCTCGCCGCCAATGCGCAGATCATTGAGGTATTGCGACAGGTCGGTGCCCGTGACCGCTTCATCGCGGGAGCTTTTGTACGGCGCTTTACCTATCGTGCGTTCTTTGGTGCTGCAGTTGGTACGTTGCTGGGGATGTCTGGTGTGTTGCTTCTGCCCGAGGCATCCGATGCGGGCGGCTTCCTGACCGGACTGGGCTTGCAGGGAATGGGCTGGCTTCTGCCTGCC
Organism: Ruegeria sp. CE12; assembly: GCF_056537525.1. Classification (NCBI taxonomy): domain Bacteria; kingdom Pseudomonadati; phylum Pseudomonadota; class Alphaproteobacteria; order Rhodobacterales; family Roseobacteraceae; genus Ruegeria; species Ruegeria sp. CE12. Next base: position 372,611 of record NZ_JBQFRS010000003.1, on the reverse strand, counting down.
GCTATTCCGCTGCTCGGGGCCACTGTTGCCTTTTTTGCCACCTGGTCCGCAGCCCGTCGCAAGTTGAAGGAACTTTCGTGATGCTCATGGCCATTCAATGGGTACGTTCGCTGATCTTCATGATCACGATTTATATCTGGATGCTGATCCTTGGATTGGTCTTTGCCCCTTATGCGATGTTCGCGAAACGTGGCGCGCTGCAGGCCTGCAAAACCTATGCGCGCACCACAATCTGGCTGGCCCGCTGGATGGTCGGAATTCGCAGTGAAGTGCGCGGCCCCGTTCCGACCGGAGAGGTGGTGATTGGTGCCAAGCACCAGTCGTTTCTCGATATCATCATGATCTTTGACGCTATCCCGCACGGCAAGTTTATCATGAAACGAGAACTTCTGTGGACCCCGATCATCGGCATGTATGCGCGCCGCCTTGGCTGTATCCCGGTTAACCGAGGCAAGCGCGGAGCGGCTGTGGCCAAGATGGTCAAGGATGTGTCCCGAGAGTTTGCGGAACCCGGTCAGCTGGTGATCTATCCGCAGGGAACCCGGGTCGCCCCCGGGGTCCATAAACCCTACAAGGTTGGCACGGCCGTCCTGTATGAAGGGCTGGGTTTTCCATGTGTACCGGCAGCCACGAATGTCGGCGTGTTCTGGCCCCGTACAGGTATCATGCGCAAACCCGGGCATGCGATTGTCGAATTTCTTGATCCGATTGAGCCGGGGGTCAATCGCAACGAATTCCTTTCTCGTCTGGAAGACGTGATTGAAACACGCTCAAACGATCTGATGCGCGAAGTGGGGTTTGATCCGGATGGAGTTCATTAAAGATATTGCCGCGCTTGAGGCGTTGTATGGCAAACCCGGGGCGCCAGCGCTGCGTAAGGTCGCGCACCGCCTGACGCCGCTTTATCGCAAATGGATCATGGCCTCGCGCCTGTGTGTGCTCAGCACGGTGGGTCCTGAAGGCGTAGATGGCAGCCCGCGCGGCGATGATGGTCCGGTGGTTCTGGAACTGGATGCAGGTACTCTGGCCATGCCTGATTGGCGTGGGAACAACCGGCTGGACAGTTTGCGCAACATTGTGCGCGATCCGCATGTATCGCTGATGTTCATGGTTCCGGGATCAAACAATGTGGTGCGTTTGAACGGAATGGCACGCTTGACCACAGATGAAGGTTTGCGCGCGCGGTTTGAGAAAAACGGCAAGCTCCCAGCTACTGTGATTGTCATAGAAATTGCTGAAATCTACACCCAATGTGCCCGGGCTCTTATGCGTGCACGCACCTGGAGCAGCGGTGATGAAACCGCCGATCTGCCGACGGTTGGCGAGATCCTCGCTGAGGCCTCGGAAGGGGAAGAAGGCGGCGCCAGCTATGATCAGGAATGGGGTGCCCGCGCCGCCAAGACGATGTGGTAGGCGCGCTGCTCAAACTGCAGCCGCACCGATTTTGGCTACTTTTTCAATCCAGCGCTCCACATTGCCCGATTTGGGATAGCTTGCACCCGCGAAATAGGTGAAGCGGGTGGGTTTAAAGCCAACAAAGCCGAGTATCTGATCCCGGACCTGCCGGATAAGCGCCTGACGATAGATCAGCCGCATGAACCAGCCGGGCGTGTCGGATGTCATAATAACTCGCGCTGTGCGACCGGTGAGCATCGGAGCAGGAAATCCAATCTTGGTCGTGTTTCGGGTATCGAACGTGCGTCCGGGGATGAACATCCGGTCGATCAGGCCCTTCAGTTTGGCAGGCAGACCACCCCACCACATAGGGGTCGTCAGGACCAGATGATCGCTCCATTCGATGTCTTGCAGTACCTGCTCAAGCACGGGCTCCAGTGGTTTAAAGTCGTGATAGTTGCCTTGACCGAAATCGTGATCGAACTGCAGATCGCTCAGATGAACCATTCGGACGTCATGACCCGCCTTACGCGCTGCATCGCTGTATGTCTGGGCAAAGGTACGGGACAGGCTGGTTTCACCTGGGTGACCGTCGAGGATGAGAACTTTCTTGGGTTGCATCGGGATTCTCCAAAAATGACCGCGGTCAGTTTATAGAATCAATAATTGACCATGGTCAATATTAAATTTGACCGCGGTCAAAATTCGTGCGAACAACCCTTATGCAAAAACCGATTCAAAAAAGAACCCTGAAGACGCGCGCACGCCTCTTGTCCGCCGCTGAGGACGTTGTGCAGCGCAATGGATACGAGGCATTGCGGGTCGAAGAAGTGGTTCAGGCTGCCGGTGTCGCCAAGGGAACCTTTTTTGCGCATTTCCACGACAAGGACGCGCTGATGGAAATCCTGATGGGCGAAAAGCTGAGCGCCTGTTTTGATCAGGCTGAGAGCGGGCCTGATCCCAAAACTGTGTCCGAGATCATAGCGGCATTGGAGCCTGTCCACAGTTTCATGACATCGGAACGCTATGTCTTTGATCTGCTGTTAAGGTATTCAGGTGCCACGGGAATCGCCGAGATCGGACCAATTGCCCATTGTTTCGAGCGGTACTTCCGTCTGGTATCCGGCTGGTTGGAACATGCGACTGTGCGGCAGGATGTATCACACGATCTGCTTGCCGAAGGCGTTCAGGCCTTTTCCATACAGGCCATGTCCCTGCAGTTTTGCGCGCTGCATGAGGCGCAGAGCTTTGCCGATCGACTGGAAGTCTATCTTGAGGCATGGTTGACCCCGGCAACCTGACGGCTGCCGGGATCGGGAAACTCAGCTGTGGATCGGTCCGTCGCCACAGGCAAGCGCAGCTTCGCGTACGGCTTCGGAATAGGTCGGGTGGGCGTGGCAGGTCAGGGCCAGATCCTCGGCTGATGCACCGAATTCCATTGCGACGCAGACCTCGTGGATCAGATCACCCGCTGCTGGGCCGATGATATGCGCGCCCAGGATACGGTCGGTCTCCTTGTCGGCGAGGATTTTCACAAACCCATCGGTCATCAAGTTTGCCTTGGCGCGGCCATTGCCCATGAACATGAACTTGCCGACCTTATAGGCGCGGCCCTGTTCCTTGAGCGTCTCTTCGGTCTCACCAACATTGGCGACCTCGGGCCAGGTGTAGATCACGCCCGGAATGACGCCATAGTTCACATGGCCATGTTTGCCCGCGACCTGCTCGGCGGCAGCCATGCCTTCATCCTCAGCCTTGTGCGCCAGCATCGGGCCTTCGGTTACATCGCCGATGGCATAGATACCCGGCACGTTGGTTTGCCAATCAGCGCCAACCTTAATCTGGCCGCGTGGTGTCATCTCAACACCCAGTGCCTCCAAGCCCAGACCATCCGAGAATGGTTTACGCCCGGTTGCGACCAGCACGGTGTCGGCGTCGATCACATGCTCGCTGTCATCCTTGCGCAGTTTGTATGTCACCTTTGCCTTGGTCTTGGTGGCCTCGGTCTTTTGCACTGCAGCACCCATGACGAATTTCAGGCCCTGCTTCTTGAGGATACGCTGGAAGGTTTTCTGAACCTCTGGATCCATACCCGGCGTGATGACGTCGAGGAATTCGATCACGGTCACCTCAGCCCCCAGACGCTGATAGACCGAGCCCAGTTCCAGCCCGATGACACCTGCACCGATGACCACCATCTTTTTCGGGATCTTGTTCAGTGACAGCGCACCTGTCGAGGTTACGACGACCTTTTCGTCCACCTCTACACCGGGCAGCGACGATGGTTCCGATCCCGAAGCGATGATGATGTTTTTCGCTTCGTGAACCTCATCACCCACCTTGACCTTGCCAGCGGCAGGGATCGACCCCCAACCTTTCAGCCAATCGATCTTGTTCTTCTTGAACAGGAATTCGATGCCCTTGGTGTTTCCGTCGATCACCTCGTCCTTGTAGGCCTGCATCTGTTTCCAATCGACTGAGGGGCTTTTGCCCTTCAGACCCATCTTGGCAAAGTTATGCTCAGCCTCGTGAAGCTGATGGCTGGCATGCAACAGGGCCTTGGACGGGATGCAGCCCACGTTCAGACAGGTGCCGCCCAGTGTTTCACGCCCCTCGACCACAGCCGTCTTGAGCCCCAGCTGGGCACAGCGGATGGCGCAGACATAGCCGCCGGGACCGGCGCCGATTACGATAACGTCATAGTTTGCCATATGTCAGGTCCTTATCGTTTGCGGGGATGGCGGCAGTACCGATTGCGCCAGGGCCGTTCCCCTTATGATTAATCTATGCCGGTGGCCGTCTCAAAGAACAGCAGCCAGCAACATTGCGGTGGTGGCCAGCAGACCAACGATCCAGATCACCGTACGCCAGGGTGTCCAGCCGAACGCATAGGCCGGGACGTATAGAATTCGGGCGATCAGATAAATCCAGCTGCAGGCGGCGGTAAATCCGCTGGATTGCCCCGAGACCGTCAGGACAAGTGCCGCGATTCCAAACAGAACCAACCCTTCGGTATGGTTGCTGAGCGCGCGATGCAGACGGCCACAGACACCGGGTTTGTCAAATGGGGTATCCCGTGGGCCAATGGCGTGGCCTAGGTCGATTTTGCCATGACCCGCAGCCAGGTAGGCCGTGAATTGAACCACCCAGAGCAATCCAGCAAGGGTCAAAACGGTAAGCTCCGTGGTCATCCGTCAGTTCCCCCTGAGTTGGTACAAATCATCGGATTACGAGTGAACTTCGCGCCCCTGAATGAGGCGCGAATGCGGATTTCAGACAGGATCAAGCACCTTGATCTGGATGTGAGCAACCCCACCACGTTCGTGATGCATCGCCAGCTCCTCGGATTCCATGAAATCCTGTGCGCGATCCAGATCCGTGATCTCGAACAGCGCGACGGCATGGTCCTTCTGATCCGGGTCTTTCCAGATGTGAAGATCGCGAATGCCCGCGGCCTCCCTCATCGGTTTGTCTTCCTGAAACACCTTCAGCCAGACATCGAAATCGGCCACATCGGCCTGCCAGAGTACATGTGTCGCCATGATTACAGATCCATCAGCAGGCGGCGCGGATCTTCCAGCGCCTCTTTCACGCGAACAAGGAAGGTCACGGCGCCTTTACCGTCAACGATCCGGTGGTCGTAAGACAGGGCCAGATACATCATTGGACGGATCTTGATTTCGCCATTGATGACCATCGGACGGTCCTGAATCTTGTGCATGCCCAAAATGCCGGACTGCGGGGGGTTCAGGATCGGCGAGGACATGAGCGAGCCATAGACACCACCGTTCGAGATGGTGAACGTGCCGCCCTGCATCTCGGCCATGCTCAGCTTGCCTTCGCGGGCGCGTTTGCCTTTTTCGGCGATAGCTTTTTCGATGGCCGCAAATGACATGCTGTCAGCATCGCGGATGACCGGCACAACCAGACCCTGCGGCGTGCCAGCAGCCACACCCATGTGAACGAAGTTCTTGTAGATGATGTCCGTTCCGTCGATCTCGGCGTTGACTTCGGGAACCTCTTTCAGCGCGTGACAGCAGGCCTTGGTGAAGAATGACATAAAGCCCAGACGTACGCCGTGCTTCTTCTCGAACTGGTCCTTGTACTGATTGCGCAGGGCCATCACCTCGGTCATGTCCACCTCGTTGTAGGTGGTCAGGATCGCAGCAGTGTTTTGCGCATCTTTCAGACGCTTTGCGATGGTCTGGCGCAGGCGTGTCATGCGGACACGTTCCTCGCGGGCCTCGTCCTCGGCCGCAACTGGTGCGCGTGGGGCCTGAGCTGCAGGGGCGGGCGCTGCTGCAGGCGCAGGGGCCGCAGCCGTTGCAACGGCACGCGCAACATCTTCTTTCATGATGCGGCCATCACGACCGGTACCTGTGACCTGATCTGCCGACAATCCGGCCTCAGCCATGGCTTTCTCGGCAGAGGGGGCATTTGCCACGTCCTTGCCGGTGCTTGCCGTCGCGGCTGGTGTAGCAGCCGCAGCCGCCACTGGTGCTGCAGCGGCACCCGCTGCTGAACCTGAGATCACCGCCAGTTTCGCCGTTGCATCTACAGTTGCACCTTCCGGGGCCACGATCTCTGCCAGAACACCTGCTGCCGGAGCGGGAACCTCGACCGAGACCTTGTCGGTTTCCAGTTCACACAGCATCTCGTCCTGCGCGACGCTGTCGCCTACCTGTTTGAACCATGTCGAAACGGTTGCCTCGGTCACCGACTCGCCCAGGGTAGGCACCATCACGTCAACACTGCCACCCGAGGCGGCGGGTGCTGCGGCCGGGGCAGGCGCAGCAGCAGCGGGCGCAGGAGCCGCGCCTTCGCCAGCGGCAATGGTTGCCAGCAGGGCATCGACACCAACGGTTTCACCTTCGGCGGCCACGATCTCACCCATCACGCCGGCGGCGGGCGACGGAACCTCGACTGTGACCTTGTCGGTCTCCAGCTCACACAGCATTTCGTCCACGGCAACTGCGTCGCCGGGTTTCTTGAACCATGTCGCAACCGTGGCTTCGGTTACCGACTCGCCAAGCGTGGGAACACGAACTTCAATCGACATCGTTTACTTTCCTTCAATGCTCAGCGCTTCGTTCACCAGCGCTTCTTGTTGGGCTTTGTGTTGGCTGGCCAGACCCGTCGCGGGCGAGGCCGATGTTGCGCGACCGACATAGCGCGGCCGTTTGTGATCGGCGCCGATACGGGTCAGCACCCATTCGATATTGGGCTCGATGAATGTCCACGCGCCCTGGTTTTTCGGCTCTTCCTGACACCAGACGATTTCTGCCTGTTTGAAGCGTTCCAGCTCATTGATCAGAGAGTGCGCAGGGAACGGATAGAACTGTTCGATCCGCAGCAGGTAGACATCGTCGATGCCGCGCGCATCACGTTCTTCCAGCAGGTCGTAGTAGACCTTGCCCGAACACATCACCACACGCTTGATCTTGTCATCCGCAACCAGCGTGGTGTCCGAGTTGCCCTTCTGCGCGTCATCCCACAGCACCCGGTGGAAGCTGGAGCCGGTGGTGAAATCCTCGGCCGTGCTGACGGCCAGTTTGTGGCGCAGCAACGATTTGGGGGTCACCAGGATCAGCGGCTTGCGGAAGGTGCGGTGCAGCTGACGGCGCAGGATGTGGAAGTAGTTCGCAGGCGTTGTACAGTTCGCCACGATCCAGTTGTCCTGACCGCACATCTGCAAGAACCGCTCAAGCCGCGCGGATGAGTGTTCGGGGCCTTGCCCTTCGAACCCGTGTGGCAGCAGGCAGACCAGCCCAGACATGCGCAGCCATTTGCTTTCGCCCGAGCTGATGAACTGGTCGAACATGATTTGCGCACCGTTGGCAAAGTCGCCGAACTGCGCCTCCCACAGGGTCAGCGCGTTGGGTTCCGCCAGCGAGAAGCCGTACTCGAAACCCAGAACCGCATATTCGCTGAGCATCGAGTCGATGACTTCGTAATGCGACTGGCCCGAGCGGATGTTGTTCAGGGGATAGTACCGTTCCTCGGATTCCTGATGGATAAATCCGGAATGGCGCTGACTGAACGTTCCGCGCGTCGCATCCTGCCCAGAGAGACGCACCGGATAGCCTTCGGTCAGCAAGGAGCCAAATGCCAACGCTTCACCAGTCGCCCAGTCAAATCCTTGACCGGTCTCAAACATCTGTTTCTTGTGATCGAGCAGACGGCCGACAGTCTTGTGCAGGGCAAACCCTTCGGGCGCGCGGGTCAGGGCATTCCCGACCTCGGCCAGAGTTTCCGGTGCAATGGCGGTGTCGCCGCGTACGTATTCTTCCTTGTTCTTGTCCAGATGTGACCAGCGTCCGTCCAGCCAATCGGCCTTGTTAGGCTTGTAGTCCTTGCCGGCCTCGAACTCATCGTTCAGATGAGCCTGGAAGGCGGCTTTCATGTCCTCGATCTCACCCTCGGGGATCAGGCCGTCCTTGACCAGACGCTCGGTATAGAGGCTGAGCGTGGTCTTATGGGTCTTGATCTTCTTGTACATGATCGGGTTGGTGAACATGGGCTCATCGCCCTCGTTGTGACCAAACCGGCGATAGCAGAAGATGTCGATGACCACGTCCTTGTGAAACTTCTGGCGGAACTCAGTTGCGACCTTGGCCGCATGAACGACCGCCTCGGGATCGTCGCCGTTCACGTGGAAGATCGGCGCCTCAACCATCAGTGCAATATCCGTCGGATACGGGCTGGAGCGAGAGAAATGCGGCGCAGTAGTAAAGCCGATCTGGTTGTTCACCACAATATGCATGGTGCCGCCGGTCTTGTGACCGCGAAGACCCGACAGACCGAAGCCTTCGGCCACAACACCCTGACCGGCAAAGGCCGCATCACCGTGCAGCAAAATGCCCATCACTTTAGTGCGATCCGTATCGTTCAACTGGTCCTGCTTGGCGCGGACCTTGCCCAGAACAACCGGGTTCACGGCTTCAAGGTGCGAGGGGTTCGCAGTTAGCGACAGGTGAACCGAGTTTCCGTCGAACTCCCGATCGCTGGAGGCACCGAGGTGATATTTCACGTCACCCGATCCATCCACATCCTCGGGCTTGAAGCTGCCGCCCTGGAATTCGTTGAAGATGGCGCGATAAGGCTTGCCCATCACGTTGGCCAGAATGTTCAGACGCCCGCGGTGCGGCATACCGATCACGATATCCTCGACACCCAGCGCGCCACCGCGCTTGATGATCTGTTCCATCGCGGGGATCAGCGCTTCGCCGCCGTCCAGACCAAAGCGCTTGGTGCCCATGTATTTCACATGCAGGAACTTTTCGAACCCTTCGGCCTCGACCATCTTGTTCAGGATCGCCTTACGTCCTTCCTTGGTAAAGGCGATTTCCTTGCCATACCCCTCGATCCGCTCTTTCAGCCACGAGGCCTCTTCCGGGTTCGAGATGTGCATGTATTGCAGCGCGAACGTGCCGCAATAGGTCCGTTTCACGATCTCGACGATCTGCCGCATTGAGGCCATCTGCAGGCCCAGCACGTTGTCGATAAAGATCGGGCGATCCATATCCGCATCGGTGAAACCGTATGTTTTCGGGTCCAGCTCAGGATGCGTGCTGGCGGCGCGCATGCCCAGCGGGTCCAGATCGGCGGCCAGATGTCCGCGAATACGATAGGCCCGGATCAGCATCAGCGCCCGAAGGCTGTCCAGCACGGCGCGTTTGACCTGCTCCTCGCTGACCTCAACACCTTTGGCGGCGGCCTTGTCCTTGATCTTCTTTCCGGCGGCCTTGGCATCGACCTCGGCCCATTCCCCGGTCAACGCACCCGTCAGATCATCGGTCGGCATCGGAGGCCAGTCGGTGCGCGCCCAGGATGGTCCCTCGGCCTCTTTCTGCACATCCGGTGTGGCGTCACCCATTTGCCTGAAAAATTCGGCCCAGGCGGCATCTACCGCATTCGGGTCCTTTGTGTACTGGGCATAAAGCTGCTCCAGATATTCGGCATTATGCCCCTGCATAAAGCTTGAGGCATGAAAGGCTGAGTTGGGCGAATGTTCGGTCATTGGGTTACCTCATATGGGTTGGGACCGTATTTGTTTTGGCCAGGTTGCGATTTTGCGCAGAGCCAGAAGAGCAACATCAGGAACGATGCAAAGACTACGAGAGCGAGGATTGCTGTGCCCGTTCCCCCTTGAACTGTCACGTGGCCAGTAGCTGCAAGGGCTTCCACCATTGCGGTCCAGCCGATGGAGCTAAGGACCAAGGACAGGGCCGTCACCATTGTGAGGCCAAAAGGGGCGAGCACCCACCAACCACTAAGGCCGGTATCATGCAAACGACGCCATGCCACTGCTAGCCCGGGCAGAAAAACCAGGAGGGAAAAGGCCGTCCCCACGAGCCCTCCATTGTAACTGTGCCTGAGGTTTCTCTGGACACTTTGACTGCCATCCGCTGCAAACACGGTTTCTTCGGTGACAATGATCTCAGGTCCGAACAAAGCAGAATTCACAAGCATCAGAATGACCGAAACGAGCAGGAAGAATAGCCAGAAATACCAGTACTCGGCGCGCGATGCGCGGCCTGAGAACGTGATGTACTTTCTAAAGCAAGTCTTGACGGCCTGTCTGAAACTCATTGCGCGACCTCATATGGGTTGGGACCGTATTGGTTGGCGCCTGGCTGGCTGGGGCGGGTCAGCCACCACAGAACCAGAAGGGGCGACACTGCCAGAACCAGCAATGTCGGAATGACGATAAGCAGTGTGGCCCGCGTGAACAGGATGTCCAACGTGCCACCGTGAAACTGGCTGGCGATGCCAATGCCAAAGATCAGAACGGCAAACGCGCCCACAATCAGCAGGATCGGGAGCAGGGCATAAAGCCCGCTGCGACCGGTATCATGCATCCGCCGGAACGCCACCGCCAGATGCGGGATGAAGACGATCAGACCGACGATGCTTTGGACCGGTTGCCGGGACGTGGCGGCAACGGATTTGACCTCATCCGTTTGGGTGACCGAGACCTGTGTGAAGAACTGCCAGTCGATGATGCCAGCAATGATGTTCCAGATCACGATGAACAGGAAAAAGAACCAGTATTCGGGCCGTGAGGCACGACCAGAGAAAGTGAAAAATTTGGAGAAACAGGTGCGGATGGCGTCGGAGAAGGTCATGCGGGCACGTCTCCGCATGGCACACCAAATCTATTACTCTTGGGCTCAGACGCGACAAGCATCATTCCCACGATGTTTGCTGTTATCATCACACTCGCTAAGATTGCCGCCAGAAAAACTGGCCCAAGGGTCAGAAATGCCAAGATCAGCCACAAAACCGGTCCACCTATCAGCAAACTAAACCCCAAGCAGACCTGATATCCGAGCCAGACGAGGATAATCAGCAAAAAAGGATACACGGCTTGCTGACCCTCTTCGCCAGTATCCTGTAACCGTCGGCTCATAGCCGAAAGCAAAGGGGTAGAAGCCGCCATTACCAAAAGCAACTGCACACTTCCCCATCCTAAGGAAACGCGCCAGTCAATGTTCAATGCTACAGCCAGCGGCAGCACGGCAGCCACGGGCGCGAACCACCAGAACTCGGTGCGCGTTGCTCTGCCCGAAAAGACAAAGGCTTTTCTGAAACCCGTCGATATGGCGTGTTTTGGTCCCATCAGCACCCACCCGCCCGGCGTGAACGCCGGGCAGCGCCCGACCCTCCCCCCGGGAAGGTGCTTTCAGCTCCCACCCAGGGTCGCGCGCTGCGCTCAGCGCTTTTGGAGGGACGGATTGCCATTACCCAATCGCTTCCAGCACAGCCTCACCCAGCTGCGCCGGGCTTTCGGCCACGACGATACCGGCCGAGCGCATGGCTTCGATCTTGTCCTCGGCACCGCCCTTGCCGCCGGCGACAATGGCGCCCGCGTGGCCCATGCGGCGGCCCGGAGGGGCTGTGCGGCCTGCGATGAAACCGGCGGTCGGCTTCTTGCGGCCCTTCTTGGCCTCATCCGCCAGGAACTGGGCGGCTTCTTCTTCGGCCGAGCCACCGATCTCACCGATCATGATGATCGACTCGGTCTCGTCATCGGCCAGGAACCATTCCAGCACGTCGATATGCTCGGTGCCTTTGATCGGGTCACCGCCGATGCCCACACAGGTGGACTGGCCCAGTCCTACGTCAGTTGTTTGTTTCACGGCCTCATAAGTCAGGGTGCCGGAACGCGACACAACACCGACCGAGCCGCGCTTGTGGATGTGGCCGGGCATGATGCCGATCTTGCAGGCATCCGGCGTGATGACACCGGGGCAGTTCGGGCCGATCAGACGCGAGCTTGAGCCTTCCAGCGCGCGCTTCACCTTCATCATGTCCAGAACCGGGATGCCTTCGGTGATGCAGACGATCACTTCCATCTCGGCGTCAATCGCTTCGAGGATCGAGTCTGCCGCGAAGGGCGGAGGAACGTAGATCACACTGGCATTGGCTTCGGTCACATGCTTGGCTTCGTGGACCGAGTTGAACACGGGCAGGCCCAGATGCTCCATTCCGCCTTTGCCGGGGGTCACACCGCCGACCATCTTGGTGCCATAGGCGATGGCCTGTTCAGAGTGGAATGTACCCTGCGAGCCGGTGAAGCCCTGACAGATGACCTTGGTGTTTTCGTCGATGAGGACTGCCATGTTGTCCCTTTCCTTAGGCGATGCTGGTTTGATTGGGTTGCGCGTCCGGCAGAACCTGCGGCGCGTAAGTAATTTTTTCGAGCGTGGCGCGACCAAGCGCCAGATTGGCGATGGTGCGGGCTCCGCCATCGATTTCGGCAATGCCGCGCCGGATCTTCTGGCGCAGCAGGGGCCAGCCCTTGGGGCGATGGCGCGGCGAGCCCATCTGATGCTCGCCGGGCGCCTCATTGCCCTGTTCGACCATAGCGGGGATCACCTGATAGGTGTTGATCTGGCGCGCAGCGGCCGACGCCGACGGGTTGAACAGCAGGCCATCCAGCGTGATGTCAAACGGCTTCTGCGCCAGAAAGTGCTGTGCCGCCTTGCGGGTCAGGGCATAGGCCGCGCCACCGGGGTGTCGCGACTTCATCAGCCGGATCTCGCGCCCCAGATGGGATTGGCGTTTCCGCCCGAGCGCCACATACAGCTTGGTGCTGCGCCAGCGTTCAAACCGAACGATATCCGCATCCTCGGGCCACCAGGACGGATCGTTGAGCCATGTCGCCAGTTCAGGCGTCAGGAACACGTCATCTTCCAGAATCAGTGCTTGCTCGGCACCCGAGGCAATCACCGCTTCCCACGCCTTGGCATGGCTCAGTGTGCAAGCCATGTCCTTGGTCTGAAAATATCCCCAGGGTCCTTCGCTGCTGCAATCGCGCAGGAAATCCTCGCGGGTTGCGGCATCGCAGTCGACTGCATTGACCCGCGTTGCCGACAGGCCTGCCTTTTGCAGTTCCTGTTCCATCAAACGCGCCCGCCCGGTGGCGCGTTCGAGGCCTATGAGGAAGATGGGGATGCTCATGGGGTTACGTTTCCAGTCAGATCAGGCAGTCCGCATCCAATGCAATCTGTTTTGAGAGCCGGTAAAGCCCTGACAGATCACTTTGGTATTTTCGTCGATGTGGACTGCCATTTGGCGTTCTCCTTCGAATTGGGTGGGTATTTTCCGTTGGCATTCGTTCAAGAAGGCGAAAGTGCTTTCGCCTTCTTGTTGAGCATCAATTGTAAATGTACTCATCAACCTCTTCCCGGGTTGCCGGTTTTGAGATCAAAACGATGTGCCGAATTTGACCACTTTTTTGATTGACTTCGTATGTCATGACGCTGCCGTTTCTGAGTTGATACGCATAGGCGAATCTGGAGCTCGGAAATTTTTCACGGGGTTTGCCACCTGTGCGTTTTGTAGCTTCCTGCAAGAAAAGAGTGCCAATTTCGGCGCTATTCTCTGATCCAAGAAATCCAACGCCGCATGCTGATTTGTCCCCAAGCTCTGCCGACGTCACCGTCAGCAATTTTTCACCAGGTGCTTTGTAGGCTGTGATGCCTCCTTTTTTCTCAGCAGGGGTCAAGCCACGTTTTTCTACGACGCTTGGGAAACTATCAAAGTTCGGAAGTGTTTTCAGACAAGCGTCAGTAAAGAGCTGAACAGGTTGATTGGTTTCCGAGAGCGAGAAAGATGCGGTGGCAATCCTTTCTGGCGAGGGCGCGCAGCCAGCCAGGGCAACCGCACATGCCAGAATTGTAGTTTTGATACCAACTATCACAAACTTAACCCTTAACCGCCTTTACGATCTTTTCGGCACCGTCTTTCAGGTTGTCCGCCGCAATCACGTCCAGACCCGAATTGTTGATGATCTCTTTGCCTTTCTCGACATTCGTGCCTTCCAGACGTACGACCAGCGGTACTTTCAGACCAACTTCTTTCACCGCAGCTACAACGCCCTCGGCGATGACGTCACAGCGCATGATGCCGCCGAAGATGTTGACCAGAATGCCTTTGACCTGCGGGTCTGAGGTGATGATCTTGAACGCTTCGGTCACTTTCTCTTTGGTCGCGCCGCCACCCACGTCGAGGAAGTTGGCAGGCTCAGCCCCGTACAGCTTGATGATGTCCATCGTGGCCATCGCCAGACCTGCCCCGTTGACCATGCAGCCGATCTCGCCATCCAGCGCGATGTAGTTCAGGTCGTACTTGGAGGCTTCCAGTTCCTTGGGGTCTTCCTCGGTGGTGTCGCGCAGTTCGGCGATGTCGGGGTGGCGGTAGACCGCATTGCCGTCAAAGCCCAGCTTGGCGTCCAGTACCTTCAGGTCGCCGCCTTCGGCTACGATCAGCGGGTTGATCTCCAGCATCTCCATGTCCTTCTCGACGAAGGCCTTGTACAGCTGACCCATCAGCTTGACGCATTGCTTGACCTGTGCACCTTCCAGGCCCAGCGAGAACGCAATGCGGCGGCCATGGTAAGGCTGATATCCGGTTGCCGGATCGACCGAGAAGGACAGGATCTTCTCAGGGGTTTCAGCGGCAACTTCTTCGATGTCCATGCCGCCTTCGGTCGAGCAGACGAACGAGATGCGGCTGGTCTGACGATCCACCAGCAGCGCCAGATACAGTTCGCGTTCGATTCCTGAACCGGCTTCGATGTAGATGCGGTTGACCTGCTTGCCTGCCGGACCGGTCTGATGTGTGACCAGTGTGCGGCCCAGCATCTTTTTGGCTTCTTCAGCGGCTTCTTCAACCGACTTGGTCAGACGAACGCCGCCCTTTTCACCGGCATCGGCCTCTTTGAACGAACCTTTGCCGCGACCACCTGCGTGGATCTGTGCTTTGACAACCCAAAGCGGGCCATCCAGCTCACCTGCTGCGGTTTTGGCTTCTTCGGCGCGCAACACGGCGCGACCATCGGACACCGGTGCGCCATAGCTGCGAAGGAGGGCTTTGGCCTGATATTCGTGAATGTTCATCGAAACTGTCCCGTCTGACTGCGATTTAACCGATATAGGCGTGTCTAGCGGGTAAGTTTAAAGGGTTTTTTGATGAAAAAGAGGTTTTTCACGAAGATTTTCAGTATTTGTGATCACAGGTTTTTTGCGTGTGATCACAAAGTGTCGTGAGGGTTGGATTTGATTCGAATGCCCGGATACTGCTTGAGAAAACACATTCAAAAAAGGCATTTGCGGCGTTTGCGCCAACATTCACGACCCGCGCATTGATCGGGACTGTGACTTGCCAAAAGAAAACCGGCCCAAATCAGGGCCGGTCTCAGAATACTTAGACGTTGAACTTACGCCAGCGAGCTGTCGATGCCCTTGCATGCTTCGATCAGGCCTTTGACTGCGTTGACCGAGTTGTCGAAACCGGCCTGCTCGTCTTCGTTCAGCTTGATGTCCACGATCCGCTCGACGCCACCGGCACCGATGACGGTTGGAACGCCTACATACAGACCGTCGACGCCCAGCTCACCGCTGCAGTATGCGGCGCAAGGCAGTACGCGCTTCTGGTCTTTCAGATAGGCTTCGGCCATTTCAATCGCCGAAGTGGCAGGCGCGTAGTAGGCCGAACCGGTTTTCAGCAGGCCAACGATCTCGGCACCGCCGTCACGGGTGCGCTGAACGATAGCGTCCAGCTTGTCCTGCGTGGTCCAGCCCATCTCGACCAGATCGGGCAGCGGGATACCGGCAACGGTTGAGTAACGGACGGATGGTACCATCGTGTCGCCGTGGCCGCCCAGAACGAAGGCGGTGACGTCGCGCATAGAAACGTTGAACTCTTCCGACAGGAAGTGTGCGAAACGAGCCGAGTCCAGAACGCCTGCCATGCCGCAGACTTTGTTGTGCGGCAGGCCCGAGAATTCGCGCAGAGCCCAGACCATCGCATCCAGCGGGTTGGTGATGCAGATCACGAATGCGTCGGGTGCGTGGGCTGCGATGCCTTCGCCAACCGACTTCATGACTTTCAGGTTGATGCCCAGCAGGTCATCGCGGCTCATGCCCGGTTTACGCGCAACGCCGGCGGTGACGATGCAAACATCTGCACCTGCGATGTCGGCATAGTCGCTGGTGCCGGACATGGACGCATCGAACCCTTCGGAGGGGCCGGATTCAGCGATGTCGAGCGCTTTGCCCTGCGGCAGCCCGTCAGCGATGTCGAAGAGGACAACGTCACCCAGTTCTTTGACAGCTGCAAGATGCGCAAGCGTGCCGCCGATGTTCCCCGCGCCGATCAGCGCAATCTTGGGTCTGGCCATTTGGAATATCTCCGGTCGGTTTTGAAATCGCGGTTTTGCTAGTCGTTAAAACGGCATCGTGCAAGGGTTCTGCGACGCGGCATGCGACCGCATACCGTTTGCAAGTGTCATGCTGGTTGCGCTAAAGGGCTTGCGAAACAAGCCGTTTCCGGGGCCGGGCCATGTTCGAATTGAACCTGATGTTTTTTGCTGTGGCGATCCCGGCCGTGATCTTTGCAGGCATTTCAAAGGGCGGGTTCGGGTCCGGCGTGGCCTTTGCGTCCTCTTCGATTCTGGCGCTGATTTTGGAACCCGGACAGGCACTTGCCCTGATGCTTCCGATCCTGATGGTCATCGATGTGGCGACGCTGGGACCCTATTGGAAACGCTGGAGCTGGCCGGATTCCCGATTGCTGATGCTCGGTGCCGTGCCGGGTGTGGTACTGGGCGCGTGGCTCTATCGCGCGACCGATGATGATCTGTTGCGTCTGCTGATTGGAGGGATATCTGTCGGCTTTGTCGTCTGGCACATCGCGCAGACCAAGGGTTGGGTGCGCGGCTTTGCCAACCGGTTGCCGCCTCCTGCGGGCTTGTTTGCCGGCCTGGTTGCGGGGTTCACCAGTTTTGTCAGTCATGCAGGTGGCCCGCCCGCCGCTGTCTATCTGCTGTCGCAACGCCTGTCGAAGACCGAATTTCAGGCCACCACAGTGCTGGTTTTCTGGGTCATCAACATCGCGAAATTCGTGCCTTATGCCTATCTGGGGATGTTCACATGGCATACGGCATGGGCCGATTTGCTGCTGACGCCGTTTGCGATCCTAGGGGCTTGGCTGGGCGTACGGGCACATTTCATGCTGTCCGAACGCCTGTTTTTTGGCATCGCCTATGTCCTGCTGACCTTGACCGGCAGCAAGCTGATCTGGGACGCTCTGACCTGAGCTTTAGACATTCGGCGGCAGTACTTCGGCCATCGCCTCATAGGCCTGACCCGAGGCCACCAGGCAGGTCATCCCATCCGGCAACGTCACCGTGATCGTCCAGCTTCCGCTTTGGTCCGAGGCATAAACCTCCATCACCGCGCCCCGGCGCGCGATGCCAATTCCCTGACGGGTTTCGCCATAGGTTTCGGTCAAACGCTTGATCACCTCATCCCGCGGCGCACAATTGCGGGCCTGGACCTGTTGCGCGGCCAGAACCATTATTCCAAGGCCCATCGTCATCTTGAACAGCGTCTTTTTCATCTCTGACCCCTTTCGATCCCAACTGGCATTCAGGCTGCCGCGACCAGACCGAAATTCGGTTAAGAGAACGCACGTTGCGTCCCGAATGCTGCGTTGCGGCGATTTTGCGCTTGAACTTTCCGACAAAAAATGCCCCATTCCGCGCAACATTATTTCAATGGGAGAAGCCCATGGACCCGCGTCAGCGCCCATATCGTTCGGTTCTGTATATTCCCGGCTCGAAAGAGCGGGCGCTGGAAAAAGCGCGCAACCTGCCTGTGGATGCGATCATTTTCGATCTCGAAGATGCCGTCGCGGCAGATGAAAAAGACAATGCGCGCGAGACGCTCAAGGCTGCATTGGCAGCAGGCGGATACGGATCGCGCGTCAAGATCGTGCGAATCAACGGTCTGGATACCGAATGGGGTCGCGCGGATGCCGAAGCGGTGCGCGAGATGGACGCAGACGTTGTGCTGCTGCCCAAGGTCGGAAGTGCTGCCGATGTTGATGACCTGGCTGCAATCACTGGCGACATGCCAATCTGGGCGATGATGGAAACCCCGCGCGGAATGCTGAACGCGGCGGCGATTGCGGCACATCCACTGATGGCTGGTTTCGTCATGGGAACCAACGATCTGGCCAAGGAACTGCAAACCCGTTTCCGCCCTGACCGCGTGCCTCTGATGACCTCGCTGGGTCTGTGCCTGCTGGCGGCAAAGGCCGAGGGTCTGATCATCGTCGATGGTGTTTACAACGCCTTCAAGGATGAAGAAGGGCTGGCTGCAGAATGCGCACAAGGGCGCGATATGGGCTTTGACGGCAAGACCCTGATCCATCCCGCGCAGGTGGATGTCACCAATGCGGCCTTTGCCCCGTCCGATTCCGAGATTGATCTGGCGCGTCGTCAGATCGCCGCGTTCGAAGAGGTCGAAGCACTGGGGCAGGGCGTGGCTGTGGTTGACGGTAAGATCGTTGAAAACCTGCACGTTGTAACTGCCCGCGAAATTCTGGCAAAAGCGGAGGCAATTACAGCTTTGCAAGCGGGGTAAGCCAGCATGGGCTTTGTTCTTCTGATTCTCGGCGTGGCACTATGGTGGGCCGCGCACCTGTTCAAACGCGTGATGCCTGAACGTCGCGCTGCGATGGGCGATGCCGGCAAGGGCGTGGTCGCGCTGGCGCTGGTGGCGTCGATCCTGTTGATGATTTTCGGTTATCGCATGACCGACTTCATCTATGTCTGGGCCCCGCCAAGTTTCATGATTCACATCAACAACCTGCTGGTGTTGATCGCGATCTTCATGTTGAGCCCCGCCGGAACCAAAGGGCGTGTTTTGAACAAGATGCGCCACCCGATGCTTGGTGGGTTCAAACTATGGGCCTTTGCGCATCTTCTGGTGAATGGCGATCTGGCTTCGATCATCCTGTTTGGCGGGTTGTTGGCCTGGGCTGTGGTCGAAGTGATCGTGATCAACAAATCCGAGCCCGACT
Organism: Ruegeria sp. CE12; assembly: GCF_056537525.1. Lineage (NCBI taxonomy): Bacteria > Pseudomonadati > Pseudomonadota > Alphaproteobacteria > Rhodobacterales > Roseobacteraceae > Ruegeria > Ruegeria sp. CE12. The sequence goes on along the minus strand of NZ_JBQFRS010000003.1, from coordinate 353,840 downwards.
GGACGCCCGGCGAACCCGGGACCTATGGCAAGGATGCGGTGTTCTTTGTGGCCTCGATCGTGCTGATGGGCATCATCGGATACATTCACGGGCTGGTCGGCCCGTCACCGTTCCCTTCATAAGGATCTGACACCATGGCAAAACTCTATCGTCTGCTGACCGAGGAAGACACATCCGCCTTCTGCCACAAAGTGTCGGACGCATTGGCAAAAGGCTGGGAGCTGTATGGCGACCCATCCTACGCCTATGACGAAAACAGCCGCATGATGCGCTGCGCGCAGGCCGTGACCAAAGAGGTCGAGGCCGACTATTCACCCGACATGAAACTGGGACAGCAATAATGGCAAAAACAAATCCGGGTCACTTCTTCGAGGATTATTCGGTCGGACAGGTGCTGCACCATGCAGTACCCCGCACCGTCACTGTAGGAGAACGCGCGCTCTATCACGCGCTCTATCCTGCGCGCCATGCGCTTTATTCCTCGGATGAGTTCGCCCGGAATTGTGGATTGCCTGAAAGCCCGATTGACGATCTGGCCGCCTTCCATGTGGTGTTTGGCAAGACGGTGCCGGATATCTCTCTGAACGCGGTTGCCAATCTAGGTTATGCCGAAGGTCGCTGGCTGAAACCGGTCTATCCCGGCGACACGTTGCGCTCGGAATCCGAGGTGATCGGCCTCAAACAGAATTCGAACGGGAGAACCGGTGTCGTTTGGGTGCGAACCCGCGGACTGAACCAGCGCGATGAGGTGGTGATCGAATATGTTCGCTGGGTCATGGTTCGCAAATCGAACCTCGACGCACCTGCACCGGAAACAGTGGTGCCCGAATTGAAAAAGGTACTCGATCCAGCGGATCTGGTGGTGCCGCAAGGCCTCGATTTCTCAAACTACAATTTTGTACAATCCGGCGAATCTCACCGCTGGGATGAGTACAAAACAGGCGAATTGATCGATCATGTGGACGGCGTGACGATTGAAGAGGCCGAGCACATGCTCGCCACCCGTCTGTGGCAGAACACCGCCAAAGTGCATTTCGACCTGACATTCCGCCCGGAAGGACGACTGATTTATGGCGGCCATGTCATCTCGATGGCGCGGGCCTTGTCTTTCAATGGTCTCGCCAATGCCCAGATGATCGTTGGTCTGAACGGCGGTGCGCATGCCAACCCATGTTTCGCTGGCGACACGGTCAAAGCATGGTCCGAGGTTCTGGATAAGGCCGACACAGATACCCCTGGGGTCGGCGCGCTGCGGCTGCGATTGGTTGCAACAAAGGGCGGAGCACCGTTTGAGTTGAAGGATGAAAACGGAAAATACCTGCCCAACGTGCTACTTGATCTGGATGTCTGGGTACTTGTTCCAAAGTAGAACAGAGATATTAAGATGTTGAAACGTATTGCCTTTTGCGCTTCGATGATTGCGGCTCCGGTTGCGGCTGATACCGATGATTTTGTCGAAGCCAATCTGTTGTCGATCTTCTATCACGAACTCGGGCATGCGTTGATCGACATCCTGAAACTACCTGTGTTCGGACAGGAAGAGGACGCTGCAGATGTCGCGTCGATCCTGCTGATTGATGCCTTCTTTGAAGAGGAATATGCAGTCAGCATAGCCTATGATGCGGCCTTTGGGTTTTTAGGTGAGGCGCATGCTGCCGGAAGCGATATAGCATGGTGGGACGTACACGGACCCGATTTGCAGCGATATTATAACCTTGTCTGCCTGTTCGTCGGCGCAGACATGGATGCGCGATCGGATATGATTGAAGATCTGGAGCTGCCAGAAGAACGTCAGGATAGCTGCGAAGAAGAATTTGATCTGGCCAACAGCAGCTGGGGTCCGGTGTTCGACGAAATTGAAGGTTCAGGCACATCCATTCGTTACGCTGGTGGCACTTCCAGTTTGACCGAACAGATCATCTCGGAAGAAGTTGCCGCCCTGAACCAGAACTTCCGTTTGCCACAGACCTTGAAGGTGACGGTTGAAGACTGTGGTGAGGCAAACGCGTATTATGATCTTGAGCGGACTGAGATCACGATTTGCTCTGAGTTTGAAGGCTGGCTTCGCGAAATTGCCCCCTGATGAGAATTTGAATTGAGTTTCATTCATCTGTGCTAGGGTTGGGGCATGCATATTTTGCGTGCAGCAACTCTTGCTTCTTTGTTTGCTACCCAATCGGTCGCCTGCGATCTCGCGTTGGCTTTGGCGGTTGATGTGTCAGGCTCGGTGGACACAAAGGAATATCGCATTCAGATGGATGGCCTGGCCGCAGGATTGCGCGATCCGGTGGTGTCCGAGGCGCTGGTGCGGGGGCAGGCGCGGCTCATGCTGGTTCAGTGGACCGGTGCATCGCGTCAGAGGACAACAATTCCTTGGACTTACATCGACAGTTTTGAAACGCTAGACCGGTTTGCAGGGCAGGTGGCGACAGACCCGCGTGTGTGGCGGAATTTCTCAACAGCGATTGGTGAAGCTCTGGAAACTACAATGGCCAGCTTTGACGCGGTGTCGGAATGCAAAAGGCATTTGATCGACATCTCCGGTGACGGAATATCCAACGAAGGTGTTGAACCTTCGGAGCTACACGCGCTTTTGCGACATCGGGGTGTGACCGTTAATGCGATCGCGATCGAAGAAAGCGAGCCTGACCTGACGGCCTATTTTTTTGAGAACGTGATTGTTGGCGAAGGTGCGTTCGTCGTCTCAGCTGCGGGGTTCGCCGATTATCCCGAAAGAATTCGAAAAAAGCTGCTGCGCGAGGTGACGCAACAAACAGCGGACCTGAGGTGACCAGGGCGGAGATTCGTGATCACAATGCTTCGGCATTGAAAACGCTAACATTGCAAGGGGGGAATGGTATTTGTGATCACGAGAATATTTCGTGTGATCACGTTTTGGATTTATAGGTGCTTTTAGGCCAATTTTGCTCTTTTTTGCACCTGCAGCGCGTGACAGAGTCGCAAAAAACAGTAAAACGTTCGGTAGCCAACCGAAAAGGAGCCAACATGGCCGATGTAAATCGGGGCAACCGCCCACTTTCACCACATCTGACGATATACCGTCCGCAAATGACGTCCGTGTCCTCGATCATGGTGCGCATCACCGGCATTGCGGCTTTGCTTCTTTCTGTGCTCGTGGTCTGGTGGCTGCTTGCGGCAGCGACATCGGAAAGCGCATTCAATTTCATCGACGGATTGATGAGGAGCTTTCTGGGCGACCTCGTTATGTTTGGTGCGGCCTGGGCGCTTTTCTATCACATGCTTGGTCGTCTTCGCCATTTGATCTGGGATCTCGGGTACTGCCTGAATGTTCAGGTTTCGGAAAAACTGGGCATCGGCATGTTTGTGTTGGCGACGGTTCTGGCCCTGATCACAGCGGTCGCGGTCTAAGGAGGGATGGCTATGCAATATCTTACCGAACGCAAGCGCGCAGAAGGCATGGGTGCCGGAGGGCAGGGCACGCATCATCATTGGCAAATGATGGTCAGCTCGGCGGCGCTGGTCATTCTGGTTCCGCTTTTTGTTATCACATTTGCCAACGGCCTGGGCGGCACATACGAAGAAGTGCTGGCCTATTACAGCCGACCCTTCCCCGCGATCGTGACAGGACTGACCCTTGTAGTGGTCATCATTCACCTGATGCGCGAGGCGCAGGTTGCAATCGAAGACTATGTGCACGGCGTTGCAGAGAAACTGACGCTGATGGCGGTTACGGCGTTTTCCTACACGTTGATCGCTGCAGGGCTTTTCGCCCTCGTAAAGCTCGCCCTGTAAAATGCGCGTAGAGGATCAGGTAAGATGACAACATACGAATACGAAATCCACGAATATGACGTCGTGGTTGTTGGAGCCGGCGGAGCTGGCCTGCGCGCAACGCTGGGTATGGCTGAACAGGGACTTCGCACTGCCTGTGTGACCAAGGTTTTCCCAACCCGTTCGCATACCGTGGCCGCTCAGGGTGGTATCGCGGCATCCTTGTCGAACATGGGGCCGGATAACTGGCAGTGGCATATGTATGACACGGTCAAGGGCTCGGACTGGCTGGGCGATACCGATGCGATGGAATATCTCGCACGTCACGCGCCCAAGGCTGTTTATGAACTGGAACACTATGGCGTTCCGTTCTCGCGGACCGAGGAAGGTAAGATCTATCAGCGACCGTTCGGTGGACACACCACTGAATTTGGCGAAGGCCCCGCTGTGCAGCGGACATGTGCTGCCGCTGACCGCACCGGTCACGCGATCCTGCATACACTGTATGGCCAGTCGCTGAAGAACAATGCCGAGTTCTACATCGAGTACTTTGCCATCGACCTGATCATGTCTGAAGACGGGCAGTGTCAGGGTGTTGTCTGCTGGAAGCTGGACGACGGCACGATGCATGTCTTCAACGCCAAGATGGTTGTACTGGCGACCGGCGGTTATGGCCGTGCGTATTTCAGCGCGACATCGGCCCATACATGCACCGGTGACGGTGGTGGCATGGTCGCTCGGGCCGGGCTGGCCCTGCAGGATATGGAATTCGTTCAGTTCCACCCGACCGGCATCTATGGCTCTGGCTGCCTGATCACCGAAGGTGCACGTGGCGAGGGTGGATACCTGACCAACTCAGAAGGCGAACGGTTCATGGAGCGCTATGCGCCTCAGTACAAAGACCTTGCGCCACGCGATTATGTCTCGCGCTCGATGACCATGGAGATCCGTGAGGGCAGGGGCGTTGGTAAGGATGGCGATCACATCCACCTGAACCTGAGCCACCTTCCCGCCGAAGCGCTGCATGAGCGTTTGCCGGGCATCTCAGAGTCGGCCAAGATTTTTGCAGGTGTGGACGTAACCAAGGAACCGATCCCGGTATTGCCGACCGTGCACTATAACATGGGCGGTATTCCCACGAACTATTGGGGCGAAGTGCTGAACCCTACTGCGGATGATCCGACCGCCATCGTGCCCGGATTGATGGCCGTGGGCGAGGCTGGTTGTGCCTCGGTTCATGGCGCGAACCGCCTGGGTTCGAACTCATTGATCGACCTGGTGGTCTTCGGACGCGCAGCAGCCATTCGGGCCGGCAAGGTCGTGGATGCCGAAGCAGCAAATCCAGTTCTGAACCAAGCGTCGGTTGATCACGCTTTTGACCGCTTTGACGCGATCAGAAATGCAAGCGGGTCCATCCCAACTGCCGAGCTGCGTCTTGAGATGCAGAAGACCATGCAGGCTGACGCTGCGGTCTTCCGGACTGCCGAAACCATGGCCGATGGCGTCAAGAAGATGACCGCGATTGCTGCCAAGATGGACGACCTCAAGGTTTCGGACCGCAGCCTGATCTGGAACAGCGATCTGATGGAAACGCTGGAACTGACCAACCTGATGCCCAACGCTCTGGCCACGATTGTCGGTGCTGAGGCCCGCAAGGAATCGCGGGGCGCACATGCGCATGAGGATTTCACCGAGCGTGATGACGAAAACTGGCGTGTGCACACGATCAGCCATGTTGACGGCAATAACGTTGAGCTGAGTTATCGTCCGGTCATCGTCAACCCGTTGACCACCGAGGACGAAGGCGGCATCAGCCTCAAGAAAATCGCGCCCAAGGCGCGGACCTTCTAAGGAGAGGAACCCATGGTACAACTGACCCTCCCGAAGAATTCGCGCATCACCACGGGCAAAACCTGGCCCAAGCCGGAAGGCGCGACCAATGTCCGCAAGTTCCAGATTTACCGCTGGAACCCGGATGACGGACAGAACCCGCGCGTCGACACCTATTTTGTCGACATGGACGAATGCGGCCCGATGGTTCTGGATGCGCTGATCAAGATCAAGAATGAGATCGACCCAACGCTGACATTCCGCCGGTCCTGCCGCGAAGGCATTTGCGGGTCCTGTGCGATGAATATCGACGGGATCAACACGCTGGCCTGTATCTATGGCATGGATGAGATCAAGGGCGACGTAAAGATTTACCCGCTGCCGCATATGCCGGTGGTCAAGGACCTGATCCCTGATCTGAACCATTTCTATGCCCAGCACGCTTCGATCATGCCGTGGTTGGAAACCAAGACCAATCGCCCCGCGAAAGAGTGGAAGCAGTCTATCGAGGACCGCAAGAAGCTGGATGGTCTCTATGAATGTGTGATGTGCGCCAGCTGCTCGACTTCGTGCCCGAGCTATTGGTGGAACGGCGACCGGTATCTTGGCCCGGCAGCATTGCTCCATGCCTATCGCTGGATCATCGACTCGCGCGATGAAGCAACGGGTGAGCGTTTGGATGAGTTGGAAGATCCGTTCAAACTCTACCGCTGCCACACCATCATGAACTGCGCCAAGACCTGCCCGAAAGGGTTGAACCCGGCTAAGGCGATCGCTGAGATCAAAAAGATGATGGTGGAACGTACCGTCTGACGTTCCTTTTAGGATTTGCACTTGCCGCATTGCGGCAGGTGCAACACGCAGTTGCAAACTTGTATGCTGCGACTTTCCCCGAGACGGCATATGTTCGTGTCAGGGAGGAGTGACGAGATCGAGATAGGATCACTCCGATGAGCATTCAAAACAAAAAACCCAAATTCGACGCTGAAGAAGCTCTGGAATTGCTGGAACAGGCATGGGCTTATTACACGCCGGAGCCGGTAGCTCCGAATGCTGAGCAGGAACCCGAGTTGTTCGAATACGCAAACGCTGCCTAAAGCAGATTAGCTGAACTACTTAACACCGAGCTTGAAATCCGGGCGGTAATCAGCAAAGCAGAAGGATGCCATTACTTCTGCTTTTGCTCGCTGCTGGCGTTTTTGCTTTTTTTTTCTGGCGGTCCCGCACGTCTTCTTTGACGCGCGACTGCCGATGGCGGCAGCACAGAAAAGAAGGTTCATGGATGTGTGCCTATTGCGGTGCAGTTTCCCATTCAGACGCCGAACCGACCAGCTGCCTAAAGGGTCAGCAGTAAATACCTGACACTTCAATCCGTAACAGGGTTTCCAGAAGTCAGAAACTACGCCAATCTGCGCGAAATTGCAGGAAGGTGAGAGAATGGCTTTGCCCCCCTCAGATGCGGACGCCCGTCGCGCCATCGTCCCGGTTATTTGTTATCCAAATGAAGGTTTGCCTAAACCAATTCTGGACTTGTATCGCCGTGCCAGAATGAATGCGCAAAAGACCGATGAGGTGCTTGTGCCGGCGAGAGACGCGAAGTGTTTTGAAGTGCCCGCCGGACATTTCTTCCGGATAACATCTGTCGAAGGTCCGCAGGTTGGCGATCTGAACCTCTGGAACCGCCAGGACCTGTCCGAACGGTTCTATTCTGGTAAGACCCGGGCGCTTCATGGAACGCATCTGACGACTGGCGAGCGGATGTGGTCAAGCTTTCCACATATGCGCCCGATGGCGACGATCATAGACGATACGCTTGGCTGGTATGGAATCGATGAATATGGCGGCTCGGTTCATGATGTCATTGGTACACGCTGTGATCCCTATACCGGGAATCTGCTATCTGGCTCACAGTACCATCATTGCTGCCATTCTAACCTGACGCGGGCTCTGGCGGATCATCTGGGCATTTCATTGGCCGAGGCAGAGCCTGCAGTGCACGATGTACTCAACGTCTTTATGTGTACAGGTTTCACACGGGATACGGGCCAGTATTTCATGAAGGCTTCGCCGGTCCGACCCGGGGACTATCTGGAGTTTTTTGCCGAGATCGATCTGTTGGGTAATCTCAGCGCTTGCCCTGGCGGGGATTGTTCATCCGAGCATTCGTCGGACGTTGCCGCCTGTTATCCATTACTGGTCGAAGTTTTTGCCCCTGACGAGGACGCACTGGCGGGCTGGGAAAGCCCTGCCAGAAATGGGTATGATCGGTCCCACGGACGGTGATGTACGATTGAAGCAAGGGCGCAGTCTACGAACCGTGCCCTTGTTCATCACGTTTTATGCAGTTCCGGGAAACGCAGCCTGGAGGGCGATTTCCACCATGTCGCCAAAGCTGCGTTCGCGTTCAGATGAAGGCAGCGCCTCGCCGGTCAACAAATGATCTGACACGGTCAGAACCGCCAGCGCTCGACACTTGTGGCGTGCAGCCAGAATGTAAAGCTCTGCAGCTTCCATTTCGACACCAAGAATGCCATGGCGAACCATCTGTTCGTTCAGATCTGGTCGTTCGTCATAGAAGACATCCGAAGAATAGATGCCACCTACATGAGTGGGTGTTCCCTTTGCTTCAGCCGCTTTGGCTGCTGCCTGCAGCAGTCCCCAGTCGGCGCAGGGTGCGAAATTTAGTTCTTTCATGATGCCACGCGACGGTGTGCTGAGCGTTGTCGAGGTCATCGCCAAAATCACATCGCGTACGTTCACGCTGTCCTGCATTCCACCGCAAGACCCAATCCGGATCAAAGTTTTAGCGCCATAGTCGCGGATCAGTTCGTTGACGTATATCGATAGAGACGGCATCCCCATGCCGCTTCCTTGGATGGTGACGGGATTGCCGTTCCAGGTTCCTGTAAACCCAAGCATCCCGCGTACGTCATTAACCTGCCGCACTTCGCTCAGAAACGTTTCAGCCGCCCACTTCGCACGATATGGATCGCCGGGCAAAAGAACGGTTTCTGCAATATCACCTTTTTCTGCGCCAATATGAATTGTCATTTCGAGGCCAAAGCTCCGTTCAGATTTCCAGATCGGAAATATCAGCACCCGCTTTCAGCGCGTCGTGAACCCATTGCGGTTTGCGGCCGCGACCAGTCCAGGTTTGTGCCGGATCAGCAGGATTTCTGTATTTCGGCTTGGCTTTCGTACCTTTTGACGACCGCAGAGCGTCGGCCGAAAGCTCGGAAAGCGAGAAGCCGAATTCCGCAGCTGCCTTTTCAGCTGCTTTTAAAGCTTCCTGACGTTCGCGAATTTCAGCACCTTTTAGTGCTTTTTCAACTTGGTCACGCAATTCCAGCAATTCCTTGCGTGACATTTTTTCAAGATTGATCCCCATCATTCTTCTCCGTACGACATATATTATTCGTGGACACAGTCGCCCACGTTAATTCCATTCATCGTCTTTATCTATTCCTTTTCAGATATGGAATAGATACGGGGAATTTGACGGTATTTGCCGCCTCTATTCAGCAGCGAGCGATTGCGGATCTACCAAAGTAACGATATCGCCCATGATTGCGTTTAATTCAAAGTTTTTGGGCGTGTAGATTTTGGATACACCCATCGACTTCAATTTTTCAGCATCCTCGTCAGGGATAATGCCACCAACGACAACCGGGATATTATCTAACCCTGCTTCACGCAGACGTTTCATGACATCTTCAACCAGCGGCAGGTGGCTGCCGGACAGGATCGAAAGACCGATGACGTGTGCGTTGTCTTCAACTGCCGCGGTCACGATCTCTTCCGGGGTCAGTCGGATACCTTCATAGCTGATGTCCATTCCACAATCGCGCGCGCGGAATGCGATTTGCTCGGCCCCGTTGGAATGTCCGTCCAGACCGGGTTTGCCCACGAGGAATTTCAGTCTGCGTCCCAGTTTGTCGCTGACCGCATCAACGGCTGCGCGCAGGTCATCCAGACCTTCGGTTTTGTTCGAGACAGATCCTGATACGCCAGTCGGGCCGCGATAGGTGCCGTAGACTTTACGCATTTCCTCGGCCCATTCGCCGGTGGTTACACCAGCCTTGGCTGCAGCGATCGAAGGCCCCATGACATTTGCGCCGGATTGCGCGGCTTCGCGCAGCGCGTTTAGGGCCGCTGCGACAGCGGCATCGTCACGCTCTGACCGCCATTCGTTCAGACGGGCGATCTGTTCCTGTTCAACCGCGGGGTCGACCACCATGATGCCGCCATCTTCGGTTTGTAGTGGTGATGGCTCACCTTCGGTCCACTTGTTCACGCCGACCACGACGGTTTCGTTGCGCTCAATACGATTGAGTCGTTCGGCATTGGAATCGACCAAACGCGACTTCATGTATTCGATCGAAGCAACGGCACCGCCCATCGAGTCCAGATTGGCCAACTCAGCACGAGCGCCGTCCTTCAACTCCTCGACTTTCGCATCGACCACCGGATTACCGTCGAACAGGTCGCCATATTCAAGAAGATCTGTTTCATAGGCCAAGATCTGTTGCATGCGCATTGACCATTGCTGATCCCATGGGCGGGGCAGGCCAAGGGCTTCGTTCCACGCTGGCAACTGCACTGCGCGGGCGCGTGCTTTCTTGGACAGTGTCACGGCCAGCATCTCGATCAGGATGCGATAGACGTTGTTTTCCGGCTGCTGTTCGGTCAGGCCCAGCGAGTTGACCTGAACACCGTAACGGAATCGGCGGAACTTGGGGTCTTCGACACCATATCGCTGTTGCAGAATCTCATCCCAAAGATCGACGAATGCCCGCATTTTGCACATCTCGGTAACAAAACGGATACCGGCATTCACAAAAAACGAAATGCGGCCGCACAGAGCAGGGAAGTCTTTAGCTGGAACCCTTGGTCGCAACTCATCCAGAACTGCAATCGCGGTGGCCAGCGCATATGCCAGTTCCTGCTCGGGCGTCGCGCCCGCCTCTTGCAGGTGATAGGAACACACATTCATCGGGTTCCATTTAGGTACATTCGTGTAGCAGTACTCAGCCACATCAGCGATCATCTTCAACGATGGTTTTGGCGGGCAGACATATGTGCCGCGGCTGAGATATTCCTTGATCAGATCATTCTGCACCGTGCCCTGCAGTTTGGCGACATCAGCCCCCTGCTCTTCGGCCACAGCGATATAAAGTGCCATTAACCAAGGGGCTGTGGCGTTGATCGTCATCGAGGTATTCATTTGCTCAAGCGGAATCTGATCGAACAGAACCCGCATGTCTCCCAGATGGCAGACGGGCACGCCAACTTTACCCACTTCACCGCGCGCGAGCGTATGATCGCTGTCATAGCCGGTCTGTGTGGGCAGATCGAAAGCTACGGACAGGCCGGTCTGACCTTTGGCCAGATTGGCACGGTACAACTGGTTCGAGGCTTTGGCGGTAGAGTGGCCAGCATATGTTCGGATGAGCCAGGGGCGATCTTTCTGCATCTGAGTCATAATTTGAGCCTCGCATCTGGGTGGGTAACAAAATTACGTACACAGGTTCTAAATCGCAATTTTTGGGATATGTCAATTCGCTGCGTTGCGGCATGTGCGAGTTTCTTGAGATTGTGAGCAATCGCGTTTGATGGCAGTGTGCCCCTCATGACTCAGACCGTGGAACTTCCGCTTTGGCTGTTTGTGCTGATCGTGGTTTTTGCTGCGGTCACTTTTGCCTCGCATTTCTTGTTTCCATCGGTGCGCTGGTTTTTTCGTCGTCGGCTTGAAAGGGCTGTGGCCCGGCTGAATGAACGCCTGCAGCGGCCAATTCAGCCGTTCAAACTTGCGCGGCGGCATGACATGATTCAGCGTCTGATCTATGATCCGCAGGTCGCTAAAGCGGCGCAGGTCCATGCGCATGAAACGGACATTCCCGAAGGGGTTGCATACGAACAGGCCCGTAGATACGCGCGAGAGATCGTCCCTTCGTTCTCGGCTTTTACCTACTTCAGCTTTGCCATTCGCGTTGCGCGTTTGCTGAGCAACGCCTTTTATAACGTTCGACTTAGCTATGAAGATGAAAATGCGCTGAAGGAAATCGATCCCCAAGCGACGGTGGTCTTCGTAATGAACCACCGCAGCAATATGGATTATGTGCTGGTGACCTATCTGGCGGCGCAGCAATCTGCATTGTCCTATGCCGTTGGCGAATGGGCGAGGGTCTGGCCGCTCAGTCGCCTGATCCGGGCTATGGGTGCATACTTCATTCGGCGCAAATCCGGCAGCGACCTCTATCGTCAGGTTCTGGCCAGCTATGTTCGCCTTGCCACGGAAGCAGGTGTGACTCAGGCGATGTTTCCCGAAGGTGGTCTGAGTTTGACGGGCGCGCCAGGCCGACCGAAGCTGGGACTACTGAAGTATATCATCGACGGTACAACGCCCGAAGGTCGTGACGTGGTTTTCGTTCCTGTTGCGCTCAATTATGACCGGGTTCTGGAAGACACCATTCTGACAGCCGCTGCTGAGAATTCCGAACGACGGTTCCGTGCCAGAATCGGAGTGATCACACGTTGGAGCCTGAAGCAGATCTGGCGCCGTCTGATCGGCCGCTACAAACGCTTTGGGATCGCTTCGGTTCGTTACGGCATGCCAATTTCACTCCACGATTTTCGTGAATGCGAAAGCCGCGACTTGATGACCGATCTGGCGCGGGAACTGATGAAGCGCATTGGACAAGCGATCCCCATCGTGCCCGCACCTGCGGCCTGCTGGATTGTTCGCGAGGAAGGGCCCATTCCAGAAGATCAGGTGAAGGCCCGGATCAGTGATCTTATGCGAAGTGAGGGTGGAATGCGTGAAACCGATTCTGTCGCGATTACGGAGGCGATCGATCAACTGGTTGAACGCAGAATCCTTTGTCGCGAAAGCGGGAATTTGAAACCCTCTGTCGAGCGATTGAATCTCATGAACTACTATGCTGCGTCGGCTGCTTTGGAAAAGAATGAGGCGTATGCTGCGATAGCGAAAGAATATTCTGCAACTGCAGGGTCATAAAATTACAAATTTGATCCAAAAACTATTGCATTATTGCTTTGTGGCCAATATTCCATCTTCTGAGGCCGCGATTCTGCGTCGCGGCAAAAGAAATGATTAAAGGAGGCCAACATGGCTCTGGACACCGACAGCGGCATAGCGTCGTACGAGGCACCGGAAAAAGACCTCTATGAGATGGGTGAAATCCCCCCGATGGGATATGTCCCGAAACAAATGTACGCTTGGGCCATTCGGAAAGAGCGTCATGGTGAGCCAGATACGGCCATGCAGCTCGAAGTCGTGGACGTGCCTAAGCTGGACAGCCATGAAGTTCTGGTTCTCGTTATGGCGGCCGGTGTGAACTACAACGGCGTATGGGCATCGCTGGGTAAGCCGATCAGCCCGTTTGACGGCCATGGTCAGCCTTTCCACATCGCAGGTTCGGATGCTTCGGGCATCGTCTGGGCCGTTGGTGACAAGGTCAAGCGCTGGAAAGTCGGCGACGAGGTCGTAATCCACTGCAACCAGGATGATGGTGACGACGAAGCCTGCAACGGCGGCGACCCGATGTATTCGGACAGCCAGCGGATCTGGGGCTATGAAACACCCGACGGTTCGTTCGCGCAGTTCACCAACGTTCAGGCTCAGCAATTGATGCCGCGTCCCAAGCATCTGACCTGGGAAGAAAGCGCCTGCTACACGCTGACGCTGGCAACCGCATATCGTATGCTGTTTGGCCACGAGCCGCATGACCTGAAGCCGGGCCAGAACGTTCTGGTATGGGGCGCATCGGGTGGTCTGGGTTCTTATGCGATCCAGCTGATCAACACCGCGGGTGCAAACGCGATCGGCGTGATCTCGGATGAAAGCAAGCGTGACTTTGTCATGGGTCTGGGTGCCAAGGGCGTTCTGAACCGCAAGGACTTCAACTGCTGGGGTCAGCTGCCCACAGTGAACACGCCGGAATATGCAGAGTGGTTCAAAGAGGCCCGCAAATTCGGCAAGGCCATCTGGGACATCACCGGCAAGGGCGTTAACGTTGACATGGTGTTCGAGCACCCGGGCGAAAGCACCTTCCCGGTATCTACCTTTGTCGTCAAAAAAGGCGGCATGGTCGTGATCTGTGCAGGTACCACCGGCTATAACCTGACCTTTGACGTGCGCTACATGTGGATGCACCAGAAGCGCCTGCAGGGTTCGCACTTTGCGCATCTCAAGCAAGCTTCGGCCGCAAACCAGCTGATGGTTGAGCGCCGTCTGGACCCTTGCATGTCCGAAGTGTTCACCTGGCAGGACCTGCCCGAAGCGCACATGAAGATGATGCGTAACGAACACAAGCCGGGCAACATGTCGGTACTGGTTCAGGCTCCGCGTACAGGTATGCGTACTCTGGAAGAAGTTCTGGAAGCACGCGGCTAATAAGTACAATCTTAAGTATAGACACCTGCGAATCGCTTTTGCGGCTCGCAGGTGTTTCTGTTTTTGAAATATGATATTATTTTACAATGATTTAACTAGTTCACCCTCACTATTTTTGGGGAGTAGAAAGCAGTGAATAGGCAAAAAAAACTTCTACATGCTATGGTTGTGTTAACCCTTCGTTAACTATTTCGGGGAGACCCTGATGGCGCAAAATGAGTGGATATTGGACGTCCTGTCGGACCTCAACGCTTTCGCTGTTGCCAACGGGTTGAGCGCACTTGCCGAGCAGCTTGATGATACACGGTTGATTGCGGCGGCCGAGATCGCGTCCCTGAACGATGAGGCATCAGCGCCCGCGAATGGGAACAAAATTCGATTTAAGCCAGATCCCCGAAGATTTGGAAAACACCAGCACGCTTGATGAGTTAAGTCAGGTCGCCATTCGACTGCGAGACCGGCTCGAAATCGAGCATATTATCTATCACTGGGTTGATGGCGCGGGCGACCAATACGGTTACACAACCTATCCCGACGCATGGGCCGAACGTTATCGTGAAAGAAACTACCACAGAATCGACCCGGTCATCTTAGGCTGCTTTCAGCGTTTTCATCCTGTTGACTGGAAAAAGCTCGATTGGTCTAGCAAGGTTGCCAAAGCTTTTCTACAGGACGCTCTGGACCACGGTGTCGGAAATCAGGGATATTCAATCCCCTTGCGAGGTCCAAATGGCCAATTTGCGCTGTTTACCGTCAATCACACTTGCAATGACGTCCAGTGGGAGGAATTCGTCACCACCTATGGGCGCGAACTGATCCTTATTGCCCACTATTTCAATCGAAAGGCACTGGAGTTTGAGCGTGACCGGCAACCCGATGCGGCACGTGGTCTTTCTCCGCGCGAGGTTGATGCGATGACGCTTCTGGCGCTGGGCTACAGCCGGGCTCAAGTCGCGCATTCGCTCTCGATCTCAGAGCATACATTGCGTGTTTACATCGAGAGCGCCCGGTCAAAGCTGGGTGCTTTGAATACCACGCACGCAATCGCGACGGCGCTAAGTCGAGGATTAATAGTGGTTTAAGCAACGCCCGGTCGTCGAACCGAATATTAACCACGAGTTTGTACCCCCTTCGTTCCAGCACTGGACGACAAGGGGAACAAGTCATGCTGCGCTATCTGTATGCCGATGAGCTGCACAAATATCCAAAACTGGCCGAGGGAATGTTTCGGGATCGCGCCGATCAGTTCAAAACCCGATTGGGTTGGGACGTCAAAATTAACGAAAAGGGGGAAGAGCGGGATCAGTATGATGAACTGAACCCGATCTATGTCATCTGGGAAGAGCCTGATGGCAGTCATGGTGGGTCGATGCGCATTCTGCCGACCACCGGACCCGTTATGATCAACGAGGTTTTCGGGCACCTGACCGGTGGCAGTCCGATACGAAGTCCGCTTATTTGGGAAGTGACGCGGTTTTGCCTGTCTCGTACAGCCAGCCCGCACACCGCTGGCGCGATTATGCTGAGCGGTGGTGAGGTGATGGAAGGCTTTGGGTTGACCCACATCGCAGGTGTGTTCGACGCCCGCATGATCCGGATTTACCGGCTTATAGGGTCGTCCCCAACTGTATTGGGTTCCGAAGGAAAGGGACGGGATCAGATATCGGTTGGCTTGTGGCCATACTCTGCTGACGATTGCAATCGCGTGGCAGAGCGGGCGGGCATTCCGCGTGAGCTGTCCCGGCTGTGGTTCAAGACAGCATTTGGCAGTGCAACGCAGCATCGTTTCGCGCTGTCTGCCTGATTTCTGAGAAAACAAAATCCACATCTGGTGGAGGGTGGCGTGGCCCTGTAGGGTCGCGCCATGTCCTTGCCCCAAGTTACCTTTTCCGAAGATCAGGCCGCCGCATTTGACAGTATCGCTGAGATGCTGCGAACAGCAGGTGTCGACCTTGAAGACGATGCGCTGCTCAAGCTGCCCGGCACCGGTAAATCGGGTGTCATGGCGGTGATCGGCAAGGCTGGGTCGGGCAAAACGCTTTTGCTGGCCGAACTCTACAAAGCCTTGGCCGAGACAGGTGTTAATCTGGTTTCCGGAGATTTCGAAAGCCGTAAGTCCCATGATAAACGCAGCCTTGCCATCCTGGCCCCTACCAACAAGGCGGCGAGTGTTCTGCGACTGCGCGGCGTACCGGCGACGACTATTCACCGTATCCTTTACACACCGGTTTATGATCCGGAATACGAACGCATCGCTGAATGGCTGGCGGGCAACGATGAAAGGCCCGAGATTGAGGGGCTGACAGATGAAGCCCTCGACCGTGCTGCAGCGTTTTATCAAAACAACAAATCGATTCCGGGTGCCCTCGCGGCAGCAGGTCTGCGCGGGTCTGATTTCATCACCGGTTGGAAGCGCCGGGATGAACCGTTGGATATCGGGTTTGTCGACGAAGCATCGATGCTGGATGACCGTCAGTTCGAGGATCTTCAGGAGATCTTTCCGACCCTGTTGCTGTTTGGTGACCCGGCCCAGTTGGCACCGGTGAATCAGTCAGGTTCAATGGTGTTCGAGGGCTTGCCCGAACCACGAAAGCTGACTTTGCATCGGGTACATCGGCAAGATGCTGACAACCCCATTCTGGATCTGGCTCATGCGTTGGCAGATCCTGCGATGGGGTTCGAGGATTTTGAGTGTCTGATTGAAGAAACTGCGCGTAAAGACGATCGCGTTGTCTGGGGACAGCGGGTCGAGGTGGACCTGATGGCGCGCAGCCCGGTGCTCGTATGGCGCAATGCAACGCGTATTCGGTTGATACAGGCCTTCCGACAAGTTCACCATGCGCCGGAAACCGAGTTATTGGAAGGTGAGCCCCTGATTTGCGATGGCATCGAGCTGCCTCTGAAACACCGAAAGAAACGGCTGGATCTAGAAGCGCGCGGGCTGATCAAGGGCGCTCAGGTCATATATCTCGGCCCCGGGCGCAAACCGGGTTTTTCACGCTTGCATGTGATGGGGGCTGAGGATCCTCAGGTCAGTGCCGCTTCCATCGTTCAGATTGAAAAGCCGGACGAGGAAGAACCTTTCATTCCATATGCTGCCCGCATGGGTGCAACCTTTCTGCACGGCGCTGCGGTCACTATCCACAAGGCACAGGGTTCACAGTGGGATACCGTTCAGGTCTTTGCCCCGGACATCTACGCTGCTGCCCGTATGGGCCGGACCGAGGCTGGCCAACCCCTGTGGAAGCGCCTTGCCTATGTCGCGATCACACGCGCGCAAGAGCGATTGATCTGGGTGGTTCGCAACCGATTGTCAAAGCCAACGCATCCGCTACGTGTGGACGATCTGCGTGCAATCCCTGCGGCGTCTTTGACATTGGAGGCTGAAGAAACATGAAATCGATCATCGTAACCGGCGCCAGCTCTGGTATTGGTCGCGCGACGGCAGAGCTGTTTCTGGAACAGGGGTGGACAGTTGGCATCCTCGCCCGCGGTGCGGATACGCTGAATGAGATGGCCAAGGCACATTCGAATGCGATTCCATTGGTCGCGGATGTGACTGACCCGGATGCGGTCACCGGGGCATTTCAGACATTTGCGGAACACACAGATCGTCTGGATGTGCTTTTCAACAATGCAGGTGTATTTGCACCGGGCGGTAAGATAGATAAGATCGCCCTGGATGCCTGGTATCAGACCGTAAACGTGAACCTGAACGGCATGTTCCTGTGCGCTCGCGAAGCCTTCAAAACGATGCGCAACCAGTCGCCGCAGGGCGGGCGGATCATCAACAACGGTTCAATCGCCGCGCATGTGCCGCGCCCGAACTCGGTACATTACACGGCGACCAAACACGCGATAACGGGATTGACCCGCAGCCTGTCATTGGATGGTCGCGAGCTGGGGATTGCCTGTGGTCAGATCGATATCGGCAACGCTCGCACACCGATGGTGCAGGGGCTGGTCGATGCAGCCATCGCGGAGGGGAATGAACCCGATCCGACCATGGCCGTCGCAGATGCCGCCAAATCGGTTCTGCACATGGCAAACCTGCCAGCCGAAGCAAATGTGCAGTTCATGACCGTTATGGCAACGACCATGCCTTACATTGGCAGGGGATGACCGTCAGTTTTCCCGCAGCATCCGGAATGCCGTCGATGCGCCCCAACCTGCGGCAATCGCAATGACCAGTGACATCAGCCCGTACCAAATGGGCTGCTCACGGGACATGTTGTAGAGGAACCGTTCCAGCCCCACCTTGCGCACATCGATGGTTGTTTCGAGCTGCGATACGACCTCACCGCCTCGCGTCAGAAAGATACGTGCGACATAGTCCCCTTCGGTCAGGTCTGCAGGCATTTCGATCGACGTACGAAACAGGGTCTGTTGATCGACGGCAACGGTGTTCTCACGGATCGAATACAGATCCTCTGCTTCGCGGATCCGAATTACGGCGTCTGCAAATTCCTGTGCACCTCGGATATGCATCGCTGCTCCGACCGACCGGATCGCACGTTCGATTGAAATCCGATACCGAAGGTCTTCGGTGTCGGTAATGATGTCATCGAACGGAGCACTGGTCGCAACCGCGTAGAAACTGGGTGCGGAATCGACCAGTACGCTGTCAACATTCACCCAAATCCCGAATTTCTTTTCTTTGCGTCTGACCGTGACGGGTTTTGAAGGACCTACGACCGAGACGATAACTTCCAGTGGCGGTCCCGCTGGAATCGGGGCTTCGCGTTTGACGGCGCCAAAAATCAGGATTTCCGAACCATCAAAGTTGGCTGTGATAGCGACGCGATCCTGGCTAAGACCCAGTACAACTTGTTCTTCCGAGGCAAAAGCGGGAAGGCAGATCAGGCAAAAGGCGGCAATCAGGCGATACATGTCAGTGCCCTCCGCCATCGCCGAGCGAAAACAGCTCGGACGGTTGCAGCAATAGATCCAATGCCAGCTTGCCGCAAACCACCAGTACCAGTGCGGCCAGAAGGACCCGCAACTGTTCCGCAGGCATACGCGCGCCGATGACGGTGCCGATTTGTGCTCCGACGACGCCACCAACCAGCAGCAGGACTGCAAGCACGACATCAACCGTATAGTTCGTTGTAGCATGAAGCATGGTGGTGAATGCGGTCACAAAGATGATCTGGAACAGCGACGTTCCGACAACCACTTTGGTCGGCATCCCCAACAGATAGATCATTGCGGGCACCATGATGAAGCCGCCGCCAACACCCATGATGGCAGACAGAACACCGACAAACAGGCCGACGACCAGCGGTGGAATGATCGAGATATAAAGGCCCGAAGTGCGGAAGCGCATCTTGAACGGCATCGCATGAATCCAACCTCGCTGTCGTCTTTTAGGTGGCGAGGCGTCCGCTCTGCGGGATTTGCGCAGGGCGTTCAGGCTTTCGATGAACATCAGGCTGCCGATGATGCCCAAGAACACCACATAACAAAGCTTGACCAGCAGATCGACCTGTCCAAGGCTTTTGAGATAGTTGAACACCACGACACCAAGCGCGGCGCCCGTCAATCCCCCGATCAACAGGACCGTACCCATCCTGAGATCGACCGTCTTTCGTCGAAAATGTGCGAGCACACCTGAAAAGGACGAGGCGACAATCTGGTTGGCTTCGGTCGCAACAGCGACGGCAGGTGGGATGCCGATAAAGAACAGCAGGGGGGTCATCAGAAACCCGCCACCCACGCCGAACATACCGGACAGAATTCCCACCATTCCGCCAAGGCCAAACAACAGAAAGGCGTTTACGGAGACTTCGGCTATCGGGAGATATATTTGCATGTTGTTTTCTAGACGAGCCTGGCTGAGCGGCGCAACGCGACACAAACACCTGTATCGTAAAGATCAGGTGACATGTGGCAAAACGCTCGCAGTTTGCTTGTCAGTCCAAGATAGAAACCGGATGTGCCCTGAACGACGCGCATAATGACTGGCCCCCGGTTCGGTTAACGAAATTGGTCTGTGAACGTGATCGGGCCCAATACGGGTTGCGGCAGAGACCCTCGTCAAAAGTTCAAGGGCCGTGGAAACCTCCGCTATAGGGCGGGACACATGCATATCCCTTTAGAGCGGTTGCGGCATGCAAAATCAACTCTGCATGCCGCTTTGCAGCGAACAGGACTGAAGTTCTGTTCTGAACTGGCCTTATCAGCGTTCCTTGACGTATGGTTCGCCACCTGCACGGGGCGGAACTGCCTTGCCGACAAAACCTGCCAGGATCACAACCGTCAGGATGTATGGCAGGGCATCCATGACTTGAACCGGTATGACGATGCCACCCAGATCAATGTTCTGGAACCGCAGGGCGATGGCCTGAAGCAATCCGAACAGCAAACAGGCCCACATCGCGTGCCAAGGCCGCCATTTCGCAAAGATCAATGCGGCAAGTGCGATAAAGCCACGGCCTGCCGTCATGTCCTTCACGAAACCCGCTTGCAACGCTGTGGCAAGGTAAGCTCCGGCGATACCACAAAGCACGCCGCAGATCGCAACGGCGGCATAGCGCAACCCAACGACCGATACGCCTGCCGTATCAACAGCGGCCGGGTTTTCACCTACCGCACGCAGGCGCAGGCCAAAGCGGGTACGGAAAAGCACCCACCATGTGGCCGGAACCATCAGAAACGCGACATAGACCAGAATCGAATGGCCTGACAGCAGCTCGGAATAGATCGGGCCGATGATCGGGACACCGCTCAACGCGTCGGCAAAGGGAAACTCGATCGGTGAAAAGCGACCGCCGTCAAACAGGGATGGCGTGCGCCCGCCTTGTTGGAACCAGCTTTGCGCCACAAGGACTGTCATGCCAGCCGCAAGGAAATTGATCGCAACCCCCGAGATGAGCTGATTTCCCCGGAAGGTGATCGACGCCAAACCGTGCAATCCCGACAAAACCAGTGACGAAACAATCCCGGCCAGTAATCCGAGCCAGACCGATCCTGTTACAGCCGCGATTGCAGCTGAAAAGAATGCAGCCATCAGCATCTTGCCTTCAAGGCCGATGTCAAAAATGCCCGCGCGCTCGGAATAGAGACCCGCCAGACAGGCAAGCAACAGCGGAGTGGCCAGACGGATTGTGGAATCCAGAACCTGGATGAGTGTAATGAAGAACTCCATCACTCGGCCCCCTTCCGCAGACTTAGGAACAGCTTTTCAAGCGGCATGCGTACCATGTTGTCCAGCGCTCCGGTGAACAGGATTACAAGCGCCTGGATCACAACGATCAACTCGCGCGGAATCGATGTCCAGAGAGCAAGCTCAGCCCCGCCCTGATAGAGGAACCCGAACAGGATCGCGGCCAGGAACACGCCAAAGGGATGAGAACGGCCCATCAGCGCCACGGCGATACCTATAAATCCGGCTCCTTCAGTGGAATTCAGAACCAGCCGTTCCGCTTCACCCATGACGTTGTTGATCGCCATCATTCCTGCAAGCGCACCGGAGATCAGCATCGCAATAATGGTGATCCGTACAGGAGAAATACCTGCATAAACCGCACCGGTTTCTGAATGACCATAGGCACGAATTTCATAACCCAATCGCGTACGCCAGATCAGCGCCCAGACAACGACGCAGGCAAGAATTGCCACGAAGAACGAGATGTTGGCAGGAGCACCCCGGAAGACCACATTCTCAGCGGTCGAGAACATAGATTGGAAGGTTGGCAGATGGACCGCTTCGGGGAACCGTGCAGTTGCCGGGTCCATCGAACCTTGCGGGCGCATCACATTGACCAGCATATAGTTCAGGAAGGCTGCTGCGATGAAGTTGAACATGATCGTGGTGATCACGATGTGGCTGCCGCGTTTGGCCTGCAAATAGGCAGGGATCGCAGCCCAGGCGGCACCAAAGAGCATTGAGCCGGCGCAAGCAGCAAGCAATGCGATACTCCAGTGAGGCCATGGGATATACAGACAGACCATGGCCACGCCGAGACCACCTAACATTGCCTGACCTTCACCACCGATGTTGAACAGGCGTGCGTGAAACGCGACGGCTACCGCCAAACCCGTGAACATGAAGTTGGTGGCGTAGTAGAGGGTATAACCCCAACCATAGGTCGACCCCAGTGCGCCGGTGACCATCAGGTTCACCGCCTCGACCGGATTTTCTCCGATGGCGAGGATGACCAGCGCCGACAGGATTGCTGCCAATATCAGACTGATCAACGGGATCAGAACGACATCAGCCCATTTGGGCATTTTATCCATGTTACGCGGCCTCCCCCGCAACACCGGCCATCAACAGGCCCAGTTCTTTTTCATCTGTTTCATGAGGCAGGCGTTCGCCCATGATATGTCCGTCAAACATCACTGCGATCCGGTCGGAAAGTGAGAATATCTCTTCCAATTCGACCGACACCAGCAGGATCGCTTTTCCCTGATCACGCAGGGCAACGATTTGCTTGTGAATGAACTCGATCGCGCCAATATCTACGCCACGCGTTGGTTGCCCCACCAGCAGCAGGTCAGGATTACGCTCGATTTCTCGTGCAACCACGATTTTTTGCTGGTTACCGCCCGAGAAGTTTTTGGCCGCCAGCCATCCATTTGGCGGGCGCACGTCAAACTTCTCAATCTTGCGTTCGGTATCGGCACGCAGAGCAGCGTTATCCATGAAAATCCCGCGCTTGTAGGCCGGATCACGGTGATAGCCGAAGGCCACGTTCTCCCAGGCGTGGAAATCCATGATCAGACCCTCGCGCTGACGGTCTTCGGGAACGTGCGCGATATGCTGCGCGCGGCGGGCCTGACCATCAGATCCCGGCCCGCTGAGGGCAAGCGGAGTGCCGTTCAGCTTGATGGTCCCGTGACCAGGGCGCATTCCGCCCAGAACTTCCAGCAGTTCGGATTGACCATTGCCGGCCACACCGGCAATGCCGACGATCTCACCCGCGCGAACGTTCAGATTGATGCCTTTGACGCGTTCGACACCGGCCTCGTCGCTGACACGCAGGTTTTCGATTTCCAATATCGGTTTGCCAGGCTGTGCGGGAACCTTGTCCACCTGCAGCAGAACCTTGCGACCTACCATTAGCTCGGCCAGTTCCTCGGGATTGGTTTCCGAGGTTTTGACCGTCGCTGTCATTTGTCCGCGCCGCATGACCGATACGGTATCTGTGGCTTCCATGATCTCGCGCAGTTTATGCGTGATCAGGATGATAGTTTTACCCTCTTGCCGTAAGCGATCTAGGATGCGGAACAGCTGATCCGCCTCGGCCGGGGTCAGAACACCGGTTGGTTCATCAAGAATCAGAATCTCGGCCCGGCGGTAAAGCGCTTTGAGGATTTCGACCCGCTGCTGTGCGCCCACGCCGATTTCATCAATGCGTTTGTCCGGATCGACGAAGAGTTCGTACTCTTCCTCAAGCTCTTTCAGTTCTTTGCGCGCTTTGGTCAGAGACGGCCCTAGCAGGCCGCCGTCCTCTGCACCCAGAACGATGTTTTCCAGAACGGTGAAATTCTCAACCAGCTTGAAGTGCTGGAAAACCATGCCGATACCTGCGGCTATTGCAGCCTGGCTGTCGGGGATGTCGGTCTTTTGACCATTGATCCAGATTTCACCTTTGTCGGCTTTGTAAAAGCCGTAGAGAATGCTCATCAACGTGGATTTGCCCGCACCGTTTTCACCGATGATCCCATGGATCGTACCGGGGGCGACGCTGATGGAAATGTCTTTGTTGGCCTGAACCGGCCCAAAGGCTTTGGATATCCCTTTGAGCTCAATGGCGGGGACGGTCATGTCTTGTCCTCAATTGCCGAAAAGGCCGCTGTGACACCATAACTGCAGTGCGCGAACAGCGGCAGAGTGGATGCGGGACGGGGGTATCCCCGTCCCGCGCGATATCAGAACTGCAGTGCTGGGCAGCTGTCGTTCTCGTAGTAGCTGACAACCGCGACGTTGCCGTCGATGATGTCCTGACGTGCCTTGTCAACTGCGGCTTTCATGTCGTCGTTGACCAGTGCCGCGTTGTTGTCGTCCATTGCGACACCAACACCTTCTTCGGCCAGACCCATAGCAAATACGCCGGTTTCCAGGTCTTCGCCGCCGCTCATTGCGTCATAAACAGCAACGTCGACGCGTTTCAGCATCGAGGTCAGAACCTTGCCCGGGTGCAGGTGGTTCTGGTTGCTGTCCACGCCGATCGACAGGATACCTTCGTCAGCTGCGGTCTGCAGAACACCAACGCCTGTGCCACCCGCAGCGGCATAGATCACGTCTGCACCTTGGCTGATCTGGGCTTTGGTCAGTTCCGAGCCTTTAACCGGATCGTTCCAGGCCGCAGGAGTTGTGCCGGTCATGTTGGCGACAACGTTGATATCAGGGTTCACAGCCTTGGCACCCTGCGCATAACCGCAACCGAAGTGACGGATCAGCGGAATGTCCATGCCGCCGATGAAACCCACGGTGCCCGATTGGGAGGCCATCGCGGCCATCATGCCGACCAGATACGAGCCTTCATGCTCGGCAAAGCCGATCTGACGGATGTTCGGCGCGTCCAGCCAGGTTACGTCAACCGCGACGAACTTGGTGTCGGGGTAGTCGCCGGCTACTGCGGACAGCGGATCTGCCATCGCGAAACCCATGGTGATGATCGGGTTTGCGCCCGCTTCGGCAAAACGGCGCAGAGCCTGTTCGCGCTGAGCTTCGGACTGAAGCTCGATCTCGCGGTAGGTGCCGCCGGTTTCGTCGGCCCAACGCTGCGCGCCATTATGTGCCGCTTCGTTGAACGACTTGTCGAATTTACCGCCCAGGTCAAAGATCAGCGCGGGCTCGGCCAGAGCTGCGCCAGCTGTCAGTGCAACCGCAGCGGCTGCGCCCATCAAAGATTTCATCAGGGTCATATGTTACTCCCGTTGGTTTTTGTCGGTTCGGTGCCAAGATAGCCCCGTTTACCCACTCAGAGCGAGCATAACCGTTGTGATGGCGGGAATTAAGGCCGTTTGCAACAGGCGGGGTCAACTGAATTTTGACCATATGGTCGAAAAAATTGCATCTACCGCTAGGGCAAGCTGCGTTCCATTACGATTGCGTCCGCATTTTTATCGTTTTTCCGCAAATAGTAGCCTTTGCGCCGTCCACAGGGGCGATAATTGCAACTTTGGTACAACTCAAAGGCGGGATGATTGTCTTCCGCTACGTCCAGAAACGCGCGGGTGGCACCCAGTTCGATGGCTTTGTCGTGCCAGTTCTCCATGCAGCGCCGACCCAGCCCTAGCCGTTGATACGCCGGGTGAGTCGCAAGTGTCAGCAACTCAGCTTCTCCAGCGATGACCTGAAACAAAGCAAAAGACTGTTCGTTTCCAACAACATGGGTGAAACGATTGGTCAGAAGATCGGAGAACTCATCCTCTGTCCATGGGCGGGATTGGGTGAATGCCGCAGCGTGAGTCGATGCCAGGCCCTGAGGTGTCATCCGTCTAACAGTACGGGTGGCACATCTCTGGATGGTGCGGCGTCAGCCGGCCGTATGTAGAGCGGTGCGGGTGGTTCTTTAATTGTTGCCCAACGTTGCGCGGCAATGCGGGCGATAGCCGATGCATGAGATACGGGCTCAGAACAATTGAAAAGAGGCCCAAGTGATTCTGCCTCATCCCGAGACTTCAGTTGCGGTGAAGACCCTGGAAGTTGCACGTACACCTGATCTCGCGGAGCAACGATGACGGGAATCTCGCCATCGGGTGCAAGATCTGTCAACGCTTCAAACCCCGAAACGCCAACTGCAGGTATCGCAAGACCTAGTGCGAGACCCCGTGCCGCTGAGACCGAAATTCGTATGCCAGTAAAATTGCCAGGGCCTACGCCAACCCCGATCGCATCCAGATCCTGCCAGGCGCAATCCGCTTCTGCCAGAACCTCTTCAAGCAGAGGCATCAGCCGCTCAGCTTGTCCGCGGGTCATGGATTCGGCCTTTGATACCGCGATTTCACCCCCGCGCAGCAAAGCGGCCGCGCAATGCGCGGCCGATGTATCAAATGCCAGTATTGTTGGTTCAGACGGCAACAGGGCGAACCTCGGTCACTTCGGGGATGTAGTGGCGCAGCAGGTTCTCGATGCCCATTTTCAGGGTCAGAGTCGATGACGGGCAACCTGCGCAGGCCCCTTGCATGTGCAGATATACAACGCCCCGGTCGAACCCATGGAACGTGATGTCTCCGCCGTCCTGAGCAACGGCCGGACGCACACGGCTGTCCAGCAGATCTTTGATCTGGTTCACGATTTCTGCATCTTCACCAAAGTGCTCAGCGTGGCCGGATTCGGTGACAGCTTCGGCGCCCATGACAGGCTGACCGGACTGATAATGTTCCATAACAGCGCCCAGAACAGCCGGTTTGATGTGATCCCACTGGACATCATCCGACTTGGTCACGGTCACGAAATCATTGCCAAAGAACACACCGGTTACACCGCTTACGGCAAAGATGCGTTTGGCCAGCGGCGACTTTTCAGCAGCTTCGGCGTTGGGAAAATCTGCTGTTCCAGCGTCCAGAACAGCCTGGCCGGGCAGGAATTTCAATGTTGCCGGGTTCGGTGTGGATTCGGTCTGGATGAACATGGCGGAGCTCCGTTTCAGTTGCTCCAGATATGCGGGTAGGGGCCCGGGAAGTCAAGATTTGGAACCGTTCTAAATTTGGGCGGCGTAAGAAATAGCTGCATCCAATCTGTCATCACCCCAGAACAACTCTTCTCTGACCAGAAAGCTGGGTGCCCCGAAGATGTCGTGCAACTTTGCCGTTGCCACCTGTTCAATCAAGGCTGACTTGATGCTGGGGTCGCTGGCCTTATCAAGCATTTCAGTAGATAAATTCGCTGTTTGCAGGCACTCGGCCAGCACAGATTCATCCGAAATGTCGCGCCCCGAACCAAACTCTGCAGAATAAACGGCGCGAACAAACGCGGCCTTTTGATTGGGTGCTTCGATGGCTAATACCAAACGCGCTGCTTTCAGGCCATTCTGAGGGAACCTGGCAGGCCGCGCGAAGGGTAGCCCGCGCTCAGTACAAAGCCGTTCCATATCGCGCCACATATAGCGGCCCTTGGCGGGATAGATGTTGAACGGAGAGTTGTCCCAGCCTTGTTCTGCGAAGATCGGACCCAGCAGAAATGGTTGCCATTCGACAACCACACCCTTTGCTGCTGCGGCTCGCTCGATCCGCATTGCGCTGAGATAGGAATAGGTCGAGGCAAATTCGAACCAGAACTGAATTTGCCTTGCCATTAGCCTGCCTCAGGTAATTTCTTCCAGTTTCTCTTTGCTCAAATCACCGGGGACGATCGTGATCGGAATTGGCAGGCTGCCTGCGTTGCGTGACAGCTGAGTAACAAGCGGGCCGGGGCCCTTTTTGTCTGTACCGGCACCCAGAACAAGCACACCAATTTCCGGATCGTCACGAACATGTTCGATGATTTGTGGCACCGGTTCGCCCTCGCGAATGGCGAGTTCGGGTTCAACACCCTGTTTGTCACGCATCCATTTCGCGAATACCTCGAAATGTGCGTGAATACGTTCGCGCGCTTCTTCACGCATGACTTCAGCGACACCGATCCAGTGATTGAACTCATCTGGTGGAATAACGGACAGGACAGTGACGCCACCGCCAGTATGCGCTGCACGCATCGCGGCAAAACGCATCGCGTTCAGACACTCGCGACTGTCATCAAGTACGACCAGGAACTTGCGCATGAATATCCTCTTTGTTTTCAGGGATCATGCCCGAGCATTTGCCTGCTGGCAACTCGAACAAACAGAGGCAACGCGCTAGCGGTTGCTTGCGGCCCAGTCCCAATAAAGCGCACGCGCGCGGCGGGCGATAGGGCCAATCTGGTACTGCGTATCGTCCAGTGCAGTCACAGGTGTAACCTTGTTCATATTACCTGACATGAACACCTCATCCGCGTCATGAAAATCTTCGAAACTCAGAATGGTTTCGTGCACGGTTACGCCGTCCTGTCGCAGGTTGTCTATGTGGCGGGCACGGGTGATTCCAGCGAGGAAAGTGCCGTTGGGTGTCGGCGTGAAAACCTCGCCATCACGTACCATGAAGATATTCGCGGTGGCGGTTTCAGCGACATGGCCCATTGCGTCAGTTACCAGTGCGTTTGAAAACCCTTTGGACCGGGCTTCTTTCAGCATCCGCGCATTGTTGGGATAAAGGCATCCGGCCTTGGCATTAACGACTGCGGATTCCAAAATCGGACGTCGAAATCGGGTCGAAGTCAGCGTGGCTGAGGCAGTTTCCGCTGCCATCGGAATTTCTTCGAGACAGATCGCAAAACCCGTGCTGTCCTCCTGAGGGACGATCGCAGTCGCATCCCCGTCGATCCCCCAGTACATCGGACGGATATAAACGGCGGCATCCGGAGCGTAGCTTTCCAGGCCTTCTTTTACGATCTCTGCCATCTGTTCGGTGGCGACATTCGGCGAAAGCATCAGCGCCTCGGCCGAGCGATTGACACGTTCACAATGGGCTGCAAGATCAGGAGCCATCCCTTCAAAGTAACGTGCGCCGTCAAACACAGATGACCCAAGCCAGGAACCGTGATCGGCTGCACGCATGATCGGGGCGTCCCCATCATGCCACTGACCTTCGAAATAGGTTCGGATGTTCGTACCGACTGCCATGATCCCCTCCGTTCATTCTGGCGAAACCTAGGAGGGCACGGCACCGAGGTCCAGAGGATTATCCAATCGACAAGGGCAACACATCCCGTTTGACCATGGTGCGCAGAGCGAAATTGGACCGCAGATTTCGAATTCCCGGAATTTTCATCAGCCTGTTTTCCAGGAATGCATCGAATGCATTCAGGTCTTGTACAACAACTCGCAGCAATATGTCGCGGGATCCGGTCATAAGATAACACTCCATGACTTCATCACAGCGGCGAATGGCTTTCTCGAATGCATCAATGGCGTTCCGGTCCTGTTTTTCCAGTTCGACCGAAACAAAAACCGTGACGCCAAATCCAAGCAATTCTGCGTTTACCTGCGCGGCATATCCCGTGATCACGCCGTCTCGCTGAAGCCTTTCGAGGCGCCGCGCACAAGGTGTTGCAGACAGTCCGACATGTTCGGCCAGATCGATGATCGTCATTCGCCCATCCTTTTGCAGCGCGCGAATGATCTTTATATCTATCTGATCCATGGTGAAATACTCCATCTGAGATACGGATTGTAGAGTAAAGCACTAAAATTGCGCAAGCCAGCAGTGCCCATTGGCGAAAATCTCTAGGCAAAACGTGCCAGAATCGCTTTGTCATTCCGGAGGTAGATAATGGAAATCCACCCAATTGACGCGCCAGGGCACGAGCGCGTGGTTGAATTCAAAGATACGGCACACGGATTGCTGGGCTATGTTGCGATCCACTCAACGCAATTGGGGCCAGCCGCTGGTGGCGTACGAATGCGACCCTATGGGCATCCGACTGAGGCATTGAATGACGCGCTGAGACTTTCACGCGGTATGACATTCAAGAACGCTGCCGCTGACCTTCCGCTTGGGGGTGGTAAGGCAGTTATCATAGGTGATCCTGCGGCAGAAAAGTCCCCTGAATTGATGAAAGCCTTTGGCCGCGTCGTTCAGCATCTGGATGGTCAATACTGGACTGCCGAGGATATGGGCATGACGCCTGCCGACATGGCGCATATCGGGTCTGAAACCCGGTACGTCGCCGGTCTGGCAGAGGGTGATTTTGCCAGCGGGGATCCGTCTCCGATCACCGCTAGGGGCATTTTCAATGCGATCCGCGTTGTTGCACGCCATCGATTTGGAACGGCTGGGCTGAAAGGTAAAACTGTCTCGGTTCAGGGTTTGGGCAATGTCGGCTGGCATTTGTGCCACCTGCTTCACGAAGGCGGTGCTGAGTTGGTTGTAGCCGATATTGACCGGCAGCAATGTGCTCGGGCAGCAGATCAGTTTTCGGCGAAGGTGGTCGAGACCGATGTGATTTATTCAGTAGAGGCCGACATATTTGCACCCTGCGCGATTGGAGGCATTCTGAACGAGAACAGCATCCCGTTACTCAAGGTTTCTGCCGTTGCGGGGGGGGCGAACAATCAATTGGCCACGGATGCTGATGCGCAGCGACTGCATGACTGCGGTATCCTCTATGCTCCGGACTTTGTTGCGAACGGTGGCGGCATCGTAAACGTCGCGACCGAGATCCTGCAGGTTGCGGAACGTCAGGCCTTTGTCGATCTCAGATTACAGGCTTTGGAACGTACGATGGATCGAATTCTGACCCGTGCGCAGGCTGAATCGGTCAGTCCGCACGAGGTGGCGGAATCGATTGTACAGGAAGTACTGCGCCCTCAGGCAGCGTAAGGTTCCAAAGCGAGACGCCGCCCGGTTTGGGGCGGCGTTCTATGTTGTTTTGTTGAGCGAACTCAGGATTTACCTGCGCCCACCATTCCGATGATCTCGTAGGTGTCGCGCAGGATCGGGGCTGCGATCTCTCGCGCGCGTTCCGCGCCACGTGCCAAAATGCGGTCGATCTCTGCCTGATCTCCCATCAGACGTGCCATCTCGGTCGAGATCGGAGACAGCTTTTCAACTGCCAGATCAGCAAGCATCGGCTTGAACTCTCCAAACTGCTTGCCGCCAACCTGAGCCAGAACCTGCTCCACCGATTGATCGCTGAGTGCGGCATAGATGTTGACTAGGTTGCGAGCCTCGGGACGCTCTTCCAATCCGTCGATTTCTGAGGGCAGAGCATCAGGATCTGTCTTGGCCTTGCGGATTTTCTTGGCGATCGCTTCGGCATCATCCGTCATATTGATCCGGCTCATGTCGGACGGGTCGGATTTCGACATCTTTTTCGAACCGTCGCGCAGGCTCATGACCCGCGTCGCGGCTCCTTCGATCACCGGCTCGGTGATCGGAAAGAAATCGACGCCAAAGTCATTGTTGAACTTGATCGCAATGTCACGGGTCAGCTCGAGATGCTGTTTCTGGTCATCGCCGACTGGCACGTGAGTCGCGTGATAGGTCAGGATGTCCGCAGCCATGAGGGACGGGTAGGCGAACAGGCCCAGCGAAGCGTTTTGCTGGTTCTTGCCTGCTTTATCCTTCCATTGGGTCATGCGCTGCATCCAGCCCATACGCGCGACGCAGTTGAACACCCAGGCCAGCTGAGCGTGTTCGGGCACCTGGCTTTGGTTGAACAAGATAGACTGCTCAGGGTCGATCCCCGCCGCAATAAAGCCGGCGCACAATTCTCGCGTCGAGTGGGCCAGTTCCTTGGGGTCTTGCCAGACGGTGATCGCGTGCAGGTCGACCATGCAATACACGGTCTCCATCTCTGGGCCCTGCATATCCACAAAGCGCTTGAGCGCACCAAGGTAGTTGCCAAGGTGCAGGTTTCCCGAAGGCTGGATGCCGGAAAACACGCGTGGCGTGAATTGGGTCTCGGTCATCGAAGGGAACTCCCGTCTGGAAAAATCAGTCCCCGTCGCTTACCCATGAGGCCAAGGGACGTCAACAGCCG
Organism: Ruegeria sp. CE12; assembly: GCF_056537525.1. Classification (NCBI taxonomy): domain Bacteria; kingdom Pseudomonadati; phylum Pseudomonadota; class Alphaproteobacteria; order Rhodobacterales; family Roseobacteraceae; genus Ruegeria; species Ruegeria sp. CE12. The sequence continues at coordinate 322,326 of NZ_JBQFRS010000003.1, read as the reverse complement.
CAAAGGTAAAGCCCAATGAGCAGTGAGCATTATACACCTGCAGTTAATCCTCTGCCCCCCGTCGTGATGGCACTGGTGCTGTTTGTCATGGGCATTGAATTGGCGTTCACGCTGGGCAGCCGAGGATTGGTCGGCGGACCAGATGCCGTCGGGTGGCGACTACACGCAATAGACAGCTACTCGTTCTTTGCAGGTCAGTTTGATCGAATGCTGGAAACCGGCGACTGGCGCATAGATAGCCTCAAGCGTTTGGTAACGTATCCTTTTGTTTCAGGAACCTTTACCCAGGCAATTTTTGTCTGCGTCTTTATTCTGGCGATGGGCAAGATGGTTGCCGAAGTGTTTGGCAGCATTGCTATGTTGTTGATCTTTGTTCTGTCCGGTACCGGAGGCGCACTGGTTTATGCTCTGCTTCTTAACCCAAGCCACCCGCTGATTGGTGGGTTCCCACCGGTCTATGGTCTGATCGGTGCATTTACCTGGCTCTTGTGGCGCAAACTGTCTCTGGTCGGAGAAAACCAATCGCGTGCCTTCCAGTTGATCGCAGTTTTGATGGGCATTCAGTTGCTGTTTGGACTGATCTTTGGCGGCACATCGGATTGGGTGGCCGACCTAGGTGGATTTGCCACCGGTTTTGGCCTGTCTTTCTTTCTGGCCCCGGGGGGCTGGGCGCGTATTGTCAGCCGAATCCGTCGGGACTGATAGCTTATGACCGGCGTAGGGCGCGCTTGAACTCAGAGATTTCGAAAGCGCCCAGCAGGTGGCCAAGGAAGAAATACGAGGCCGCCGCGATCTTGATCAGCAAGATCAGTGCAAGGTAACGCCAGCCCGATAGTTCCAGCGTCCAACCAAAGAAATGGATTGCTGTATAAAGAACCGCTCCCATCCCCAATGAGGCTGCTATGATCCGCCATGCCCGTCGTTTGAACCGGTCGTCAAAACGGGCTTCTTCCCCCATTTTTCGCGCGCCGATAGCCAGCAAGGCAACCATGGCCCACCCAGCGACAGACGCAGCGATGGCCGGAGCGATCCAGCCGATAAGCGGATAGAGACCGAAGGCAAGCGCTGCGTTCACGACCATGGCAACCAGGGCGTAGTGAAACGGAGATTTCGTATCCTCCCGAGCAAAGAACAAAGGCTGCAGTAGTTTTTGCAGCATGAATGCGGGCAGGCCGATGCCATAGATAGCCACGGCAAGCGCAGTGGCGGCAGTGTCTTCCGCGCTGAACTGACCGCGTTCAAACAGGACCGAAACCAGTGGGTTTGGGATAATCACAAACGCTACCGTTGAAGGAATGGTCAGCAACAATGTGAACTCACCGGCCCGAGAGAACGCGTTTCGCGCCCCTTCTTTGTCATCGGCACGCAACCGGCGCGATAAATCGGGCAGCAGAACGATGCCGACAGCAATGCCAACCACACCGAGCGGTAGCTGGTACAGCCGGTCGGCACTGAACAACCAGCTTATAGCTTTGTCAGTCTGCGACGCGACGCGTTGCCCGACCACCAGATTGACCTGCGTCACCCCCATGGCCAGAGCTGCCGGAACCGCCACGCGAACCATGTGACGCATATCGGGGCTCAACTTGGGCAGGCCAGGGCGGATGCGAAAGCCAGCGCGTTCAGTTGCGAACCAAACCAAGCTTAGCTGTGCAACGCCTGCGATTGGAATAACGACAAGCAGCCATCGAATGATCTCGCCTCCCAAAACCGCACCTGTGATCATGGCCGCGCATGCAAATATGTTGAGCAGAACCGGCGCTGCGGCAGCTGCAGCAAAGCGGCCGGTCGCATTGAGAACACCGGAAAACAAAGCCGCCAGGGACATGAACAGAATGTACGGAAACACAATGTACCCATAGTCGACCGCAAGATCGAAGCGCCCATCATCCGAAAACCCGTCGGCCACCAGCCATACCAGCCCGGGCATGAAAACCATTGCCAACCCGACCAGAGCCAGAACGGCGGCTGACAGAAGGTTAAAGGCGTCTTGCGCAAAGCCCTGCGCATCTGCCCCTCCCTCCAAACGTTTCGAAAACATGGGTACGAAAGCTGCGTTAAATGCACCTTCAGCAAAGAAGCGGCGGAACATGTTTGGTAGACGAAACGCGGCGACAAAAGCATCCATCACCGGTCCCGGTCCGATATAGGCATTCAGCAGGATTTCCCTGAGAAAGCCCAGAATACGGCTGGTCAGGGTCCAAAAGCCGACCGTGAAGAGGCCCGAAAACAACCGGATCTGCTTCATGAGGCAGCGCGCTCCGCACCTTCGGTGATCGCCTTGCGCAACTTGGCCTCAAGACCGCGCTGTTTGCTTTCGGAATGGTATTTCAGACCGAACATATCCTTGACGTAGAAAGTGTCGACAACCTGCTCGCCATAGGTGGCGATCACGGCATTGGCGATATAGACATTCGCAGCCGCGAGTGTCCGCGTCAGATCATACAGCAGACCGGGCCTGTCACGGGTATCAACTTCGATGATCGTGTAGATTTCAGAGCCGTCGTTATCAAACGTGATATGGGTCGGCACGTTGAATGCCTTTTCACGCTTCTTGATCTTGTCGCGGGATTTCAGGGCGTCGCGAGCCACGACCTCACCCTTGAGGGTTTTGTGGATCATCTGGGTCAGGCGTGGCAGGCGATCCGCCTCGAACGGATGACCTTCTGCATCCTGAATCCAGAACGCGTCGGTCACATATCCGTCTTTGGTTGTGTAGCTGCGCGCATCAACGACATTTGCCCCGACCAATGCCAGCGCACCGGAAATCCGCGCAAAGATACCAGGATGATCGCCCATCGCGAAACAGGCACGGGTGGCGTCGCGATCTTCATCAGGATGCAGGCGGATTTCCATCGAACCCGGATCACCACTGTGCTCCAGAACGCGCAACATCTCGGCGAACTCGACATGTGTCGCAAGGTTCAGGCCTTGCCAGTAGGGATCATAGTGACGCGAGGTTTCGGCCTTGAGATCAGTTTTGGACCAGTCCTCAAGCTCGGCTCGTAGTGCTTTCTTGGCTTCTGCACCGCGATTGGCCCGGTTGAGGTCTTCCATTCCCGTTTCCAGCGCGCGCTTGGTTTCGGCATGGAGCGCCCGCAGCAGTGTGGCCTTCCAGTTGTTCCAAGTATTCGGTCCCACACCCCGGATGTCGCAGACAGTCAGCACGGTCAGCAAATCCAGCCGTTTGACCGTTTTCACGGCCTTGGCAAAATCGCGCACTGTTCTTGGATCCGAGATATCCCGTTTCTGCGCCATATCTGACATCAGCAGATGATAGCGTACCAGCCACTCGACAGTCTCGGCCTCGGATTTGTTCAGGCCTAGTCGCGGCGCAACCTTGCGGGCGATTTTGGCTCCGAGGATTGAATGGTCCTCTGGCCGTCCTTTGGCGATGTCATGCAAAAGCAAGGCCACATACAAAACGCGCCGGCTGACGTCACCTTCAAGGATTGATGACGCGAGCGGAAGTTCCTCAATCAGTTCGCCGCGTTCGATTTGTGCTAGGTTGATGATGCATTGGATCGTATGCTCGTCGACGGTGTAGCTGTGATACATGTTGAACTGCATCATCGCGACAATGTGCTCGAATTCCGGGAGAAACGCTGACAGCACGCCCAGTTCATTCATTCGCCGCAAGGCACGTTCCGGGTTACCGTGCTTCAACATCAGATCGAGGAAGATGCGCTGAGCCTCTTTGTCATTACGCATTTCGTCATCGATCAGATTCAGATTGGCTGTGACCAGCCGCATTGCATCCGGATGGATCAGCATCCCGGTTCGCAAACCTTCTTCGAACAGGCGCAGAAGGTTCATCTTGTCGGATAGAAATTTGTCCGGATCAGCGACATCCAACCGACCGTGCACGATCCTGTAACCGGGCTTAACCCGTGGGCGTCTGCGAAAGATACGCTCCAACAGTGCCGGGCTTTTCATATGTGAAGCTTCCAGCTTTGTCAGAAAGATCCGGGTCAGTTCACCCACGCGGGTGGCTTCGCGAAAATAGCGCTGCATGAACACTTCGACAGCCCGGCGACCGGCGCGGTCCTCGTAACCCATGCGGTCTGCGACCTCGACCTGCAGATCGAATGTCAGCTGTTCTGTGGCACGTCCTGTGACCAGATGCAGGTGCGAGCGGACGGCCCACAGAAACTCTTCTGCCTGAACAAAGGTATTGAACTCTTCCGGTGTAAACAGACCCAGCGGCACCAATTCCGCGACATCCTGAACGCCATAGATATATTTGGCGATCCAATAGAGCGACTGGAGGTCGCGCAGGCCTCCCTTGCCCTCTTTCACATTGGGCTCGACCATATAACGTTCACCCTGTTTGAGGTGACGCTCATCTCGTTCCTGCAGTTTTGCTTCGATGAACTCCTGCTCAGATCCCTTGAAAAGATCGGCTTTGAGCTGACGATCAAGCTCCTTTGCCAGATCCTCATCTCCGGCCAGATAACGCTGTTCCAGCATCGCTGTCCGGATGGTGAAGTCATCCGTTCCCAACCGAAGGCAGTCTTTGATCGTGCGCGATGAATGGCCGACCTTAAGTCGCAAATCCCAGAGCATGTAGAGCATGGACTCAATCACGCTCTCGGCCCAGGCCGTGATTTTGTACGGGGTCAGGAACAACAGATCGACATCCGAGGATGGCGCCATCTCTCCGCGCCCGTACCCTCCAACCGCCAGCACGGCGATCTTTTCGCCACGTGTCGGAGTCGCCAGAGGATGCAGATACTCGCTGGCAATTTTCATCGCCGTGCAGACCAGCCCGTCTGTCAGATAGGTATACGAGCGGGTAAGCGCACGCGCCTCAAACGGACGCTTGGCAAATGCCTCGGCAATCGCCTTGCGCCCGGTCTTTTGCACGTCACGCAGGATGCGCACTGTTTCATTGCGCATCGATGCAGTGTCGAGGTCTTTCTCGAACGCTTCCGACAACAGGGTGCTTACCCTGTCACTGTCGAATATATCGTTCGCCGGGCAGATAAGTTCGCCGGTTGGCAATCGTACCTGCGCCGGTCGATCAGAAGCCGGCGCCAGTGAAGCTTTGTGGGGCAGGGTCAATCACAACCACCTGTTTGTTCTGGATCGTGGCCACTGCCAGACCGCGTTCATTCGTACCGTTCGGACGCAGGCGGAAGATGCCGCCAACGCCTTGGAAACCAGCATTCTGTGTCAGGGCCGAGGCTGTCAAAGCGTCGGATTTGCCCTGGCTGACCAATGCGCCGATTGCAGCAATTCCGTCATAGGCAAGGCCGCTGATTGGATGCGGCGCAGTACCGTAGGTGGCGTTATAGCGCTGCCTGTAAGCTTGTGCCTTTGCCGGGTCGGGCAGGGCAAACCAGCCACCCTGAACTCCGGGCAGTTCCAGCGTTTGGGGCGGGATATCCCAGCGGGTCAGCCCGATAAATTGTGTTGTCGCGGGCGACACACCGGATTCGGGCAGCAATTGGGTAAACAGGGGCAGAGCACCAGCAGTCGTCGCCGTCAGGAAAATCGAATCCGCGCCCGAAGAATCAACGGTTGCCTTGATGGTGGGTACCGAGTTGATGACACCTTGCTGTGAACGATCATATCCGACCGTACCCGCATTGTTGACGCGGCTGCTGCTCAATGCAGTTGAAATGGCCGACTGTCCCAACTGACCGGCAGCATCATTGCTGTGGACGATGACCATTCCGGTTTTGCCGCGGCTGCCGGCAAAGTTCACCAGACGGCTGGCGGTGTTATCGAATGTGGGCCCAAGGACAAAGACATTGCCGCCTGCAATGCTGGTATTGTTCGAAAAGGACAGAACGTTGACTTTGTTGTTCAGAACGGCAAGTCCGGCGGCGTTTGCAGCCTGTGCATATACCGGCCCGATGATGATCTTGGCCCCGTCGGATACCGCCTGCTGTGCAACTGCCGATGCGGTACTCGCATTGCCAGCAGTGTCATAGACCCGCAGGTCGATCTGTACGTTCTTCAGATCCGCCATCGCTAGCCGGGCTGCGTTTTCAAGGCTTTGTGCCAGCGCTGCATCACCCGACTGCGCCGACCCTTTCGGAACCAGCAATGCGACCGGAACAGGTTTGGAGGTATTGATCGACGGGCCGCCGCCGATTGCCCCCGGCTCACATGCGGCCAGAAACGCCGCGGTAGCTAATACAGCGGCGGATTTCGCCAGCTTGCGTACGGGCTTGCAAACGGTAAACATCTAAATGAAAACTCCCTGATCCAGCGGCTTAGAATGCTGCTATTCTGTTGAGCCGCGATAATAAACGTCATGCTGCGAGGGTCCAGCTTTGAATTTCCAAAAGATCAGATTGGCTGCTGGCCTGTACTTTGTTGCCACTCCGATCGGAACGGCGCGTGACATCACGCTCAGGGCATTGGATGTACTGGCGTCGGCTGATGTCATTGCAGCCGAGGACACTCGCAGCCTGCGCAGGTTGATGGAAATACACGGTGTTCCGCTGGATGGGCGTCGTATTCTTGCCTATCACGATCACAGCGGAGCGGGTGCGCGTGGCAAAATCCTCGAAGCGCTTGAGCAGGGAAAATCAGTTGCCTACGCCTCCGAAGCTGGCATGCCACTTATTGCCGATCCGGGCTATGATCTGGGCCGTCAGGCCGCTGAAGCGGGTCATGCGGTGACATGTGCGCCCGGGCCCTCTGCCGCTCTGGCTGCGCTGACACTGGCAGGGTTGCCGACAGACGCGTTCTTTTTTGCTGGGTTCCTGCCTAATGCCTCAGGTGCGCGGCGGACGAGAATTGAAACGCTACGCGACATTCCGGGAACGCTGGTGTTCTACGAATCTCCCAAACGCATCTCCAGCAGCCTGGCGGATCTTGCCGACGTGTTGGGATCAGATCGTCAGGCCGCTTTGTGCCGCGAGCTGACCAAGAAATTCGAGGAAGTGCGCCGAGGGACACTTGGGGAATTGGCTGAGGAGTATCAGTCCAAAACCGTCAAAGGTGAAATAGTCCTGCTTGTTGATCGCTCTCATTCGCAATCTGTTAAGGAATCCGACGTAGAAGAGGCTTTGATCAAAGCCTTGGAGACGCATTCGGTTCGGGACGCTGCCGATCTTATTTCAGAGATGTACAACCTCCCGCGCAGACCGATCTATCAAAAGGCGCTGAAGCTGGGAAAAGGATGAGTTCATGCGACGATCGGTTCGTAGCTCTGTTTCATATCACGCAGGGCAATCAGCCGAATATTTCGTTGCATCAGACTATGAGCGTCGTGGTTATCACATTGCAGAGCGCCGCTGGCGTGGCGCCGGTGGCGAGATTGATCTGATCGTACGAAATGCGGATGGATTTGTTTTTGTCGAAGTAAAGAAAAGCTCAAGTTTTGATGCAGCCGCTGCCCGGATCAGCCGTCGTCAGATGGACCGCATTTGCGCCTCGGCCGCGCAATATCTTGATCAGCAGCCTCGGGGACATTTGGCCAATGCACGTTTTGATGCGGCGTTGGTGAATGCTTTTGGTGAGCTTCAAATTATCGAAAACGCGTTTGGTCAGGCCTGATCACCATTGAACCCTTCGTCCCTCTGCGCCATGTATCGAGCGTGGAATTGAGGGATAAGCCATGAAGATCGCCTTTCAGATGGACCCGATCGGGGCCGTGGATATCAACGCCGACAGTTCGTTCCGTCTGGCCGAAGAGGCACAGGCACGCGGGCATGAGCTGTTCTTTTACAGCCCGGATCAACTGGCTTATCAGGAAGGGCGTATTACCGCACGTGGTCAGGACATGACGGTGCAGCGTGTCGCTGGTGATCCGGCTGTGTTGAGTTCGGAACGCGAGGTTGATCTTGCGGATTTCGATGTGGTTTGGCTGCGGCAGGATCCGCCGTTCGATATGCACTACATCACATCGACCCACTTGCTGGATCGGCTGAAAGGGCAGGCGTTGGTGGTGAATGATCCGTTCTGGGTCCGTAACTACCCGGAAAAACTGCTGGTGCTGGATTTTCCGGAATTGACGCCGCCAACGACCATCGCGCGAGATCTTCAGACCATCAAAGCCTTCAAAGAAAAACATGGCGATGTCATCCTGAAGCCGCTTTATGGCAATGGTGGTGCGGGTGTGTTCCGGCTGGATGCAAACGATCGCAACCTGACCTCGCTGCATGAATTGTTCACCGGGTTTTCACGAGAGCCTCTGATCGTCCAGAAGTTCCTGCCGGACGTCAGCAACGGCGACAAGCGCGTGATTTTGGTGGATGGCGAGCCGGTCGGTGCCATCAACCGCGTCCCTGCCGAGGGTGAGACACGTTCGAATATGCATGTCGGCGGTCGACCCGAAAAAATCGGCCTGACAGAGCGTGATTTGGAGATCTGCGCCACCATCGGGTCGTTGCTGAAAGAAAAGGGGCAGGTGTTTGTCGGGATCGATGTGATTGGCGACTACCTGACTGAAATCAACGTGACCTCCCCAACCGGTATTCAGGAGCTTGAACGCTTTAACGGCGTCAACGTTGCTCAGAAGATCTGGGAAGCGATTGAGGCTAAGATTTAAGCAGCGACTTTGGCGCTGATGCGAAAGCTCAGCGCCTCGGCCACATGCGGGCGTCTGACATGTGGCGCACCTTCGAGATCAGCAATTGTCCGGGCGACCCGAAGAATGCGGTGAAAGGCGCGGGCTGAAAGGCCGAATCGCTCGGCCGCCTTCAGCAGCAGATCTTTACCTTCTGCATCCGGCGCGGCGATCTCTTCCAAAAGATTTCCTTCCACATCTGCATTCTGACGCGTGGCAGTTCCCTGATAGCGATCAGCTTGTACCAACCGGGCTTTTTCAACCCGGGCGGCAACGATTTCGGAGCTGTCGCCGGATGGGGGCAGGTCAAGGTCTGTGAAACCGACAGGTGGCACCTCGAGCCGCAAGTCAAAGCGATCCATGAGCGGCCCCGAGATGCGTCCAAGATAATCTTCCCCGCAGCCGGGTGCGCGCGAGCAGGCGCGAGACGGATCGGTCAGATATCCGCATTTGCATGGGTTTGCGGCCGCAACCAGCATAAACCGGCAGGGGTATTTTACATGGGCATTGGCGCGCGCCACCATGACCTCACCGGTCTCGATGGGCTGGCGCAGAGTTTCCAGAACTGTTCGCGGGAATTCCGGAAATTCATCCATGAACAGTACGCCATTGTGGGCAAGGGAAATCTCGCCGGGTTTCGCGCCCTTCCCACCGCCCACAATGGCTGCCATCGAAGCTGTATGGTGCGGCTCTCGAAATGGACGTGTTCGGCTGATGCCACCTTCATCCAGTAATCCACACAGGGATTGAATCATCGAAGTTTCAAGCGCCTCAACAGGCGTAAGAGGAGGAAGTATTCCCGGCAATCGGGCTGCTAACATGGATTTGCCTGATCCGGGCGTGCCGATCATGATGAGGTGATGGCGCCCGGCTGCGGCAATCTCCATCGCTCGTTTGGCACGCTCCTGACCCTTGACGTCGCGCAGATCGCGGGCGCTGGGCGTCAGGTTTACCTCGCCGGGCTGGGCGATAGGTAAAGGTGACTGGCCAGAGAAATGCCGGACCACATCCCCAAGGGAACCGGCTCCAATTACCTGTGTCGCATCAACCCATGCCGCCTCGGCGCTTGAGGCGCGAGGACATAGAAGCGTTCGATCTTCGGCTGCGGCGGTCATGGCCGCAGGCAAGGCACCAACCACGGGAACCAAAGAACCATCCAGCGACAGCTCCCCAAGTGCCACGGCACCTTCGGCAGCATCGGCTGGGATGATTTCCAGTGCCGACAGCAAGGCGACAGCAATCGGCAGGTCGAAATGGCTGCCCTCTTTTGGCAGATCGGCAGGGGACAGGTTGATCGTTATCCGTTTTGAAGGGAGTGCGATCGCCATCGAACTGAGCGCACTGCGCACTCGGTCACGGGCCTCGGACACAGCTTTGTCCGGCAGGCCGACAATTGAAAACGCAGGAAGACCGGGCGAAACGGCGCATTGGACCTCGACCGGTCGGGCATCGACACCCTGAAAGGCAACGGTATGAGCTCGGGCGACCATGGCTGTCCTGTTCTTGGTTAACAGGTCGTTGCTGCCATGGCCGCGGTTTAGGAAGTGTTAACGACGCGGATCAATTGATCAGTGCCATGAATTTTGGCCAGGCTTCCGGGTCGGCCACTGTTTTGTCCCTGCAGAACGGATTACAAAACCCCCAACGATTTCCATCGAGTTCCAGGTAGTCGGAGACGGGTTTGCCCGAATACGGACAATTCGCATTGATCGAGGGGCCAGCCTCCAGAGGTTTTGCCTTGGAGGCACCGCCAACCGGCCATGGCTTGGAGCGCAGCTCCTGAGCGTAGGGAAACGGATCATACTGCACGGTCAAACCCATCGCTCTCCACTGCCTGACCGGTGTATCCGAGAGCAGTCCCAGACAATAGTCACGGTTCTTGTCAGATACCGGTAGCCCATATCCGATGATCCGGGCTGCAACAGGGGTATAAAACACATCGGCCAGAGAATATTCGCCAAACAGCGGCCCGGATGATGCGCCGGAAACCTTGCGAGCGTGATCCCACAGCGTTTCGATTCTTTCGAGATCTGCCAATGTGCCCGCTGATGGCACAAAGCCTTCCCAGCAATGCAAAAGTTGCATCGGGCATTCGCTTCGCAGGGAAGTGAAGCCGGAAACCATTTCGGAACATAACCATCTTGCAGTTGCGCGTGCGGCGGCATCTTTGGGCCAAAGCCCTGCATCTGGATGACGTTCAGCCAGTGTTTCGGCCATGGCCAGGCTTTCACCAACAACTGTTCCGTCCGGCAAGCGCAATGCCGGTACCAGACGGGCCGGGGCGAGGGGTTTCATATCCTCGTCCATAGTCCCGGAATAGAGGCCAATAATATGGGTTTTATAGGGAAGGCCAAACTTCTCCAGCATCAGCCATCCGCGCATGGACCAGCTGGAAAACAGCCTGTCCCCGATAAATAGATCATAAGTCATGCCCCGACGATGTCGGATCATATATCATTCGTAAATCGGTTATTTGTGCGGAGTTTTATCACGGAATGTGATTGATCCGTTCCACAGACCACCTGTCGCCATGATCCGTGATTTCGGTGACAGACAAATTGTCGATACGATGCGAGAACGCCTGTTGGGCATCAAGTGCCAACGCACGCTGTACCTGCGTGAGTATGACGCCGAAATGTGCAACAACGATCAGGTCAGATCCGGTATGTTCGGCAATCAGCCCGTCGATCACCGCATCAACCCTTGCACGGACCTGATTCCAGCTTTCACCTTCGGGTGGGCGCACCTCGCCCGGATTATCCCAGTAGGCAAAAGCCAGTTCAGGATCCTCGGCCTCGATATCCGCAAAAGGCCGCAGTTCCCAGGTTCCAAAGTTAATCTCTCTCAGGTCCGGATGATGCGGCAACCGGCGGCGTGTCCCTGCTATTGCGCTGGCGGTGTCAGCAGCGCGAGAAAGATCTGAGGACAAAACAATGCCTCCAGTCGGCAGATGAGCCTGAAGCCTTGCAATAGCGGCATGATCGCTCAGATCGGCAGGAATATCCGACCAGCCTACCATTGTTTTGGCATGCGTCGGGCCGTGTCGGACGAGGTGCAGACGTGTCACGGAAGCTGACCTTTCAAAACCAGTGGCAACCCGGCAGTGACCTGTACAACCAGATCTGCCTGCGCAGCCAGTGCGATATTCAAACGCCCCTGCGCCTCGCGAAACCTGCGGGCCAGTGCGTTATCCGGGACGACCCCGTGACCTACCTCATTCGAAACGATGACGATTTGCGCCGGGCAGGTACGCAGATCATCAAGAAATTCAGCCTGGGCCTGAGCGATGTCATTCTCAGCGAGCAAGTGATTGCTCAGCCACATGGTGGCACAATCGACAAGGCAAATCTGATCCCGACTCAGGTCCGCAAGCGCAGGCTTCAGGTCAAACGGGGCCTCAATTGTCGTCCACCCCGCGCCGCGTTGTGCAATATGCTGCCTAATTTTTTGGCGCATCTCATCATCAAACACTTGTGATGTCGCGACGTAAACCCGGTTTTTATCCGTTGAAACAACCAGTTGTTCGGCAAAAGCGGATTTTCCCGATGCTGCGCCGCCTAGAACAAAGGTTAAATTGGGATGCACTTTTATTACCTTTCTGGTGATCCACCCGGTTTTGCCCTGCGTATCGACACCAAAACGTCAAAGCAAGACCGGCCCGCGCCAGCAAACAAGGGAGAGATGCATGGCACTGGATAACCCAAGTGACTTTTCGATGTCCCGTAGGGCCATGAAGGCCGAATTGCTGGACGCAGAAACAGAATTGCGGCTCGCCTACGCGTGGAGAGATGATCGCGACGAACAGGCGCTTCATCGTTTGATCACAGCCTATATGCGCTTAGCGATATCGATGGCGGCGAAGTTCAAACGCTACGGTGCGCCGATGAACGATCTCATTCAGGAAGCTGGTTTGGGATTGATGAAGGCTGCCGACAAGTTCGATCCGGATCGTGGGGTTCGGTTTTCGACCTATGCCGTCTGGTGGATCAAGGCGAGCATCCAGGACTATGTCATGCGGAACTGGTCGATGGTGCGGACCGGTTCGACCTCTTCCCAGAAATCCCTGTTTTTCAATATGCGGCGCGTCCAGGCGCGACTGGAGCGGGAAGCCGCAACAGATGGGCTTGAGTTGGATCGCCACCAATTACACCAGATGATTGCGGCTGAGATTGGGGTGCCACTGCGGGATGTCGAGATGATGGAAGGGCGCCTTTCTGGCTCTGATTTCTCTCTCAACGCGGTGCAATCGACCGATGAGGACGGGCGCGAATGGATTGATGCGCTTGAAGATGATCGGGAGCAGGCAGCCGAAGCTGTTGAACACAGCCATGATACCCAACAGTTGCGTGAATGGCTGGTGACAGCGATGCAGGCTCTGAACGATCGCGAGCGGTTCATCGTTCGTGAACGCAAACTACGTGAACCGGCGCGCACGCTGGAGAGTTTGGGGCAGGAACTTGGTCTGTCCAAAGAGCGCGTACGACAGCTTGAGGCGGCAGCCTTCATCAAAATGCGCAAGAACCTTGAAGCGCAATCCCGTGAGGTGCAACACTTCTTCGCATGAGACATCTTGCGATTCTTGCCACCGCCGCAATTCTGAATTTTAACTTTGCTCCTCAGGGGCTTGCTGACGAATACCTGCCCGACGACGTGCGCGAGCGGATGCAGTCAGCAGATGTTATTATTCTGGGTGAAATTCACGACAATCCACAGCACCATTATATCCAGGCCGAAGCGATCGAAGTGATTGATCCTTCGGCTGTGGTCTGGGAAATGGTGACGGAGGAAGGTGCGCAGCGCCTTGCTCAAAAAGCCGTTTCCGATCCCGAAGAGCTTTCGCGAATCCTGCGCTGGGTTGAATCCGGCTGGCCACCGCTCAGCATGTATTACCCGGTGTTTCAGGCAAGCGAAGCACCAGTGTATGGCGCAATGGTTCCGCGCAAGGCTGCTCGGGCGGCGATGGAACGTGGTGCAGCCACTGCTCTGGGGGCGGATGCTGCGCGCTACGGATTGACGGTGCCACTGGCCGCCGAAGATCAGGCCGCCCGTGAAGCGGATCAACTGGCGGCTCATTGCAATGCAATCCCCGAAGAGGCGCTGCCTCAGATGGTTGCGATTCAGCGGCTGCGGGATGCGGTCCTGACACGCGCTATCCTGACAGCGATTGACGACACCGAAGGGCCGGTTGCCGTAATCACCGGCAATGGGCATGCACGCAAAGATCGCGGTATTCCCACTTTTCTGTCTCGTATGCGACCGGGTCTGAAGGTTTTTGTGTTGGGGCAATCCGAAGATGGCGACATCGAAGGTGACTTTGATGTGGTTATCGACAGCCCTGCGGTCGAACGCGAAGATCCGTGCAAAGCCTTTGAAAAACAGGACTGAGCTGCAACAATATCCGCTGGAACTCATCGGTGGCGTTGCCTAATGTCAGCGCCGACCGGGACGTGGAAGGGCTGAACATGCTGGCATCCAAACGTATTCTTCTGATCATCGGCGGGGGAATTGCGGCTTACAAGTCGTTGGATCTGATCCGGAGACTGAAAGAACGCGGCGCGGCGGTGACGCCTGTTCTGACCCGCGCTGCCGAAGAATTTGTAACCCCGCTTTCGGTGTCCGCACTTGCCGGGGAAAAGGTGTATCGCGACCTCTTTGACCTCACTGATGAGGCCGAGATGGGGCATATCCAGCTCTCACGCTCTGCCGATTTGATTGTTGTTGCTCCGGCCACGGCCGATCTTATGGGCAAGATGGCAGGTGGTCTGGCAAATGATCTCGCCTCTACTTTGCTTATGGCGACAGACACACCTGTGTTGTGTGCCCCTGCAATGAATGTGCGCATGTGGGATCATCCAGCAACGCGACGCAATCATGAACAGCTATTGGCTGACAGTGTCAGCTTTGTTGGCCCTAACGAGGGCGATATGGCGTGCGGAGAATACGGACCGGGCCGCATGTCTGAACCGCTGGAGATCGTGGCTGCAATCGAAAATGCGTTTGAGGCGGGTCCATTGGCTGGCAAGCGTATTCTGGTGACATCTGGCCCCACGCATGAACCCATTGACCCGGTTCGCTATATTGCAAACCGATCATCGGGGGCACAGGGAACAGCGGTTGCCCGGGCTCTTGCCGCAATGGGTGCCGAAGTTGTTTTTGTGACTGGCCCTGCAGATGTGCCCCCACCCGACGGCGTGCAGGTCGTGCGGGTTGAGACTGCGCAGCAAATGTCGGACGCGGTGGACGAGGCCTTGCCCGTCGACGCGGGTGTGTTCGCGGCGGCGGTTGCAGATTGGCGTATTGCCGGGGCGTCGGACCGCAAGCTGAAGAAAAGCCGCGACGGTGTTCCGGCTCTGGAGTTTGCCGAAAACCCGGACATTTTGAAACGTGTCGCGAATATGGAAACCAATCGCCCGGGGCTGGTAGTTGGCTTTGCCGCCGAAACCGATAACGTGATCGAACACGCAACGTCCAAACGTAAGCGCAAAGGATGCGATTGGATCGTCGCAAATGACGTGAGCCCGGCGACCGGGATCATGGGCGGATCCGAGAACGCGGTCATATTGATTTCGGATGATGGCGGTGACGAATGGCCCCGTATGGGCAAGGATGCCGTCGCCAAACGTCTGGCAGAGAAGATTGCAGAAGCTCTCAACGCGTGATCAGCGCAGAAACAGAAAAAAGGGTGCCAACATGGTTGCAATTCGTGTGATCCGCGAGGACGGCGCTGATCCGGCGGTGGCGTTGCCTTCGTACGAAACCACAGGAGCAGCGGGTGCGGATGTGCGCGCAAACTTGCCCGATGGCGAGGCGATCGTTCTCGAACCCGGAGAACGCACCCTTGTGCCAACCGGCCTGAGGATCGAAATCCCCAATGGGTACGAGGTTCAGGTTCGTCCTCGCTCGGGTCTGGCCCTGAAACATGGCATCACGCTGCCCAATACGCCGGGGACCATCGACAGCGACTATCGCGGTCCTTTGGGAGTGATCCTTCTGAATGCCGGGCAGGAGCGGTTCGAGATCAGCCACGGCGAACGGATCGCGCAACTCGTTGTCGCTCCGGTGGTTCAGGCAAGTTTTGAAGCTGTCGAGGAACTGAACGTCACTGAACGCGGCGCTGACGGTTTCGGCTCCACCGGTCGCAGCTGATGCTGTTGGTGTTCTTCCTGGCCGCGGCCCTTTGGGGTATCGGCTGGATGGCAGGTGTTTCCAGAACAGCCCGCTCGGCGTCAGTCGCGGTGTTGCTGTTGGGAGTGGTTACTGCTCAGCTGATTTTGCCGGATGGCCATCCGCTGCGAGAAGCCACCGGAGGATCGGCTGCCATGTGGCTCATCCTTGGTGGGTTTGCAGCGCTGGTTCTTCTCTACAGTCGGATGCTAAAGCTTCTGCGTGCACGCGCTGTGCCCACGCAGGACAAGGAGCAGACGATGGCCTCCGATCAATTCAGTGAAACAGAACTGGAACGATATGCCCGACATATCGTTCTTCGGGAACTTGGCGGTCCAGGGCAGAAGCGACTTAAAAAAGCGCGGGTGCTGGTGATCGGAGCAGGTGGCCTGGGCGCGCCGGCACTTCAGTACTTAGCGGCAGCGGGTGTCGGGACAATTGGTGTGATCGACGATGATGTGGTCGAGAATGCCAATCTGCAGCGGCAGGTGATCCACCGTGATACTGATATCGGCATACCCAAAGTCTTTTCTGCGCAACAGGCAATGGAATCGCAGAACCCTAATGTTGTGGTACGTCCTTATCACCGCCGTCTGACTGAAGAGATCGCCTCTGATCTTTTTGATGAGTATGATCTGATTCTGGATGGAACGGATAACTTTGAGACGCGCTATCTGGCGAACCGTACAGCTGTCGCGCGCGGCAAGCCTCTGATCTCGGGCGCGTTGTCCCAGTGGGAGGGGCAGCTAAGCGTATTCAACCCTGCTGAAAGCGGACCTTGCTATCAGTGCATCTTCCCCGAAGCACCTGCCGCCGGTCTTGCGCCTTCCTGTGCCGAAGCCGGGGTCATCGGCCCCTTGCCCGGTGTTGTTGGATCGATGATGGCTGTAGAGGCGATTAAGGTTATTACCGGGGCTGGCCAGCCTCTGGTCGGAGAGATGCTGATCTACGACGCGCTTTATGGTGAAAGCCGGAAGATCACCTTGTCCAAACGTGCAGATTGCCCGATTTGCGCGGCTGTAACCACATGATCCAAGCCAGCCAACCCTGCGTGGCGCATCTGTGATGCGCACAGCAGTGGCGGGAGCCTGTTTTTAACCCAACGCGCGATCCAGATCGGCAATCAGGTCATCGGCATCCTCCAGCCCGACGGACAGGCGGAAAATCCCGTCTCCGGCATAGGCGCGATAGTCCTCCAACTGGGCGTCCCGCAATTTGAACGAGGTCTCCATCAGGCCGTCAGTTCCCATCCAGAAGATAAGACTGCGATGGTGCCCAAGAGATACCGCATAGTGGATAACTTGCAGCCGCTCGATCATCTGCTGTGCGATACGTTCGCCCGTGGCTGCATCGCCAACCTGAAATGATATCATCCCGGACATGTTTGACATCTGTCGTGCCGCCAGTTCGGCCTGAGGATGCGATGCCAGACCGGGATAGATGACCTTTGTAACTCTCGGGTCTGCTTCCAGCCACTCTGCAACGGCGGTAGCTCCCTCCTGATGTGCTCGCATGCGCAAGGGCAGGGTCGATGCCCCACGCGCAATCAGCCAAGCATTGAATGGGGACAGTACACCGCCATGATGAATGCCTGCTTCAGCCCGCATCTTCGCGATCAATTCGGCAGAACCTGCAACAGCCCCACCCACTGCATCGCCGTGTCCGCCGATGTATTTCGTAATCGAGTGCATCGTCAGATCGACCCCGAGCGCGCCCGCATCCATTCCCAGTGGTGACGCAAAGGTTGAGTCGCAGCTCAACAACGCTCCGGCTTCTCGGGCCAGTTTTGAGATCGCCGCTAGATCCGTCAGGCGACCGATTGGATTTACAGGGGTTTCTGTATGGATCAACTTTGTGTTTGGGCGGATCGCGCCCGCAACGGATGCGGGATCGGACATATTGACGGCAGAAACTTCGATCCCCATCCGAGGCAGAGTTTCACGTGCCAGTTCCGCCACGCCTGCGTAAGACACGTCCGATACGATCAGGTGATCACCGGCTGAGAGAAAGGTGAAAAAGATCGCAGACGCCGCTGCCATTCCGGAAGCTGTGGCAAGGCAAGCTTCGGTGCCTTGCAGAGCCGCGATTTTTGCTTCGAGCCCCGCAACAGTCGGGTTGGCCCACCGAGAGTATACATAGGGGCTGTCAGGTGTCAGGTCATGGGCGGAAAACCCGGCGACATCTTCGGTCAGATAGGTCGAACTCATGTGGATCGGTGGTGCCGATGCATTGGTTGAGGCGTCCGGTGGATCACCCGCATGAATGGCCGTTGTCATGATGCCAGCAGTGCGGTTCGTTTTGGTCATGTCCTGTCTCCCTTTCCAACGGACCCTGATTGCTGGGTTCATATGGCGCAAGCGTTATTGCGACAGAATATGACGTATCAGTCGGTCTGCCTCTGGACCATTGTGCCCGGCCTACCTAGCTTGACGATCAAAGGAGATTTGCATGACCAACCCGATCCTGTCCGACTGGAACACACCATTTGAAATCGCCCCGTTTGCCGAGATATCGGATGACGATTTTGCCCCTGCGCTGGATCAGGCAATGCAGGCCCATAACGCTCAGATCGAAGCCATCGCGTCCAATGAGGACGCCGCCACATTCACCAACACGATCGAAGCGCTGGAAGCGGCCGGTGAAGAACTGGACAAGGTGCTGTCGGTTTTCTTCACGGTTGCCGGAGCGGACAGCAATCCAAAGCGGGAAGAGTTGCAACGGGACTTTTCGCCCAAACTGTCGGCGCATTTCTCGGGCATATCCTCGAACAAGGCGCTGTTTCATCGGGTCGCTGACCTCTGGAACCGTCGCGATGAACTGCGGCTGAGCGACGAACAGGCGCGTGTTCTGATGCTGACCCATCGGGGGTTTGTGCGCGCAGGTGCTGCGCTGCAGGGTGACGAAGATGCCCGGATGCAGGAGATCAAATCGCGGCTCGCCTCGCTGGGGACCTCATTCACTCAAAACCTTCTGGCCGATGAGCGGGACTGGTTCATGGAATTGAGCGAGGACGACCTTCAAGGCCTGCCGGATTTTGTAGTGGATGCGGCTCGCGCGGCGGGGCAGGAAAAGGGAACCAACGGGCCGGTTGTCACTCTTTCACGCTCGTTGATCGTTCCGTTTCTTCAGTTTTCCCCGCGTCGGGATTTGCGCGAAACGGCTTACCGGGCATGGACTGCGCGAGGGGCCAATGGTGGAATAACCGACAATCGCGAAATCGCATCCGAAATTCTAAAACTGCGCGAGGAACGGGCAAAGCTGCTGGGCTATGACAGCTTTGCCGATTTCAAGCTGGAAACCGAGATGGCGCAAACGCCAGACCGTGTACGTGATTTGCTGATGGAGGTTTGGGATGCAGCCAAAACCCGTGCTGATGTGGATGCTGACATCCTGACAGAGATGATGCAGGAGGATGGTGTCAACGGGCCGCTCGAGGCCTGGGACTGGCGCTACTACGCCGAGAAGCGCCGCAAGGCTGAACATGAACTGGATGAGGCTGCGCTAAAGCCATACCTGCAGCTGGATCGCATGATCGAAGCGGCGTTTGCCTGCGCCAATCGTTTGTTCGGGTTGGAGTTCGCACCACTTGATGTGCCGCTCTATCATCCGGATTGCCGTGCATGGGAGGTGACCCGCAACGGTCAGCACATCGCGGTGTTCATTGGCGACTATTTCGCGCGCGGCTCCAAGCGGTCAGGTGCTTGGTGTAGCGCGATGAGGGCTCAGGCGAAATTCCCTGAGATTCAAGCGCCTGTCGTCATCAATGTCTGCAATTTCGCCAAGGGTGATCCGGCGCTGCTGTCCTACGACGATGCGCGTACGCTGTTCCATGAATTTGGCCATGCCCTGCACCAGATGTTGTCCAACGTGACCTATGAAAGCATCTCGGGTACCAGCGTTGCGCGCGATTTTGTGGAGCTTCCCAGCCAGCTATACGAACACTGGCTGGAAGTTCCCGAAGTTCTGGCAGAATTCGCTACGCATGCTGAAACCGGTGAGCCGATGCCGCAGGATATGCTCGAGAAAGTGTTGAAGGCCGCCAATTTTGATCAGGGTTTCCAGACCGTGGAATATGTCGCTTCGGCCCTCGTTGATCTGGCGTTCCACGACGGCGCGGCTCCGGCTGATCCGATGGCGAAACAAGCTGAGGTTCTGGCAAGCATCGGGATGCCGCAGGCCATTGGGATGCGCCACGCAACGCCACATTTTGCTCATGTGTTCGCCGGGGATGGCTATAGTTCAGGCTACTACAGCTACATGTGGTCCGAGGTTATGGATGCGGACGCCTTTGCGGCCTTTGAAGAAGCCGGTGGAGCCTTTGATCCAGAGCGTGCAAAGGCTCTGGAAGAGCATATCCTCTCGACCGGCGGATCAAAGGAAGCGGAAGACCTGTATCTGGCGTTCCGCGGGCGTTTGCCGGGTGTTGAAGCCCTGCTGAAAGGGCGTGGCCTGATCGCGGCCTGAACCAGTCGGACCGTCAGTATCCGAGCTGACGGTCCACCAGATGCAAAAACGGCTCACCCGCCTCGCCACGACGGATGTTTTCGCAGATGACTTGCGCCGCTGTAATGGGGCGAGTCTCAGACGCGATATGGGGAGTGATCGTTACATTTGGATGCGCCCAGTACGGATCCTCGGGCGGCAGAGGCTCAGTTCGGAACACATCCAGCGTGGCATGACCGACCTGACCCGAACCCAGTGCTTCCAGCAAGGCATCGTCATCAATCAATGGCCCACGCCCCGGATTGATGATCCGTGCGCCTTTCGGCAACAGGGCAAGTGTTTCGGCATTCATTGTGTTCTCGGTCGCTGGAGTGTCAGGTAGCAGAAGGACAACAATCTCTGCGCGGCTCAGAGCCTCACGCAATCCATCTGCGCCGTGCAGGCAGGTAACTCCGCCGATTTCTTTGGGTGTTCTGCTCCAGCCGGTAACGTGAAAGTTCAGTGCAGCAAGCGCCTGAGCCACGGCCTGGCCCAGTGAGCCCAGCCCTAAAACACAGACCTGCCGCTCTTGTGCAAGCGGGGGCGCATCCGGAGTCCAGACGCCGTCCTGAACTGTTATGTGTTTGTCCATGCCAAGATGGTACCGCAATGTGTGCCCGACCACCCATTCTATCATGCCTTGGGTCAGCCCATGATCCACCATCCGCGCCAGTGGAACGGTCAGGGTCTCATTGCCCGCAATGCTCTCAACTCCGGCCCAAAGGCTCAGCACCGCTTTGAGCCGTGAATAAGGTGTGAAATCCAACAAGCCCCCGTTAGGGGCATAGACCACGTAATCGACCTCATCCGGTTCGAATTCGGTTCCCAGTCGAAAATCCAGACCAGCTTCGCTCAGCCCATTGGTCAATAGTGGTTCATACACAGGCCACAGGGCAGGGCGCGCGGAAAACAGGACGTTTACGGGCATGGGCAGTCTCTCAGTTTAACGGGGACGATGAATATGGGCGCTTTGCACGATGCCAAATGCGGCCATCAGAACCAGCATGGCAGAACCACCATAGCTGACCATGGGCAGCGGGACGCCCACAACTGGTGCCAGCCCCATAACCATTGACATGTTCACGGCAAAGAACAGGAAGAAGTTCAGTGAAATTCCGAGCGTAACGAGCGAGGAAAAGCGGTCCCGTGTCGACAGAGCCGTCACCATGCAGAATATCAGGATCAGACCGTATAGGATCAACAGAGTGATCCCGCCAACAAACCCGAATTCTTCCGCCAGAGTGGTAAAGATGAAGTCTGTGTGCTTTTCGGGAAGAAAGTTGAGGCGCGACTGAGTTCCCTGCATGAAGCCACGCCCGTTCCAGCCACCTGAACCAAGCGCAATCTTGGATTGGGTGATGTGATAGCCGGCCCCAAGCGGATCGGTTGAAGGGTCAAGAAACGTATCGATGCGCCGGAACTGGTAATCTTTGAGCAATTGCCATTCCGTCCCACGACTGTTGAAGACTGTCGCAACCAGCCCGACGCCTGCGGCGATCACTGCTGCGAAGTAAGCCCAGTGTACGCCCGCCAGAAACATCAGGCCGCCTCCGGCCGCGAGCAACAGGATCGACGTCCCCAGATCGGGCTGCTTCAGAACCATGAAAGTTGGGATCAGGATCAGCAGTACCGGGATCAGAACCCATAGCGGCCGAGAGGTTTTGTGAGACGGCAGCCAATCGTAATAGGCGGCCAGAACCATGACCAAGGCGACCTTCATGACTTCGGACGGTTGAAGCCGCATGAACCCAAGGTCGATCCAGCGTTGTGCGCCCATACCGATTGTGCCGAAGAGTTCCACGAACACCAGCAGGGCAATCGATCCAAGATAGGCCAGTACCGACATGTTCCGCCAGAACCAGATCGGGACCAGAGCGATGATGAACATCACCGTCAGACCAAGCCCGAACCGTTCCATCTGTGGCTCGGCCCAGGGCAGCCATGAACCTCCTGCCACCGAATACAGCATCAGGAAACCTGCGCTGGCCGTACTGATCAACAGCAGGGTAAGGGGCCAGTTCATGTACAGGAATTTGCGGAACCCCGATGGCGTGGATTTGACGGCGTATTCAAGATAGCTCATGCGCGGTCCTTTTCATCCGGACGCGCCTTGGGACGACGATCGCCCTCCAGCCGTTTTTGCTGCTCCTTGATACGTTCGCGATCTGCTACCGGATATGCCTCAAGCGGTGGAGTACCGTCATAGAGAGCCTGCAGCATGATGTCCCTTGCAACAGGAGCTGCCGCTTTGGAACCGCCACCGCCATGTTCAACGACCACGGCGATTGCGTATTTGGGGTTGTCGTAGGGGGCGAAGCTTACGAACAGCGCGTGATCGCGGCGTTCCCAAGGCAGGTCTTCGTTGCGGATCACACCCGCAGCGCGTTCGGCCTTGGTGATGTTGCGCACCTGGCTTGTTCCGGTTTTCCCTGCCATGCGGAAATCATCAGCGATGATACGGCTGCGATAAGCAGTGCCGCGCCGGTCATTCGAAACCGAGAACATCGCCTTACGCACCTGTTCCAGATTGTACGGATTGACGGCAAGGGGTTCGCCCGCTCCTGACGGTTGCTCAACCCCATCGACCGAGCGAACCAGACGTGGGGAGACAGCTCGCCCTGTGGCAAGCCGTGCGGTCATGACCGCAAGCTGCAAGGGAGAGGCGAGCATGAAGCCTTGCCCGATGGACGCGTTGGCCGTGTCACCCACCAGCCAGTCCTGACCGTGCACCCGCTGTTTCCATTCCTGGTTCGGGGCCAGACCTGCGGCGACCGCAGACATGGGGATGTCATGCCGGATACCCAGACCGAAGGTGCGAGCCATGTCGGAAATCTTGTCGATCCCAACTCGCAGGGCAACATCGTAGTAGTACACATCGCAGCTGCGCTTCAGAGAGGTCTCGAGGTCAACCGTGCCATGCCCACCACGTTTCCAGCAGTGGAACCGGCGGCTGCCGACCTTGAGGTGCCCGGGACAGTAAACCGTGTTGGCGGGACCGATTACACCCGCCTCAAGCGCGGCCAGAGCGGTGATCATCTTGAACGTCGATCCCGGCGGATAGGTGCCCTGAACGGTTTTGTTGGCCAGTGGGCGGTATTTGTCCTGTGTCAGGGTCCGATAGTCCGCGACAGAGATACCGCGGACAAACAGGTTGGGATCGAAGCTGGGCGCTGAACTGATCGCCCGGATATCTCCGGTTTCACAGTCAATAACGACGGCAGCCGCGCTTTCTCCGGCCAGACGGGCTTGAGCGTATTGCTGCAGATTGGCGTCGACTGATAGCTGCAGGTCCGCGCCTGCCTGTCCTTCCTGACGGTCCAGCTCACGCATGACGCGGCCAGTGGCATTGACTTCGACACGTTTGGCACCAGCTTTGCCGCGCAGCGAGCTTTCTTGCTTCGCCTCAAGCCCGACCTTGCCAATCTGAAATCGCGGAATGCGCAGTACCGGTTCGGGATCCTGTATCTGGCTTAGGTCATAATCACTGACCGGGCCGACATAGCCCACTACATGCGCAAAATCCTCATACCGGGGGTACTGACGCGTCGAGCCGACCTCTGGGGTGACACCCGGCAGTGCAGGTGCGTTAACCGCGACTTTGGAGATATCTTCCCATGTCACCTGATCCGCCAGTGTGACGGGAAGAAACGGCGCTGAACGGCGCATTTCTGTGCGTGCGCGCTCGATCTCATCCTCGTTCAGCGGGATCAGTTCCGACAGCTTGGCAATGACCTTGTCGACGTCACCCGCATCTTCGCGAACAACTACTATGCGGTACGAAGGTGTGTTTTGTCCGATGACCTGACCATTCCGGTCATAGATACGACCGCGGGTTGGTGGTATCAGGCGGATGTTGATGCGATTTTCTTCTGCCAGAAGGCGATATTGATCGGCCTGATCGACCTGCATGAAACGCATACGGGCTGCTAGCCCGCCAATAAAGGCTGCCTGAAGGCCGCCCAATACGATAGCACGGCGTGGCAAGCGCTTGTATGCAAGACCCTCTGATTTTGGCTTTCGCTGTTTCATACCCGTGCTCCCGTAGCACCTGCATCCGCGGCTGAGATCCGACGCACTCCAAACACACTCTGACTGATCAATACGATCAAAGGATAGGCCAGGATGGTCAGGATTAGCTGGATCATAGCAGGGCCCAAAGCGACTTGCTGAACAGACAATATGGAAAGGATAACGCGATCTGCCAGGAAGACCATTGCCGTCACAACTCCGATTGTTGTCCATTCGCCGACAAAACCAGCGTCCCGCATGCCCGGTGCCGCCGAGCGCAGATATGCTGCCCCAAGGACAACCAAAGCAGCCAGCAGCCCGGGAGGGCGCTGAAACAGAAGATCAGCCATTAGCATCACGATGGCGATACTGAGCGTTGGCACATACTCGGGACGACGCAGCACCCAGACAAATGTCAGTGCGATCAAAATGTCTGGGAAAGGCCAGCGATCTGGTTTGGTGTCCAGAGGCAACAAATGCAGAAACACCACCAGTATGGCGAGTGCGAAATACATGCCACGCATGAGCCAGAGATGTGAGGTGGCTTTATCCATCGCCGGCCTCTTCGGGTGTCAGCGCGGCCTCAGGGCGTTGTGGCCCCACGATGCTGCCAGGGGTACGAATTGGGGGCGCAGATTGATAACGAAGTACGCGCAGGAATTCCAAGCGTTCGAAATCCGCCGAAAGCCGAACGCGTAGCCTGCCGCCCGGATCAACCGTGATCTGACCAATCAGAAGACCAGCCGGAAACACACCGCCATCGCCCGAGGTGATCACCCGATCGCCGGGCCGGACCAACTCTCGATTTTCCAGAAACTCGACGACAGGTGCTGAGGTGTTATCACCCGCGATCAATGCTGTCTGGCCCGAGGGCTGTATGGTTGCCGGAATCGCGCTCGAGGCATCGGTCATCAGGATGACACGGGCTGTATCAGAGCCAACACCAGAGATGCGTCCAACCAGCCCGATACCGTCCATCGTAGCCCAGCCATCCACGATCCCGTCGCGCTCCCCGACATTCAGGAGTACCGACTGACGGAAAGGGGATCCGCTATCGGCCATCACCACACCTGTGATGTAGGTCAAACGCGGATCAAGACGGACATTGTTCAGGTCAAGCAACCGCGCATTTTCCTGCTCGAGCTGTAGTGCTGCCTCTTTCCATGCGCGCATCAGGCGCAATTCGCTGCGCAGTTCCTGATTTTGTTCGCTGAGGCGCTGATAGCTTTGGAAGTCCCGGACCAGGTTGACCACCGCAGTAACCGGCACCATGGCCCATTCCATCGACGGCACAACTGCATCAACGACCTGAGCGCGAAACCGTTCCACGCGGGGGCTGTCGATACGCCACACCAGAAAGATGCCCAGCAGGCACAACACAACAATCCCCAGGAACAAGCGGCGCAAGGGGGTTGCGTAGTCGTCGCGCTGTGATCGGTCCTTTGCCACAGGACTCCTTCCCGTGCTGCTCGCGCCCGATTATACACCCTCAGTTCTAAGGGTGCGCGCCTTAGCTTTCGTAGTCAATCGCGTGGCGCAGTTGTTTTTCGTATTCCAGCGCTTTGCCGGTGCCCAAAGCCACACAATTCAGGCTTTCATCGGCAATCGACACGGCCAGACCGGTCTGTTCGCGCAGCGCCAGGTCCAGATCACCCAACAGCGCACCGCCACCAGTCAGCATCACGCCGCGATCCACAATATCCGCCGCAAGGTCGGGCGGAGTGGTTTCCAAGGCGGTCATCACCGCCTCGCAAATCTGCTGGACGGGCTCGGACAAGGCCTCGGCGACTTGCGCCTGGCTGATTTCGATTTCCTTTGGCACACCGTTCAGCAGATCGCGGCCACGGATGTGCATCGACTGTCCACGGCCATCGTCAGGCATACGCGCTGTGCCGATAGTTGTTTTAATTCTCTCAGCGGTCGATTCACCGACCAACAAGTTTTGCTGACGGCGCAGGTACGAGATAATGGCTTCGTCCATGCGGTCCCCACCAACACGCACCGAACGGGCGTACACGATGTCGCCTAGCGACAAGACCGCAACTTCGGTTGTACCACCGCCGATATCGACGACCATGTTGCCCGTTGGGTCGGTGATTGGCATTCCGGCCCCGATTGCAGCTGCAATGGGTTCGGCGATCAGGCCAGCGCGGCGTGCACCGGCAGACAGAACCGACTGACGGATCGCGCGTTTTTCAACAGGTGTCGCGCCATGTGGGACGCAGACGATGATTTTCGGTTTCGAAAAGGTCGACCGCTTGTGCACCTTGCGAATGAAGTGCTTGATCATTTCCTCGGCTGTATCGAAGTCGGCGATCACACCTTCGCGCATCGGGCGAATGGCTTCGATCGAGCCGGGGGTACGACCCAGCATGAGTTTGGCGTCTTCACCGACGGCCAGAACTTTCTTGACACCGTCCTTGACGTGATAGGCCACAACGGAAGGTTCGGACAGGATAACGCCGCGACCCTTGACATAGACCAGCGTGTTAGCAGTCCCAAGGTCAATGGCCATATCCGCTGTGAACAGGCCGCCCAGATTGTCAAAGATCCCCATATGTCCCCTGATCCTGTATGTCAGATTTTTTCTACTGCCCGCGACTCGACGGTTCCGGGATGGATGACTTATAGGGTGCCACGACGCCCGGTAAAAGGCCTGATTCCGCGGTAATCAGCACCTTTCCGCCTCATTAACAGGGACTTTAGAAGGCAAAATGCTCTCATATCAACATATTTACCACGCGGGAAATCTGGCTGATGTGCATAAGCATGCCCTTTTGGCGGAAATACTCGCTTATCTGACCCGGAAAGATAAGCCGCTGACCTATGCCGAAACCCATTCTGGGCGGGGGTTGTATCAGCTGGATTCGGACGAAGCCGTTCGGACCGGCGAAGCCTCGGCCGGTATCGAGCGTGCCTTGCTTGAGGGCTGGTTCGAAGAGGATCACCCTCTGAGCCGTGCAATCTCCGGCGTGAAAGATCAACATGGCCGATCTGCTTATCCGGGTTCTCCCCTGATCGCGGCCAGCCTGTTGCGGCCACAGGATAGTTTACACTTGGCCGAGCTACATCCGCAGGAATACCGGGCTCTTAAAAACGCGGTCGCGCCTTATGGAGCCAGGACCTATCAGCAAGATGGATTTGAACTGGCGCAATCTTTGCTACCGCCGACACCGCGTCGGGGGATGCTGCTGATCGATCCTAGCTACGAGGTTAAGGCCGATTACGATCGGTTGCCAAACATCATCACAACGCTGAACCGCAAATGGAATGTCGGGATAATTGCCCTTTGGTATCCGATCCTGACAAACGGACGCCATGAAGCCATGTGTGATGCCTTGCGGAAACGGGATCTGCCAAAGGTGCTGCATCACCAAGTCCGGTTTCCTGCCGCGCGTGAGGGTCATGGCATGGTCGGCTCGGGCATGTTTATCGTGAATGCGACCTATGGATTAGAAGAGGCAGCCGGGCGACTCGACGCGCTTTTCGCTCGTGTTCAAGCTTAGTTCCCTTAGGTAACTCCACATTTTCTGACATTTGCGCACGGTCCGCTTTTGTGGGTCGATGCCTCTGTTTTCGTTGCATTTTACTGGCTGCCTTGTCGCGTATCTACGTCAGGATGTAGTCGCGGCCTCTCTGAAAGATCAGGTGGTCCACTTGATTTCCCAGGCTAGTTCAGTAAGTAAATTGTCACACCTGACAATAAACAGGAATTGGGACATATCCATGGACTTCCTAAGCCGCCACATCAGTGACTTTCATCTGAGTTACTGGGAAACTTTTATCAATAACTGGTTCTTTGTCTTTGCATTGGCGTTTTTGGCATTCGAGTTGCTGCGCTATGCCATCGTCAAAAAGCTGAACTGGGAAATGGTGGGCGATACGGTCACCAATTTCATCACGCTCGCGTTCTTTATCGGGATCAGCTTCGTTTTGCTGGCGGGCTTCTACATAGGTGCCTATGTCTGGGCCTATCAGTTTGCCGTGTTCGACATCCCAACGACATGGGCGTCATTCATCATCGTGCTGATACTTGCGGATCTGGCCTACTATTGGGAACACCGTATCCTGCATCGCATCAACTTTCTTTGGGCGACGCATTCGGTGCATCACAGCTCGCCGTTCTTCAACATTTCGGTTGCATATCGTCATGGCCCGCTGGATGGTTTCTGGCCGCTGTTTTTCCATCTGCCGCTGGTACTGCTGGGGTTCAATCCGTTCATGGTTCTGATCGTAGAGTTGCTGGTGCAGCTGTATCAGACCGCCCTGCACACAGAGGTTATCGGAAAGTTGTGGCGCCCAATCGAATACCTCTTCAACACGCCGTCGCATCACCGGGTGCACCACGGATCGAACCGTAAGTATCTGGATAAAAACTATGCCGGTATCTTCATCATCTGGGACCGTATGTTCGGCACCTTTGAGGAAGAAAAAGAGGATGTTGTTTACGGTCTGGTCACCCCGATCGACTCGGTAAATCCTTTTGTCGCCTTCCTGCATGGTTTTACCCGACTCTTCAGAGATGTTTGGAACATGCCGGGCTTCCGAAACAAGCTGGGCGTTCTCTTCGGACCTCCTGGCTGGCAGCCCAAAAAGAGCCAGCGAAAGCCAGCGGAATAATACGAAGGACTGGATGAGATGCCAAACAATACGCAACGCATCGTCGCAGCCATCGCAACAGCCGGGCTGTTCATTGCCGGGGCCTGGTTTGCCTCCGGCTTTCGCACGGATATCGCCGAGGCATCTGCTTCTTCAACCGGCGTGCAGGATCACCAGGGTTTGATCGTGAACCTGCACGGGGCACGTAGCGACAAGGGCAACATCATCGTCATGGCGTTTGATCAGCAGTCAGCGTTTGACAGCATGGATTACAACAACGCGGCCGGATATCTCGAGGCTCCTGCGACGGGGCAACCGCAACGGTTCGACTTTCCGGACCTCAACAACAACTACTACTCCGTCATCGCGTTTCATGATGCAAACGGTGACTACGATCTGAACTATGATGCGGAATACACCCCGACCGAGGGGTATGCGGTGTCAGGCATGAATGACCTGCATGACAACCCGGTCTTCTATTACTCGCTGGTTGAACCGGGGAAACCGGTCGACCTGACACTGTTCTACTGGCCGTAGCCAGATCAGAAGAAATGCAAAGGGGCGGTCCATGATAGGCCGCCCCTTGTTCATTCTCAGGAAAGATCCTTGTACGAGATTTCTCGTGCATCCGCACCGGGACCGGCCTTTTCGCGCCGGACGATCAGGCGATTCAGCGCATGGATGTAAGCCTTGGCAGATGCAACGACCGTGTCGGTGTTGGCCGACTGCCCGGTAGCGATCATACCGTCTTCTTCCAACCGGACCGAAACCGTGGCTTGCGCATCGGTTCCCGCAGTCACAGCATGTACCTGATAAAGCTGGAGATGCGCCGTATTTGGGTGAACCACCCGTATAGCGCGAAACGCCGCATCGACGGGCCCATCGCCGGTTTCGGTTGCGATGATCTCTTTGCCGTCCACTTCCATCTCGATGGTTGCTTCGGCTTTGCCAACCGTTCCACAGGTGACTTTCAGTGAAACCAGCTGCAGATGATCGTTGCCGTCGTCATCGTCCAGAGTCATCAGGGCGATGATGTCGTCGTCGAAGACCTCCTTCTTGCGGTCGGCCAGCTCCTTGAACCGAATGAAGATATCCTTGAGCTGGTTGTCACCAACTTCGTAACCCATCGTATTCAGCTTATCGCGCAACGCGGCCCGGCCCGAATGCTTGCCCAAAGGCAGGGATGTGCCGGACAGACCGATATCCTCGGGGCGCATGATCTCAAAATTCTCGCGGTTCTTCAGCATACCGTCCTGATGGATGCCGCTTTCATGCGCGAAGGCATTCTTACCAACGATGGCCTTGTTGAACTGGACGTTGAAGCCCGACACCGTCGCGACCCGACGCGAGATATGCATGATCTTGGTCGTGTCGATGCCGGTGTGCCAGGGCATAATGTCGTTGCGGGTGCGCAGCGCCATCACGACCTCTTCCAGAGCAGTGTTGCCAGCGCGTTCACCCAGACCGTTGATGGTGCATTCGATCTGACGGGCGCCACCTGCAACCGCAGCCAGTGAGTTCGCGGTCGCCATACCAAGGTCGTTGTGGCAGTGGGTCGCAAAGACGACCTCATCCGCGCCCGGGACCGTTTCGATCAGGCGTTTGATCAGGTCAGCGGATTCCACCGGAGCAGTGTAACCCACTGTATCGGGGATGTTGATCGTCGTGGCGCCCGCCTTGATCGCAATCTCGATCACGCGGCACAGATAGTCCCATTCGGTTCGCGTCGCGTCCATCGGTGACCACTGCACGTTTTCACACAGGTTGCGCGCGTGGCTTACGGTTTCATGGATCTTCTCGGCCATTTCGTCCTGCGTCAGGTTCGGAATGGCGCGGTGCAGCGGCGAGGTGCCGATGAAAGTGTGAATGCGGCTTTTTCCGGCGTGTTTCACCGCTTCCCAGCAGCGGTCAATATCCGCAAAGTTGGCGCGCGCCAGACCGCAGATGCGGCTGTTCTTAGAACGCTGCGCGATTTCGGATACCGCCTTGAAGTCGCCCTCGGAGGCAATGGGGAAGCCCGCCTCGATAATGTCGACGCCCATGTCGTCCAGCAGCTCGGCAATCTCCAGCTTTTCGGCATGGGTCATGGTTGCGCCGGGGCTTTGCTCGCCGTCGCGCAAAGTGGTGTCAAAGATCAAGACGCGGTCTTGGTCGGTCACGTTGGTCATGGGAATCTCTTTCTTGTCTGTCCTAAAGCCTATGGCGCGCTGGCGTCCTCCTCTGAGCGGGCGCGCCGGATGGCACGCTCAGAGGCGGATTAGGATCAGTAGGCCACGCAGATCGGCACCACGAAACGCGGTGTCGGCAAAAGGGATATCTGCGCGGTTGATCATGAGGCGGAATTTATACAGAGCCCGCAGGGAATGAAAAGGACCAAAATGCCTTATTCTTCAGCTGAACAATTCTTTTCAACGCTCATTGATCTGATTGGGTGTGCGCCTAGGTAGCAGTTCATGAAAACAGCACTGATCATTGGGGCGACGGGCGGAATCGGTAAGGCTATGTGTAGCCGGCTTGCGCAGCAGGACGTCTCGGTTACGACTCTGTCGCGGTCGGGCGACGGGTTTGATCTGATGATCCCGGACATGGTCGAGCAAGTCTTAAGTGCTGTCGAAGGCCCGTTTGATCTGGTGTTTGTGGCCAGTGGAGCGCTGGAAATCAATGGCGCTGCGCCCGAAAAGACACTGCGCGCACTGTCGGCCCAAGCAATGATGGATCAGTTCGCCCTGAATGCAGTTGGGCCCGCGATGGTGCTGAAACATGCGAACCGACTGCTTCCCAGAGGCGGTCGATCTGTAATCGCTGTTCTCTCGGCAAGGGTGGGGTCGATTGGAGATAACAGGCTCGGCGGTTGGGTCAGCTACCGCGCTGCCAAAGCAGCTGTGAACCAGATTGTGCACACATCTGCGATTGAGTTGGCCCGAACGCACAAGGAAGCCATCTGCGTGTCCTTACATCCCGGAACCGTTAAAACAGCCTTTACTGAAAAGTATCTGGGGCGGCATCCGTCGGTCGAACCGGATGAGGCTGCAGGAAACCTTCTGCGCGTGATAGATCAACTGAGCCCATCAGAATCGGGTCGGTTCTTTGACTGGGCGGGCAAACCGATCCCATGGTGATCCGGTTGAATCCTGCCGATACTAGCTGTCAGAATTGTTTGTTTCCGTAGGCTGCTCTGTCTGAGCGGGCGCTTGTTCGGTTGCTTCCGGCTCGGTGGTGACTGCATCTGGTTCGCTAGCAGCTTCTTCAGAAAGCGCACCGTTTTCCCAGACGCCGGTTTCTTCCTCGCCATTCACATAGCGCATGGTGCCGTTGCCCTGGCGTTTCGCGTCTACAAAGCTGCCTTCGTAGATGTCTCCGTTTGAATAGGTCGCGATACCGACACCGGTAA
This sequence comes from Ruegeria sp. CE12, assembly GCF_056537525.1. NCBI lineage: Bacteria > Pseudomonadati > Pseudomonadota > Alphaproteobacteria > Rhodobacterales > Roseobacteraceae > Ruegeria > Ruegeria sp. CE12. The sequence goes on along the minus strand of NZ_JBQFRS010000003.1, from coordinate 290,155 downwards.
TTTTTCCTTCTTTCCATTCGCCGGTGTATTTGAAGCCGTTTGCCATCACGATCTCGCCCTGACCGTGGCGCTGCCCCTGGGCAAAATCGCCTGTATACACGGTGCCATCGGCATAGGTGGTCTTACCCTTGCCTTGCCGCGCACCTTCGACCCAATCACCATCGTAGACCGTGCCATCTGCACGGGTCAGAACTCCTTTGCCATGGGTTTTGGCATTCTTGAACTGACCCTTGTAGATGGTACCGTTCGCATAGGTTGCGACGCCCCGGCCATCGATCACCCCGGCGATCCAGTCGCCATCATAAGTAGAGCCATCGGGATAGGTGATAAGCCCCTTGCCATCGGCCAGATCGGCGCTGAAATCACCTGTATAAACCGAGCCATCAGGATAGGTCAGTTCACCTAATCCTTCGATCTGCCCGTTGGTCCACTGACCGGTATAGATATAGCCGTCGGTTCCGGTGAACGTTCCCTGACCGTGACGCTGATCATCTACGAAATCGCCCTCATAGACATCGCCATTTGCGTAAACCGCTTTGCCTTTGCCCTGACGACGCCCTTCGATCAGGCTGCCTTCGTAAACATCGCCATTTGCCTGCGTCAGCCGCCCAGACCCGGTGATCCGGTCTTCGGACCAGTCGCCGGAATAGGTCATGCCATCTGGCAGCGTAAGATCACCTTTGCCGTGTCGCTGTCCGGACAGGATATCTCCTTCATAGACACCGCCGCTCGCGTAAGTGATTTTGGCTTTGCCTTGCCGAACACCGTCTTCCCAATCGCCGTCGTAGATATAGCCATCGGCATCCGTCATCACGCCCTTACCGTGGTGACGTGCATTCCTGAACCCGCCCTCATAACGCATGCCGTTTTCATATTGCGCTATGCCCTGGCCATTGATTGCGCCATTGGACCAATCCCCTTCATAGGTCCCGCCACCAGCAAAGGTGATCTTGCCTTTCCCTTGGGGCTGACCCTTGGAAAACATGCCTTCGTAGATCGAGCCGTTGGCGTAGCGGGCTGTGCCTTCGCCCTGAATCTCACCTTCGACCCATTCACCGGTGTACTCAAAGCCGTCAGGCAGGCGGTACGTCCCGGTCCCGTGGCGCAAGCCGTTCTCGAATGTACCCTCGTAGACGCCGCCGACGTCGTCATCCGCAACAATAACCTGCTCCTGTTGGGCAACAGCAGCCTGTGCCGTCAAGCCAAATGCGAAAACAGCAATCGAATTGCGAATTACATTCATGGTCGTTCCTGCCTGCCCGGTCATCATCGGTTGTTTGCGTTGGCGCAAAACTAAGACACAGGCAGGGGCAGAGCAACGTGTTTTGCCGCATTTGCCTTTTACTCGCTGCATGATCTGCTAAATCCCTTGTGGACTGACGTGGGCAAGAGGGCAAAATGGCCAATCGTTTCCGTATCTCGCTGGCGCAACTAAACCCCACTGTGGGGGATATTGAGGGGAACGCTGCCAAAGCACTGTCCGCGTGGGAACAGGGCCGGATGGCTGACGCGGATCTTGTTGCACTGCCTGAGATGTTCATCACCGGCTACAACACGCAGGACCTTATCGTTAAGCCCTCGTTTCATTTTGCAGCGATGAAAGCGGTTGAGGAATTAGCCGTTAAATGTGCTGACGGTCCGGCGCTTGCGATTGGCGGACCATGGGTCGAAGACGATAAGCTGTTTAATGCCTATCTGATCCTCAAAGGCGGAAAAGTCGCCAGCAAGGTTCTGAAGCATCACTTGCCGAATGAAACAGTGTTTGATGAGGTCCGGTTGTATGATGCCGGTCCGATGGGTGGGCCATATGCCGTAGGCAACACCCGGATCGGCAGCCCGATCTGTGAAGACGGTTGGCATGAGGATGTGGCTGAGACGCTTGAGGAGACCGGGGCGGAATTTCTGCTCATCCCGAACGGCTCTCCGTATTTCCGGAACAAATATGATATCCGACTGAACCACATGGTGGCGCGGGTTGTCGAAACCGGATTGCCGGTGATCTATCTCAACATGGTGGGTGGCCAGGACGATCAGGTATTTGATGGTGGCACCTTTGGCCTGAACCCGGGCGGAGAGCTCGCGTTCAGGATGCCGGTTTTTGATGAGGCCGTCACGCAGATTGAGTTGGAGCAGGGAGACGAAGGCTGGCGGATTGTACCTGCCGAAGTGGCACCGCAACCGAACGAGTGGGAGCAAGACTATCGCGCAATGGTACAATCCTTGCGCGACTATATGGCCAAGACCGGGTTCGGTAAGGTTGTATTGGGCCTGTCAGGTGGGGTCGATTCCGCGTTGGTTGCGACGATTGCCGTGGATGCTATCGGAGCCGAGAATGTACGCTGCGTGATGCTGCCGTCTGAGTACACCAGCGACGCATCATTGGATGATGCCGAAGCAGTGGCCAAGGCACTGGGCGTTCACTACGACTACGTACCGATCTCTGAAGGCCGCTCAGCCGTGACAAACACACTGGCTCCGCTCTTTGCTGGGCGTGAGGAAGATCTGACCGAAGAAAACGTTCAATCCCGTCTGCGTGGTCTCTTGCTGATGGCAATCTCGAACAAGTTTGGCGAGATGCTGTTGACCACCGGCAACAAATCCGAGGTCGCTGTGGGCTATGCCACGATCTATGGCGATATGAATGGCGGCTACAATCCCATCAAGGATCTTTACAAAACCCGCGTGTTTGAAACCTGCCGCTGGCGGAATGCCAACCACCGCGATTGGATGAAGGGGCCCGCAACCGAGGTCATCCGGCCTTCTGTCATCGACAAACCCCCCAGCGCCGAGCTGCGTGCCGATCAGAAAGACAGCGACAGTCTGCCGGACTATCCGGTTCTGGATGCCATCCTGGAAATTCTCGTCGATCAGGACGGGTCGATTGCAGATTGCGTGGCCTCCGGATTTGACGAAGCTGATGCCCGTCGCGTTGAGCACCTTATCTACATCAGTGAGTACAAGCGTTTTCAGTCTGCTCCGGGTACCCGTTTGACGAAACGCGCGTTCTGGCTGGATCGACGGTATCCGATTGTGAATCGGTGGCGCGACCCTAACTAGATCTCAGATTCTATCGGGTGGGATATGGGGAAACTCACCTAGTAAAGGGTTGGGTTCCTTCCGAATTGTTCACGTGGTGGGTTCAGTGGTTATTTCAGAGCTGAATTGTTTCTGTTTGAAAGGTTTTCGGGCGATGAATGGGCGCGAAGCGCCTTGCTTGAGTGCCATTTTCTCGCCATAATTTAGATCCAATGCCGCCCGATGTAGGGCGATATTGACGCATTGCGATTGGGTGGGTTGAACCATTTCGTACTGCGCTGGGAATACAGTTTCTGGTGGTGCATCTGAATTTCGATGCCGGTTAAATGTTTTGGTGATCAAATGGTTGATAATTATGATAAGCCCCTGCACGCTCCATTGAGATGGAAAACGATGGAGTCCCCTGCGCGCGATCTTGATGAAGCGCGTGTGGACGCAGCTATTGCTGACATTCTGGGTGACGGAGTTTCAGCAGCACAGAAAGACACATCCGTCGAGCAAGATGATCGTTCTGAATTTCCGGAACTGAGTGCTCAGGAAACACTGGCCGCTCAGACACCGGATCAGAATTCTGGTGTTGCGGCAATCATTCGTCAGAAATGGGCTGAGTTTTCGGGCGCTGCCTGACCTTCGCGAACCTGTTCTGAGCAAAGCCAAAGCGCTTGCCGCGCCTGTTATCGGCGTATTCGCCACACGTGCGAAGATTTCCTCTGCCAGCTTCCTTTCGCCATTGCCTGAATTCTCATCTTGAGCATCCTTGGCGGTCCGAGCGATTGAAAATGAGCGGTAGATGCCCGGCCCAAAACCCAACCCAGTAGAACCAGATCTTTGCTTGCCCAAAGCTGTGGATGTCGTCGTTATCGGCGGTGGAATCATCGGGACATCGACAGCATTTGAGTTAGCCGAACGCGGTTACTCAGTTCTGCTCTGTGAGAAGGGGCAGATCGCGGGTGAGCAAAGCTCTCGCAACTGGGGATGGGTGCGTCTTGGTATGCGGGATCCAAGAGAAATCCCATTGATGCAAGAGGCCATTCGCATCTGGCAAGGTCTTGACGAACGGATCGGTCGCAAGACGGGTTATGTTCAGTCGGGTATATTGTTTGGTGCATCCGGAGAGCGTTCGGCAGGGAATTTGCACCGATGGCTGGAAAACCTTGAAGGGTATCAGACCGGAGCAAAAATGGTTTCGGGTTCTGAGCTGGACGATCTCTTGCCGGACAATACGATGGGATTGACCGAGGCGTTATACACTCCGCAGGACGGTCGCGCCGAACCGCAATGGGCGGCCCCGGCAATTGCGGAGGGTGCGCGCGACAAAGGCGCTGCAATCATGACCAGCTGCGCGGTTCGCAGTATCGATGTTCAGGCGGGTCGCATCGCAGGTGTATTTACTGAGCGTGGGCGCGTGGTGTGTGAGCAGGTCGTGCTTGCTGGTGGTGCCTGGTCGCGCCTGTTTGCTGGAAACGCCGGGATTGAACTACCGCAACTGAAAGTTCTGAACACGGTTCTGCGCACATCTCCGGTGGAGCCGGGACCGCAGGCCGCGCTCTGGTCCGATGACTTTGCCGTTCGAAAGCGCGCAGATGGGGGGTATACGATTGCGTCGGGGCACGAAAACACCGTCGACATCGTACCCGACAGTTTCCGGCTAGCGCTAAGGTTTCTGCCGGCCTTCAGGCAGGAATGGCGATCCCTGAGGTTTCGCCTGTCCCGTCGCTGGCTAACCGAAGCTGGGCAGGACAGGTCATGGCTGCCTACCGATGTAACACCGTTCGAACATTGCCGTGTGCTGGACCCGGAACCTTCGCAAAAGGCGCTAAGACAGGCTTGGGCGAGCGCGAGAAAGGCCTTTCCGGTTCTCGAACAGGCTGAGATCGTTCAAAGCTGGGCAGGAATGATCGATGTAACGCCCGATGCAATCCCGGTCATCTCGCATGTTGATGACATACCGGGGATGATCATCGCGACCGGTTTTTCGGGCCACGGATTTGGTATCGGGCCGGGCGCAGGCAGGCTGGTCGCCGATCTGGCGACGCAGACCACACCTTGCGTTGATCCGACAGCTTTCAGGCTGTCCCGTTTCACAGACGGCTCAAAGATACGGCTAGATCCGGGTTACTGATCAATCTCAGCCCATCATCTGGTAGCTAACCGGCACGAAACGGAACCCGTCATTGCGGGTTTCAACGTAACCGGCAGCGGGGAAGGGCATGTGGTAGCCGATCATCGGCACCTTGTCGGCAGCCAGCAGGCCCAGCACATTGCGGCGTGACGCAGTCGCTGCGGCCTTGTCCATGTCAAAGCGGACTTCCCATTCCGGATGCGCAAAGGACCAGACATAGTGGTTGGCTAGATCCGCAGTCAGGATCAAACGCTGACCGTTGCTTTCCAAATGATAAACCATGTGTCCCGGAGTGTGACCAAAGGCTGCCATTGCTGTCACGCCCGAAGCCACATCACCACCGTCTTCGATGAAGGTCATTTTCTCAGCCAGGGGTGTGACTTTGGCAGCAACCAGATCGCCAACCCGATTGCCCGCGTCCTGTGCAGCCCAAAAGTCGTATTCCGGTGCTGCCGTGACATAGCGTGCATTCGCAAAGGTTGGGGCGTCATTGGTTGTCATGCCGCCGATGTGGTCGGGGTGCATATGGGTCAGGACGACAACATTGATATCTTCTGGTGCGACACCGGCATCTGCCAAAGCAGCCTGAATTCCGCCCTGTCCAAGGCCAGTGTCAAACAGGATCAGTTCGGACCCTGTGTTGACCAGCGTTGGCGTAAAGAAAAACTGCGCTACGTCCGGTGAAATGAAGTTGTTGGCTGATACACGGGCAAAGTCCTCGTCAGATGCGCCGCCGCCAAAAATCTCCTGCGCTCCGTCTCGCGGAAGGCTGCCATCCAGCAACGTGGTCACAGTGAAATCACCCAGCTGAAACGATTTTGCTACTGTCGAATTGGCCTTGGTTTCCTTACCCGCGGCCAGAACGGGCGCAGCGGCTGATGCAAACGGCAATGCAGCGGCGGCCCCGAGTGCGGCCCGGCGTGTCAATTTGATGGTCATATTCGTTCTCCCTGTCAGAACATGATTGTGAGAATTAGGTCGGCGCGTGAGTCTTGCCACTTTATACGCCATTGAAATGGGCTGCGTGGTTGAACATTACGTGTTAAATTTTGTTAATGCCGCGATCCCAGAACAAAACCGTTCAAACAAAGCAAAGCGTCGACAGCTTTTTGTCGGGTGTATCGCCATCCAAAAAAGCGGGCGAGGCACGGGTGCTGGACGCGCTGTTTCGAAAGGTGACCGGGTTTGAACCGGTGATGTGGGGCCCTTCGATCATTGGCTATGGCAGATACCATTATCGTTATGCGTCAGGGCGTGAGGGGGATTTTCTGGCTACGGGATTTTCACCCCGCAAGGCTGCGCATTCCATTTATATCATGCCCGGCTACGCGGATTTCGGGGGTATCCTGTCCCGTTTGGGAAAACACAAACTGGGCAAGTCATGTCTGTATGTGAACAAGCTGTCGGATATAGACCTTGATGTTCTTTCTGAACTTATCTTGGCCGGGCTGGAAGATCTTGGGAGCCATTGGCCGGTTGAACCCAATTGAACTGATGTAAAACAAGACGTCTCCGCAGGCGCTGCTGGACAAAATCGCGCTCATATGAGATGAGCCGCGCCAACAGGAGACACCTATGACCACCACCCGTTTTGCCCCGTCGCCCACCGGTTACATCCATGTGGGCAACCTGCGCACCGCCCTGATGAACTATCTGATCGCCCGCAAGGCTGGCGGCACGTTCATCCTGCGCATCGATGATACCGACCCAGAGCGGTCGAAAGAAGAATATGTCGATGCCATCAAACAGGATATGGAGTGGCTGGGCCTGCATTGGGACAAGGTCGAGCGTCAGTCAGAGCGGTTGGACCGTTATGCCGAGGCCGCCGATAAATTGCGCGAGATGGGCCGGTTTTATGAGGCGTTCGAGACACCGACCGAGCTGGATCTCAAGCGCAAGAAACAGCTGAATATGGGCAAGCCACCGGTCTATGACCGCGCCGCGCTGAACCTGTCTGATGCTGAAAAAGAAGCACTGCGCGCCGAACGTGGAAATGGTGTCTGGCGCTTTAAGCTGGATCATGAGCGGATTGAGTGGACTGACGGCATTCTGGGCGACATCTCGATCGATGCGTCGTCGGTTTCTGACCCGGTTTTGATCCGCGGCGACGGTCAGGTGCTCTATACGATTGCGTCAGTGGTTGATGATACCGAGATGGGTGTAACCGATGTTGTACGCGGCTCGGACCACGTGACCAACACTGCAACGCAGATTCAGATCATTGAAGCACTGGGCGGCACATGCCCGCGTTTCGCACACCATTCGCTGCTGACCGGGCCACAGGGTGAGGCGCTGTCGAAGCGTCTGGGCACTCTGGCCCTGCGCGATCTGCGTGAACAGGGCGTGCAACCGATGGCTTTGCTGAGCTTGATGGCGCGTCTTGGCTCTTCCGATCCGGTTGAACTGCGTTCGGACATGGCTGAACTGATCGAAGGTTTTGACATTCACCGGTTCGGTGCGGCGCCAACCAAATTTGACGTGCAGGATCTGTTCCCACTGACCGCCAGACATCTGCAATCGCTGCCTCTGGCCGATGTTACCGATGCGGTCGCTGATGCAGGGGTTCCGGCAGAGCTTGCTGAACCGTTCTGGGCGATGGCACGCGAGAACATCACCACTCTGTCCGATCTCAAAGGCTGGTGGGAACTGTGCCGTGATGGCGCCGAGCCGCTGATCGATGAAGAAGATCGCGAATTCATCGCCGCTGCAGTGGCCCTGCTGCCCGAAGGACCGTTCAACGGCGAAACCTGGGGTGAGTGGACCAAGGCCGTAAAAGAGGCAACAGGCCGCAAAGGCAAAGGCTTGTTCATGCCACTGCGTAAGGCACTAACCGGGATGGAGCGGGGCCCGGAAATGGCGAGTTTGCTTCCATTGCTGCAGGTGATCCGCGCGCGCGGATAACTGCATACGGACAATTCGAGACATAAAAGGCGGGGTATTTTACCCCGCCTTTCTTATGCTATCTCCGAAATCCTGGCAGAAACCTGCTTGAGGCGATCATCCACGAACTCCGTCTCAGATGGCTTTAGTTGCTGGTGACGCGGATAACGGGGCGCAGGTCGGTCGTTTAAGATAGGCGCGTCCCACCCGTCTGTGGTGGCAAAAAAACGATCAGCACCTTCGGTCCCGAAGGCTCGCAGGTATCCCTGAACCACAACGTCGATATAGCTCAGCAAAATCGGATGGGGTCCATCAGGTGCATTCTGTCGCTCTGCCGGTACTGCATAAACGGCGATCTCAACTTCCTGCTGCAACGGATGTGAGATCGACTGCGTCGCGGGGATGCGATCATAGGCCCATTCTCTCTCATCCAAGGCTGCCCAGTCATTCCGGGGGACATGGGCGATCATGCCGTCAATCTCGCATTCGGGGGCGGGGATCGCAGTCAGAAACGCGACCGGGCGCAGGTCTGTATGCCGCCATGCCCGCCGCCAACCCTTAAGACGCGCAGGTCGCGGGTCTGGAAAATCATGCGTGGAGAGATTCACGAGGCTGCCGTAGCCAAAGAAATAGGGGTCTGCCATATCCAGCGGCGTCCTTTCTGACGATTGATGTATGTCAAACCGCTTTTTTGCAGGACATGCAATAAGGCTTCATCTTGATTTCAGGGAGGCCCTTATGCGGATTACCAAACGGACAAACATTGCCGTGCGCCTGCTGATGTATTGTGCGGCGCACCAGGACCGGCTGGTGACGAAATCCGAGATTGCCGAAGTGTGCAACATCTCAGAGAACCATCTGGCGCAGGTCATCAACCAATTGAGCCAGCTTAACTACCTGAGCACGCAACGAGGCCGCAATGGCGGTATGTCACTGGCCCGTCCGGCGGATCAGATTCGTATCGGTTCGGTTTTTCGGCATGTCGAAGGCAACCTGCCGATTGCAGAGTGCTTTGCGGACGCCGACAACACCTGCCCGTTGACCGATGCTTGTCGATTGCGCCTGGCCCTAAGGGACGCGGCCGAGGTGTTCTATGCCTCGCTGGACGAGATCACTCTGGACGCGCTGGTTTGTGACAACGATCAGTTGATCAAGATCCTTCAGCCGGTTGCCTGCGTGCGCTGACATTAGTCGCTGGCCCGAAGAATACGGGCCGGTCTGACTGACAATGGGCGCAGTGCAAAGATCAAACCGGCACCCAGCGTGACCGCGACACCTGCGATCACGATCCCCAGTGCTGACGGCCAGATAACTGCAAAATCGGTGTCGAAGATGTAGGTGGCTACAGCCCAGCCCCCCAGAATGCCGGTGAACAGGGCGACGAACCCTGCTGCCGCGCCCAACAGGATAGCGCGCAGGGCGAAGCTGATCAGGATACGCCGTCGGTCCGCTCCAAGGGTTTTCAGGACGGCTGCTTCGTAACGCCGGGCAGGTTCACCGGCTGCGGCCGCTCCGATCAGGACAAGGAAACCGGTTAGCAGCGAGACACCTGCGCCATAAGACGTTGCTGCGGCAAGCCCTGCCAACAGGCCTGAAACCCGGTCGATCGCATCTCTGACCCGAATGGCTGTAATGTTTGGAAACTGTCCGGCCAAATCGCGCAGGATTGCTGTTTCGGCCTGCTCTTCAGCGTACACAGTCGCAATGAAACTGTGCGGAGCACCTGCGAGCGCAGATGGGTTCATAGACATGATGAAGCCCATGCCTGCGGTTGAAAAATCAACTTCGCGAAACGACGTCAGTTCAGCGGTGATGTCCCGGCCCAGTATGTTCACTGTCAGTTCATCACCAAGCTTCAGCCCCATTTCCAGCGCTTCTTCCGCGGCAAAGCTGACTTGCGGCGGACCATCATATTCTTCGGGCCACCATTTCCCACCGGTGATGCGCGCATTCGCTGGCGGCAGCTCAGAGTAGGTTACACCTCGGTCACCTTCCAGAACCCAGTGATCGCCCGCGACCTCTCGGGCAGGTTGCCCGTTTATCTCTGAAATGATGCCACGCAACATCGGTGCGCTTTCAATCCTGCTGACAGCCGGATCGTTCTCTAGCCGCTCGGAAAATCCGGGCATCTGATCCTTTTGGATATCGACGAAGAAGTAGGATGGCGCGACATCCGGCAAATTGCCTGAAATCGCGTTGCGCAGGGTACCGTCGATTTGTCCAACGGCTGCCAGAACCGACAGGCCAAGCCCCAGTGAGAGAACAACCGAGGCCGCCCCTTCACGCGGGTCCGAAATAGCGGACAGGGCCCAACGCAGGGCAGGACGCCCGCGTGCCGATGGGGCACCGCGGCGGGCCAGCCAGCGGATACCAATCGCAGACAGTGACAACAGCAGCAGCGCGCCTGCCAGACCGCCGCTTGTCCACAGGGTCAGCCAGGTTGAACCACTAAACCAGGACGCCGAGGCGATCAGGATTGCCGACCCAAGACCCGTTGAGATCACATAGACCGGACGCGGAATGCTGCGGGCGGAAGTCAGAGCGTCGCGGAACAAAGTTGCGGCGCGCACCTCCTCGGTTCTTGCCAGTGGCCAGAGCGTAAACAGGAAGGCGGTCAGCAAGCCATAGAGAGCGGCTTCGGCTAGTGGTTGCGGATAGATTGAAAACACAGCGGGCACAGGCAGCTGGCTTTCAATCAGCGGGGCCAGCATAAGCGGTGCCAGACCACCCAGTGCCACGCCAATGGTTATTCCGATTGCAGACAAAACTCCAATCTGGATCACATATGTCTGAAAGATGGTTGACCGGTCAGCCCCAAGAGTTCGCAGGGTCGCAATGGTTTCGGTCTTTTGTGAAAGATAAGCCCGTACAGCAGCCGACACACCGATGCCACCAACGGCCAGACCCGAAAGGCCAACCAGGACAAGAAAGGCGCTGAGGCGGGCAACGAACTCGGCAATTCCGGGTGCGCCATTGCGGGCGTCGGTCCATCGCATACCCGTGCCGTCAAATGCACGATCAGCCTCGGACGACAAAACGGCCAGATCGGTATTTTGAGGCAAATCCAGACGGTATTTGGTCGAGAACAAGGTGCCCGGAGCCAGTAAGCCTGACGCCTGTAGATCGCGCGTACGAACCAATGTGCGCGGGCCCAACCCAAACCCATCCGATGCACCGTCGGGTTCGTTCATCAGCGCTGCCGACAAAACGAAATCCTGTGTGCCAAGGGCGAAACGATCACCTACTGAAAGGCCAAGGCGATCTATCAACGCCGGATCCATCACCGCACCCGGCAGGTCTTGCGATCCGTTCAGCGCGTCCGCCAGCGACATTTCGGGGTTCAGCGTAACTGTCCCCAGCAATGGGTAAGCGTCGTCGATGGATTTGACTTGTGTCAGCGCCCTTTCCGTATCTTCTCCTTGGCGCACAACCGCCATAGATCGGAAATCGACTACTTCGGACACATCCAGCGCTGTGTTGTCCATCCAGGCGCGTTCTTCGTCGCTTGCAAAGCGATAGGTAAATTCAAGTTCGGCATCGCCACCCAGCAGCGACGCACCCTCTTGCGTCAGGCCAGTCTGGATCGCGTAGCGTACCGAACCAACAGCCGCGATTGCGGCCACACCAAGGGCAAGACAGGCAAGAAATACGCGAAAACCACGTAGACCGCCCCGAAGCTCGCGCCGAGCCAGCCTTCCGGCCAGTCTCAGGCTCATTCTGCTGCCTCGCGCTGGGCTTCATCGGCAATGCGTCCATCGCGCAATCGGACAACGCGGTCACATTTTCTTGCCAGTGAATGACTGTGAGTCACCAGAATCAGCGTAGCGCCATGTTTGTCGCGAAGGCCAAACAGAAGCTCGACGATGGCCTCTCCGTTTGTCTCGTCCAGATTGCCGGTCGGTTCATCCGCCAGAAGGATCTGGGGGCGTGGAGCTGACGCGCGGGCCAGTGCCACGCGCTGTTGTTCGCCACCTGATAATTGTGCCGGGTAGTGGTCTCGGCGGTGGGACAGGCCAACGGCCTCCAGTTCAGCTTCGGCACGCTGAAACGCGTCCTTGTAACCGGCCAGTTCCAGAGGGGTTGCCACATTTTCCAGCGCGGTCATGGTGGGGATCAGGTGGAAATTCTGAAACACCACGCCCATCGTATCGCGCCGGAACCGGGCAAGTTCATCTTCACCCATGCTGGTCAGATCGCGTCCAAGGGCAGCTACTTTGCCGCCAGTCGCCTGTTCGAGACCGCCCATCAGCATAAGCAATGAGGATTTTCCTGATCCGGACGGGCCAACCAACCCAAGTGTTTCACCTTGCGCCACGGTCAGGTTGATGTCGTGCAGAATTTTAACGCGACCGGCATTGCCATCCAGTGACAAAGCGGCATTTTGGAGTTCCAGAACAGATGTTGTCATCGGTCTTTCCGAAGGAGAGCAGTCAATTGGGATATGGAGCGGTAAAAAAATTGCGCAAGACTTTGATGTCGGGCCTGTTTGCATGTTGCGGCTTTGCTGCCACAGCAGAACCGGTGGTGATCGCCGCACTGGGCGATTCACTCACACAAGGATATGGCCTGATCGAGGACGACGGATTGGTTCCACAGCTTGGCCGCTGGCTGGATGCTCAGGGTGCAGATGTCCGGCTGATCAACGCAGGTGTTTCAGGTGACACCACGGCTGGCGGTGCATCCCGTGTCGAATGGACACTGACGCCCGAGGTCGATGGTATGATCGTTGCGCTGGGGGGGAATGATCTGCTGCGGGGTATCGCCCCCGAAGTTTCCCGCGCCAATTTGGATAAAATCCTGAATGCAGCGGACAAGGCAGAGGTTGAGGTTTTGCTGGTTGGGATGGAAGCGCCGGGCAACTATGGCCCGGATTACAAACAAGCATTCGATAGCATGTACCCCGAATTGGCAAAGAAGTACGACACACTCTTTGTCGACAGCTTTTTTGTTGGACTTGAGGCAGAAGGCGATCCGGGTGCAGTTTCGCAATACATGCAGTCCGATGGTATTCATCCAAATGCGCAAGGAGTTGCGCTGATCGTTGAGAATCTGGGACCAACGGTGCTGGAGCTTGTGACAGAGGCGAGCAAATAGGAGGCAGGTATGCCGGGGCGGTTCTTTCTGACAAGGCCGATTTCTGACATCGCACAGTTTCTCGGAGTTTCAGAAACCCGGGATGCTCAGCCTGCTCGCAAGAACATACAGCCCGGACAAGATGTGCTTGCGCTGACCAGTGAAGGGCTGGTTTCGATGCGCTGGGGTATGATCCCCGTCGGTCGCGTGAATGCACGGGGACGCCCGGTTATGGAGACTATCATCAACGCGAGATCTGAAACTGTCTTTGACAAAACTGCTTTCGAAGGGGTTGGCAGGGCGATTATCCCGGTGGATGGTTGGTATGAATGGACCGGGGAAAAGCGCCGTAAAACGGCGTGGCGGATTTCCTCGGCAGATGGTGCGCCATTGCTTTTTGCTGCGATCACCGACAGATGGCAGGCCCCCGGAGGTTTGACCATCGATCAGATCGCGGCGGTGACATGTGAGCCCAACGCTGACGTCAAACCTATCCATCATCGCATGGGTGTTCTGCTTGAGCGATCAGATGTCGAAGACTGGCTGAACGGATCAGAAGAGCGGGCGAAATCTCTTACCCGCTCATGGCCGAATGGTCGTTTGCATATCGAAGAGGCAAACGATGTGGATTGGTCTGCGCCCTGAGATCGCGTCAGACAACAGTCACGACAGTGCCGACGGGAACCCGGTTATAGAGGTCAATCACATGCTCGTTCAGCATCCTGATGCACCCGTTTGATACGGCGCGGCCAATGGTTTGTGGCTGTGTTGTCCCGTGGATGCGGAAATAGGTATCAACGCCGTTCTGAAACAAATACAGCGCTCGCGCACCCAGCGGATTGTCACCACCGCCGGGTTGGACATAGTCGTTGTCCTTGAATTTGGCGTAAGCAACCGGATCCCGTTCGATCATCTCTTCGGTTGGTCGCCAGGTTGGCCACTCTTTTTTGACGTCAATAGTCGCTGTGCCCGTGAATTCCAGCCCGGCCTTGCCGACACCACATCCATAGCGGATCGCTTTTCGGGGTTCGGTCACGTAGTACAAGTAGAAAGATCTGGGGGCGACGAGCAGCTGTCCGGGTAGGAACTGTTTCTTGATCCGCACGTATTGTGGCGTTGGATCATACTCGACCGCCTTCTTCTTGGCACTGGCGATTCCCGGCAGCAGACTGACAGCGGTACCTGCCATAAAGACGCGGCGTGTGACCATGGTGGGTTCCTTCAAATGACCAAAGAAATCATGACTATACTTTCAAAATGATAGCCGATTTGGTCAATCGTCGGGCAAGGATAACTGAAAAGTGATGTATTCCGCATGCCACAGTAGGATTGCGGAAAAACTATGCATAATTGAAAAAGGGTGAGGAAATCACCTCACCCTTTCAAGAGCTTATGCAAGCTCGATGTTGTCCGCGCTTTCGCGGCCGTCACGACCCGAGCGCAGCTCGTAAGTGACTTTTTGGTTGTCGGCCAGACCGGTCAGGCCCGAGCGCTCGACGGACGAGATGTGTACAAACACGTCTTTGCCGCCATCTTCGGGTGCGATAAAGCCGTAGCCTTTGGTGGTGTTGAACCATTTTACGGTGCCTGCGGGCATATCCGTTGTCTCCTGTTTAGTGCTGCCCACGGTGTTGCGGCAGCCCGGCGTCGTTGTCTGTATCGATAGACTGAACGCCGTAGAAGGAGACAGTAGGTCGAAATAGAAAAACGTAAGCCCTTTGGATATGGCATCGCTAAAGGGGTGTGACAAGGGAGATTGTTCGGCTTGTACAGCGCAAAAAGGGCCAATTTTCCGTTTTGTACAAAAATCCGCCGAAAGTTTTGACGCTGCTTCGATTATCGTCCTAGGCTTGCTCAATTGATTGAATTTATTGGAGCGCGCGATGATTTTCCGCAGTCTTGCCCTGATTTCACTGGTCGTTCTGACCGCATGCGGCAGCCGGATATACGACGAGTCTCAACCCGGTGAGTTCACTGGATCTCTGCTGGTGATGTGGGTGGATGGCGGTAGTGACTCTGCCGGAGATGGTCGGTTTGTCTATGTCCCCGATCTGGATCGGCAGGGGCGTGCGCTGATGTTCCGGCGCGGCGTGCAGACGGACGGGCGGGCGGTGCATATCGCCGAGGTCGAACCGCGGCTGATGTACACTGATGGGGGTAGCATTCCACGACTGGTGCAGCCGGTGAAGGGGCTAAACCCCTGGGGCTATGCGCCCGCCTATATGGTACATGACTGGCTGTTCGCCGCGCGCAAATGTCTGAATGCCGGGGATGCAGATGCAGATGAGGCGAAGGTGAACGATGTTACCTTTCGCGAGAGCTTTGAGATCATGGCTGAGATGTTAAAAACGCTGGAGCGGCAAACGGCGGTTGCCGAAAGCGATCTGCAACCAAGCGCGATCACCTGGGCGGTTTCGGGTGGAATCTCAAAAGGTCTGTGGGAGGATGATACCTGTCCCACCCCCCGGATCGACCCGGAGCACATGAAGCAGATCGAGGCCCGGCTGCGGATCGGCCGGGACGGGCCGCAGAAATCGGTCCGGATGGCGGGTGAGGATGTGACGCCCGCGCGGGTAGTGCAGGTGATCGGGTTTTGAACGGCTTTTAATTGTGGACGTGATTGTGTCGAGACACAGGCAATTGCCGCCGTGTCCGGAAAGCGGGAGGAAAGTTTTTTCACAGTGCTTCCGGTGGGCCGATCGTTAAACCTGTTGACGCGCGAGATGGCGTATTTCGCTCGGCTTTTGCGATTACCCAGTGGAAGCGGCTGTTTGGTGGCGTAGGTTTTGGAAACATACCATTCATAATGAAAGGGACTGCCGCAGTCACATGGCGTACTGGTGTGGGGGTGAGTGCCGGTCTAGCGCAGATGGCGAAACGTTCAGTGGACGCTTCGAGGTGCGGACGGGTGGAGCCTCGGTCAAGTACGATTTGGTAGAGCATCCGAATGATGGGCTGCGTTTGTCGATCCATCGCGAAAACCGCGTTTACTGTTTTGTTCTGAGCTTCAGCCACGACAGGACAAGAACAATCAAAACGCAAACTGCGCTTGCAAAAAGAGCAAGTGGATCGATTGTGAAATTAAATTTGTCTTCGAGCAATCCAAGGTCTAGCAAAGAACCTCCAACGAATGCTGCAGCTGACATTCCCCAGACCCAGCGTCGCGAAGCTTTTAGCTTTTCGCGTTCGAGATGGGCACTCTCAAAGTTTTTTCGTGCTTCAATTGCAAGATCTGAAAGCTCATGGTGGAGTTTCTCGGATTTATTGAGGTCTTCGCTCAGAATCGTGCCTAAAGCTCTACGCTCTGGGTCGACGTTTGATTTGAGCCATTCTGTGATTGAATCTGCGTCGGCTTCTTGAATGGCTAATTGGACCGGTTGTGAATCGCAGGCATCAAGAATTCTGTCATCTCCGACGATGACATAACCTTTTTGGGACCCTAATCTGTCGATGCAATAAATACCCTCGTGAACACAAACACCTCCAACAATAAATTTTACGTAATACATCTGCTTTGAGGTGAACGGTGTGCCACAGGTGTGAACACAGATTGACCGTGTATTTCGAAGAAACTTCTTTTGATGCTTGGGGGATCTTAGCTCGTCATCACCGACGTCTCGATCTGGAAGTTTAACAATTAAATCCATAGAAATCACCACTTTAAGATGTGGTGATTTCTGCATTAAACAACCAGGACATGCAATTCAAAAAGCTGCAAGGCTAAGAGTTTTTTTACCGAGCAAACTTCTTGTGCTTCAACCGCTTGGGCTCCAGCGCATCCGGTCCGAGGCGGCGCTTTTTGTCCTCTTCGTAATCCTCGAAGTTGCCTTCGAACCATTCCACATGTGCATCGCCTTCAAACGCAAGAATATGCGTGCAGATGCGGTCGAGGAAGAAGCGGTCGTGTGAAATCACAACAGCGCAGCCGGCGAAATCGACCAGCGCGTCTTCCAGCGCGCGCAGGGTTTCGACGTCGAGGTCGTTGGTCGGTTCGTCGAGCAGCAGCACGTTGCCGCCCTCTTTCAGCAGGCGGGCCATGTGGACGCGGTTGCGCTCACCACCTGACAGCAACGAGACCTTCTTCTGCTGGTCGCCGCCCTTGAAGTTGAAGGACGAGCAATAGGCGCGGGAATTAACCTGCGCGTCACCCAACTGGATGATCTCAGCGCCGCCGGTGATCGCCTCCCACACGGTGTCGTTGTCTTTCAGGTCGTCGCGGGACTGGTCGACATAGGACAGCTCGACCGTGTCGCCCAGCGTGATGGTGCCGCTGTCGGGCTGTTCCTGACCGGTGAGCATCTTGAACAGGGTCGATTTACCGGCACCGTTGGGGCCGATGACGCCGACAATGCCACCGGGGGGCAGGGCGAAGTCGAGCCCTTCGATCAGTTGCTTGTCGCCCATGTGCTTGGACAGCCCCTCAACCTCGATCACCTTGCCGCCAAGGCGCTGGCCGTTGGGGATGACGATCTGGGCGCGGGTCAGCTTTTCGCGCTCGGACTGCTCGGCCAGTTCGTTATAGGCGTTGATCCGGGCCTTGGATTTGGCCTGGCGCGCCTTCTGACCCTGACGCATCCACTCCAACTCGCGCTGCAGTGTCTTCTGCTTGGACTTGTCCTCGCGGGCTTCCTGCTCCAGCCGTTTGGCCTTTTGCTCCAGCCAAGCGGAGTAGTTGCCTTCGTAAGGAATGCCGCGGCCACGGTCGAGTTCCAGAATCCAGCCGGTGATGTCATCCAGGAAATAGCGGTCGTGGGTGACGATCAGGATGGTGCCCTTGTAGTCGATCAGGTGCTGTTGAAGCCAGGCGATGGTCTCGGCGTCTAGGTGGTTGGTCGGTTCGTCGAGCAGAAGCATGTCGGGCGCTTCCAACAGCAGCTTGCAGAGCGCCACGCGGCGTTTCTCACCGCCCGAAAGGTTGGCGATGTTAGCGTCGTCCGGGGGGCAGCGCAGCGCCTCCATCGAGACGTCGATCTGGCTGTCGAGGTCCCAGAGGTTTTCCGCGTCGATCGCGTCCTGCAGGGTGGTCATTTCCTCCATCAGCTCGTCCGAGTAGTTCTCGGCGATCTCCATGGCGATCTCGTTGAACCGATCAACCTTGGCCTTTTTCGCGGCAACGCCCAGCATGACGTTCTCGCGCACCGACAGCGATTCATCCAGCTGTGGTTCCTGCGGCAGATAGCCGACCTTGGCGCCCTCAGCCGCCCATGCCTCACCGGTGAAGTCTGTATCGAGGCCAGCCATGATCTTCATCAGGGTCGATTTACCCGCGCCGTTGACGCCGACAACGCCGATTTTCACACCGGGCAGAAAGCTCAGGTGGATGTTTTCAAAGCACTTCTTGCCACCGGGATAGGTCTTGGAGACACCCTGCATGTGGTAGACATATTGATAGGCGGCCATGTCGCGTCCTCTGGGTCGGGGAAATCAAGTTGGGCGGTGTGATAGCGGATGGTTGGGGCGGGGGCAATGGACGTCAAGTATCATAAAACTGAAAGGTTTCGAGCAGGTCTTTAGATACTTTAGCTAGCAAATCTTTAATGAGGTTTTCCCCATACATAAAATCTGTCTGCCTAATCGTTGTTTTATCTTCCTCGGTCAACGTCGAGAAGTCTTGGATGGCCCGCCACGTCAGCTCGACACGACCACCGATGTGGGTGCTTAAAATCATTTCTTTGTCAAAATAATCTAAGTAGCGAAAATTGGCGTCTTCGTTGTCCCGAAATCTGTAATAGGTTTCCGGCAAGAACACCTTAAATACGGCCATGGTCGCTAAACCGGCAAGGTATATGGCATTAAATCCCTCTTGAAGCCTTGGGATCGTAGCTAAGGTTGTCAGAACTCTTTCGGCGTCCCGAAGTGAAACAGGCCTGTCCATTCTCAAGCTTTTTAGAATTACTTCGACGGTTTCCAACAGCGGTTTTGCCCTATCGGGAAACTGCATTTGTTCGCTTGCTTTGTGAAAGTGCTCGACCCAAATCGGGATCGGCTGCAAATATGTATTTTTATCTGGTAGGCGAAGCGTCAAAGTTACGAATTTTTGCAGGTAGGTCTGTGCATCGGATTTGTTGCCATACCGAGCAATCACACTGTTTCGTAACTCGCTAAGGTTAACGCCCAGAATAAAGTGAACGCCATCGACATTAAAGAAGTGCTTGATAACTTCCAATAAAGAAAGAGCAAAATCTGGGCGGCAGCGGTCCAATTCGTCTACTATAATCACAAGTTTCTTTGCGGGTCTTTCCTCGCTATCTTTTGTCTCGGGTTCGGTTAATTCGATCAGTGCGAGACGAAAGGCCTCCATCGCTGCCATTTTCGCTCTATGCGCGTCCCAAAAATGCTCAGCTTGTTCGTTGCCGGTTTCTTTGTTGAGGAATGCCTTAGCTTCTTCGCCTACGGCCGAAGCAATTTCATCACCCAAATCGCTGAGAATTTCGGTTGCACCGAAAGTGACTGCAGATAGCCCAATTCGCCCCGCGGCCTTGCTTACAGCCCACGCAGTCTTCTTAAGGTTTTGTGTCCGCTTTTCGCTTTCTACATGCTGTTGATCTTCTGGTGTTCGAAACCGATCAGCAATTGCTCCGGTCAAGGCAACAAGCGGATCATCCAGATAGTCATACTTGAACGCATCGAAATAGACGGTCAGTGTCGTGTTCTCTTCGCGTTTCAGATGCTCACCAACCCAACACTTCAGGAACAACGATTTGCCGGATCCCCACGCTCCGTCCAAAGCGATCACAAGTGGGTCGTCGATACGCTCGACCAGTTCCGACAGTTTGTCGCCGGTGGGTTTGCGTGAGAGTTTGTCGTGCTTGTCAAACCCGTCTTCGTAAAGCTTGATTTTGGGTTCAGGGATGGTCAGGCGCATGATTGGCTCCAATTCACAAATCAATCAGCGCTACTATTAGCGGCTGCCTCGGGAACGGCCAGACTGCTAGATGAGGGGAGGTGTGAAAATCTCGGAGCCTTTGATGTCCTTGAAAGATCTCATAGCGGGCTGGATGCAGCCGGGACGTGTTGAATGGATTGGCCTTCGGTCCGAGCGGCGGTCAGAGATGACTATTGTGGACGATGTCGTTATCTCCACAGATGGTCTTGATGGTGACCGGGGCCGCGCGGGCAAGCGGGCGGTGACTCTGATCCAGCAGGAGCATCTGGGGGCGATTGGCTCTTATCTCGGCCAAGGGGCGGTGGCACCAGAAATCCTGCGGCGCAATCTGGTGGTTTCGGGGATCAATCTGGCGGCGCTCAAAGGGCGTGAGGTGCAGGTGGGCGAGGCCATACTGCGCTTTACCGTGATCTGCGCGCCATGCAGTCGGATGGAGGAGGCGCTGGGTAAGGGTGGCTACTCTGCCGTGCGCGGGCATGGGGGATGGTGTGCCGAGGTGGTGCAGCCCGGGAGGGTTCGGCTGGGCGATGCGGTGCAGCCTGTTGATTGACAACGCCTCTCAGTTCTGAACATCAGCAAGGGATGTTGCGAAGCTCTATTCCATATGCGCGGCCCGGGCAGGTCATTGGGTTGTTTGGCGGGTCCTTTGATCCGCCTCATCAGGGCCATGTGCATGTGACGCTTGAGGCGATGAAAGCCTTTGGGCTGGACCGGGTGTGGTGGTTGGTGTCCCCCGGAAACCCGCTCAAGCAGCGTGGACCTGCGCCGCTGGCGCAACGGATGGCGGTGGCGGGGTCGCTGATGCAACACCCTCGGGTCGAGGTGACGGATATCGAGGCGCTGACCGGGACGCGGGCAACAGCGGATACGCTGACTGAACTAAGGCGGCTGTATCCCGGAGTACGTTTTGTCTGGCTGATGGGGGCAGACAATCTGGCGCAGTTCCACAAGTGGAAGGATTGGCGGCTGATCATGGACAGTGTTCCGGTGGGTGTCCTGGCACGACCGGGAGATCGTATTTCGGCCCGGATGTCCCCTGCGGCGCGGATTTACGCGAAGTACAGAATTGATAGTCAGGCGCGGCATCTGCTGGGTCGGAGCGGCGCGCCTGCTTGGTGTTTTGTGAATGTGCCGATGGTTGATGTCAGCTCGACCGATATTCGTTTGCGCGGTGAGTGGAACAATCGGGTGTTGCCTGAAGAGCGACCATGGGAGCATAATTCATTTGAATGATTGTTTGCCCGTGATCTCTGGGATTTAAATTGACCCATGGTTGATCGTATTTCGCGCCGTTTGTTTCTGGGGGGATTGGGGTCACTTGTGATCCCGGTTGCCGGACTGGCTGAGGCCCCGGCAAGATCTTTGCGCCCTCAACTGCGTGGTGCCGAGCTGAGCGGTGTCGAGCGGGTCATTCAGGCCGCGGGGCTGAAAGGCGAGGTTGTGTTCGCTGTCGCTGACGTCAAAACCGGAACGCAGCTTGAGGCATTTGGAGGCAAGGAAGGTTTGCCGCCCGCCAGTGTCGCCAAGGCGTTGACCGCGCTTTATGCGTTGGATGTGCTGGGGCCGGATTACAGGTTCGAGACTCAGCTGGTGGCCGATGGTCCGATCGTGAACGGCATACTCAAAGGCGATCTGATCCTGGTTGGTGGGGGCGACCCCTTGCTGGATACCGATGCGCTGGCCACGATGGCTGCCAATCTGCGCGAGGCGGGCATTACCGAGGTTCAGGGTTCATTCAAAGTCTATGATGGTGCGCTGCCCTATGTGTTCAGTATCGATCCGGGGCAACCGGATCATGTGGGTTACAGTCCGTCAATCAGTGGAATATCGCTGAACTTCAACCGTGTGCATTTCGAATGGAAGCGCGGGACTGGTGGTTATGACGTAACCATGGATGCCCGTAGCGCGCGCTATACCCCGGCCGTGGATATGGCTGCGATGCGGGTCGAGAACCGCAGCCTGCCGATATACACCTATCAATCCAGTGCAAGACAGGATCGGTGGACCGTCGCCAAGGGTGCGTTGGGTAACGGAGGCGCGCGGTGGTTGCCGGTGCGCAAACCCGCGCTTTATGCGGGGGATGTATTCAGAACTCTGGCCCGGGCCAACGGGATCGTACTGGGTCGGGTTCAGGTCACCAGTCAGGCCCCGAAGGGTGAGGTTCTGGTTGTCCACCTGAGTGATCCTTTGGAGAGCATTCTGAAGGGAATGCTCAAGTACTCGACCAACCTGACCGCCGAGATGGTCGGGCTGGCAGCAACAAAGGCGCGAGGCGTTGAGCCGCAAACCCTTGCGGACTCTGCCGCAGAGATGAACCGATGGGCTGCCGAGACTTACGGGACCAGCAACATCCGTATGGTGGACCATTCGGGTTTGGGGGATGCATCACGCATGGACCCGGCAGATCTGGTGACAGCACTGGTTGCAGCACGCGAATCGAAGGCGCTGCGGCATTTGCTGAAGCCCTTTACACTGAAGGACAGCAAGGGGCGCGCCATTAAGGGTCACCCGATCACTGTTGATGCCAAGACCGGAACCCTGAATTTTGTGTCCGGACTTGGGGGTTATGTCACAACCGCAGCAGGGGCGGAGTTGGCCTTTGCCATCTTCACTGCAGATGTCCCGCATCGCGCCACGATTAGCCGCGAAAACCGGGAGAGGCCTGATGGTGCACGCAGCTGGAACCGCAGGTCCAGAAAGCTGCAGCAAACGCTGATCGAGCGCTGGGGTGCTTTATACGGAAGCTGACAGTGCCGGATCAGACGGTGTGGCGCGCTCGTGCGCCGCGTTCAATTGCCGCCGCGTGAAGCCGGTCAATGTTCAGTTCATACCGGATTTCTTCCAGCAGGCGCAGCTCGGTCTCAGCCAAAGAGCCGTCAGCGGCAGCGACATCGCAGGCCAGCGCATAAGCGGTTTCGTTCAAACGCTCTGGCAGGTTGTCGCGGATCAGGCCAAACAATGCGTCCAGCCCATCTTCCTGTTCGAAAAGGTCAAACACGATCTGAGATACTCGGCGTGTCCGGTCGATGTCATAGTCGGCAAAAACCGGCAGCATGTTCACGGCAGTTTCGATCTTGACCAGCTCGGCTGTGCGGATGGTTTCGTCCGATGCCGAGACCGCAACCATGATCGCCACGAGGCAATCCTGCGGGGACATTGGGTGGGTAACTTGCTCGGTCATTGGATCGTCCTGCTTGGGTATCTCTGATCGCGCACGATATGAGGGGGCGGAAGCAGGTTCAACACCTTGTTTTGTCACGCAGGCGGTGTGACGGTTTTGTGCCGGGCAGGATTAACCCGCCCGTGCATCACGATTTCAGGCTGTTGCCGAGAATTTGTACTCGATTTCTTCAAAGCTCTGGCTGGCAAAACCATAGGCAAAGCGAAGACCACCTTCACCGGCGATCACGCCATGTTCGGCGCCACCAGGTACGTAAAGTGCCACGCCGGGGCGCATTTCATGCGGCACTCCATCAATGGTGACTGTGCCGTTGCCATCCAGACCGAAATAAAACTCGGCCGGGTCATGCCGGTGAGGCAGCAGGCGATCGCCGGGGCCAAACTCGGCAACGCCCAGAACCATGTCGCGGGGGCTGTCCTGTGTGCCGTTGATCAAAGTGCGCCAACGGACCTCACCATATGTCGGATCGGTGCCGCCAGTCAGAGGCACCTGTGCTGCATCCACTGCAAGCGGGGGATGTGTCAGATTGCTTGCCTGATTCAGCATCACAGTGTCGCTGTAATCGGTGGCCAAAGTGTCCAGTTGCTGCGTCATGGCGGGTCCTCCTCTGATCGCCATTTGACGCCGTTCTGCTATCGGGGCAATAAGGGAAAGGTGAAACACATCATACGCTGAGGTTATGATAGATGGACAGATTGCCAAGTTTCGCAGGGCTTACGGCCTTTTATGCGGCCGCACGGCTTGGAACGCTGACTGCAGCGGCGCGCGAACTAAATGTATCGCAGCCTGCGGTGTCACGTAGAATTGCTGATCTCGAGGCAGACCTCGGATGCCATTTGTTCGATCGAAGTCGAAAACCCGTTAAAATGACACAACATGGGCGAAGTTTGCTCAAGGCACTACATGGCGGGTTTGGTCAAATCGAAAGCGCGGTCGGCCAGATCAGACAGGCGTCACAGGGTAAAGTTGTCAGCGTCACCGCACCTTCGGGTTTTGTTGCATTTTGGCTGATCCCGCGGTTGGGGGAACTGGAGGCGGACTTTCCTGAAACTACGATTCGGATCATAAGCCAAGAGTATGGTGAGGCGATGCGGCCCGGTGATATTGTCATTCGTTTTGGTCACAGGGAGGCCGAGGAAGAAACACGGTTACTTGGGGATGCGGTTTTCCCAACCGCGAGCCCCTTGTATCTGGCGAACCGAGGGATGAACGGTCAGGATTATGATTTTTCCCGGATGACGCTGCTGACCATGGAGACGGCCCGCAGCCAGTGGCATGACTGGCCAAGCTGGTTTCAGTCAGCTGGTCTGGAAATGCCCAAAGGTGCGCGGGTACTCGATTTCAACTCTTATGCGATGCTGGTGAATGCAGCCCTGGCAGGGCAGGGCGTGTGCTTGTGCTGGGATGGCGTGCTGGACAGCTTTCTGGACACAGGTGCAATGACCCGTCTGGAGGGATCAACAGCTGTTTCGGCACGCGGGTATTTTCTTTCTGCGCGGGATGGGCTGGCGGCAGAACCTCATGTTCGTGATATTCTGACCTGGATTGCGGAAACCGGTCAGAAATAGTCTCTGTTTCTCCGAGTGTTTATTGACTCATGCTGCATCCGCACAATAGGAGGGGTCGGTCCGGTTGCATGGGGTAACCGGCGCTGTTCCCCCGATGGAGATCAAATCAAATGTCTGAATTGCGTGAAACCGCTCTTGCGTCCAAGGCCTGGCCTTTTGAAGAAGCGCGCCGGTTGCTCAAACGCTATCAGAAGGGTGCTCCGGAAAAGGGATACGTATTGTTCGAGACCGGATATGGCCCCTCGGGTCTGCCGCATATCGGCACCTTCGGTGAGGTGGCGCGGACCACAATGGTCAAGCGCGCCTTTGAGGCATTGTCGGATATACCGACCAAGCTGATCTGTTTCTCTGACGATCTTGACGGCATGCGCAAGGTGCCCAGCAACGTGCCGAACCCCGAAAAACTGCAGGAATATCTGCAATGCCCGCTGACCTCGGTTCCCGATCCGTTTGGCGAGTATCCCAGCTTTGGCGAGCATAACAATGCGATGTTGCGGCGGTTTCTTGATACCTTCGGGTTCGAGTACGAATTCTATTCGGCCCGTGACTTTTATCGGTCGGGTCAGTTCGACGAGATCCTGAAGCGTGCGGTTGAACGTTATGATGACATCATGGCGATCATGCTGAAAAGCCTGCGTGAAGAGCGCCAGCAGACCTATTCGATCTTCCTGCCGATCCATCCCGAGACCGGCCGGGTTCTGTATGTCCCAATGAAGAAGGTCTGCGCCGAAACTTACACGGTTACTTTCGATGATGAAGACGGCAAGGAATGGACGCTGCCTGTCACCGGCGGCAACGTAAAGCTGCAGTGGAAGCCTGATTTTGGCGCGCGCTGGGCTGCGCTTGGCGTTGATTTCGAGATGTACGGCAAGGAACACGCTACCAACGAAAAGATCTATGACGCGATCTGTCGTGCGCTGGGCGGGCGTGCGCCGGAACATTTTTCTTATGAGCTGTTCCTGGACGAAAACGGTCAGAAGATTTCCAAATCGTCCGGCAATGGCGTGTCGATTGACGAATGGCTGACCTATGCGCCGACCGAGTCGCTGGCCTACTTCATGTACCAGAAGCCCAAAACGGCCAAGCGGATGCATTTCGACGTTATTCCGAAAGCCTATGATGAATACCACCAGCAGTTGCGGGCCTATCCGGGTCAGGATCTGAAAGCGCAGTTGAACAACCCGGTCTGGCACATTCATGGCGGCGATGTTCCGGCTTCGACGTTGCTTGTGCCTTTTGCGATGTTGCTGAACCTTGCCTCTGTTTCCGGGGCCGAGGACAAAGAGGCGTTGTGGGGCTTCATCCGTCGTTATGCGCCCGAAGCCACCGCCGAAAGCCATCCCGACCTCGATCAGGCGGCAGGTTTTGCGGTGCGTTACTTCAACGACTTCGTCAAGCCGACCCGCAAGCATCGCACGCCGACGGAGCAAGAGCGTGAGGCATTGGAAGCGCTGAAAGCTGAGCTTGAGGCTTATGACGGACCAATCGAGGACGAGGCGCTGCAATCGGTGGTCTATTCCATTGGTCGCGAGCGGTTCGATCCGATGCGCGGATGGTTTACGGCGCTTTACGAAGTGCTGCTGGGCGCGTCGCAGGGGCCGCGATTTGGCGGGTTTATCGCTCTGTACGGTGTGCCCGAGACGATTGCCCTGATCGACAAGGCACTGGCCGGAGAACTGGCCTGATTTGACCTGATACCGCATGGGGCTACCCTTTCGTCAGGAGGTGTCCCCATGCGTCGTTTATTGCTTGCTGTATCCCTGAGTGCCGGTCTGGCGTCGGGTGCAATTGCACAGAATGCCGAGATCGAAGCGAACATCACGGCACAGATACAGGCATTCAAGGCGGATGATTTTAGCACCGCCTTCACCTTTGCCAGCCCCAATATCCAGCGCCTGTTTGGTACGCCCGAGAATTTCGGGGTCATGGTTCGGCGTGGATATCCCATGGTCTGGCGTCCCGCAGATGTACGGTTTCTGGAACTGCGCGAGGTTGCAGGAGCGCTGTGGCAAAAGGTCATGATCACGGATAGTGACGGGCGCGTACACATTCTTGATTATCAGATGGTGCAGCAGGAAAGTGGCTGGAAGATCAACGGTGTTCAGTTGCTTGGCAATTCGGATCCCGCTGCCTGAGGCAACACCATCGTCACGGTGATATGAGCACCGGTTAATTCCTTTCCGATACTCAGGCTTTCGCGTTTGGGGCCGGTCCCGAACTGAGGGTTAGACGTGTGCCGCGCGACAGGCTGCGGCATGATTGGGAAAGGGATTTCAATGAACAAGGCAATCACCGACGGTATAGTCTTCACACCACCTGCATTCTCCAATGGACTGGATGTCTGGTCGAGCGGTGACGGCACGCCCGGTTCACCGACATATGCAGGATCGGGAACAGGGGCTTTCGTTCCCGCCGATGCGGATTTTGCCGGATGCCTGGAAGTTCTGAAGACCAGCGCAACGCAGAAGGTGCGCCACATGGGGCAGACGACTTTGTTGCCGGGTTGCTATTTGCAGATAAAGGCCCGGGTCAAGGCGATATCAGGCCCATTGCCTCAGGTGCGTATCGCCGGTTGGGCCGGTGGTGGGGGAGATACGCACGTAACAGGTCTGGTCGAACAGGGACCTGCGACGCAACTGTCGGGCTATGGTACCGTGCACGAGATCACTGCCATCGTTGGCACCGGCAAACGCCCGGGCGTGGATATGCCTTGGGGTGTTTCCGCCCTGTACGGCCATTTTGGCGTGGATATCGACGGCACAAACGGGGCTTTGGTACGGATTGATGACATCGAGATCACTGATGTAACCAACGTATTCCTGCGCGACATGATCGGGTTTGTCGATGTCCGCGATTACGGGGCGATTGGTGACGGAGTGGCCGATGACTCGGCAGCGTTCGAGGCAGCGGATCAGGCTGCGGGCGGGGGTCGTATTCTGGTTCCCAAGGGGACGTACCTGTTGGCGCAGAACACCAGCATGTCGTCGGAGATCGAGTTTGAGGGCACGGTCACCATGCCCGATGACAAGATGTTGCTGCTGACCAAGAACTTTGACCTGCCCACCTATATCTCAGCATTCGGGGATGAGACGTTGGCGTTCAAGAAGGCGTTTCAGGCCTTGCTGAACAATACCGATCATGAGTCGCTTGATCTGGGTGGTCGCAAGATATCGGTTACCGAACCGATCGACATGGCCGCGGCTGTGCCCAACCGGCAGGGAGGGTTCTCAACTCGTCGTATCATCCGCAACGGGCAGTTCGACGTCAGAAGTAGTTCGGCTTGGGATACCGAGGTTTTCACATCGGTCGCAACATACGATCCGTCCCGGCCTCACAACCTGACCAACGTCGCAAATGTTGCCAACATCCCCGTTGGGTCGCTGGTTACCGGCAGCGGCGTCGGGCGCGAGGTCTATGTGAGCGCAAAGAATGTGGGTGCCGGAGAACTCACGCTGAGCGCAAGGCTCTACAGTGGTAGCGGTACGCAGAATTTCGGCTTCACCGCCTTCAAGTATTTGCTAGATTTCAGTGGTTTCGCCAAATTGCGAAAACTTGGCATGGAGCAGATCGAGTTCCAGTGTAACGGCCGCTGCAGCGCCATCCGCCTTGCGCCGTCAGGCAGTACCTTTTCGTTGGCGAATTGCTTTGTGAGCCGCCCCAAAGATCGGGGGATTACCTCGATCGCGACAGGATGTCAGGGTATGCTGATCGACAATTGCCAGTTCTTGTCGAGCGAGGAGTCCTTTAACGTACCGCAGCGCACATCCATTGCTGTGAACGCGAATGCGAATGACATCAAGTTGCGCCATAATCTTGCGAACCGGTTCAAGCATTTTGCCGTTCTGGGCGGGGACAACAATCTGGTTCTGGGCAACCATTTCCACCAGGGGGACAGCATTCCGAATGGCGTGCGCCATCCGGGATTGGTGATGATTGGTGCCTATAACAGTTCGAAAATCTCTGAAAACTATGTCGATAACTGCTTCATTCAGTGGACAAATGAGCGCGATACCACGCCAAGCTATACAGCTGGCTATTCGTTCAGTGCCATGAGCATTACCGACAACATCTTTTACGCAAGTAAACCGGCGAACTGGTTCAGCTTTATCGTTATTCGCCCCTATGGCGCAGGCCACACCATCTACGGCATGAACGTGACCGGAAATCTGTTCCGAACGAGCAGCGGATCAATCGACCGGGTCGAGCGGGTGGACACCACTTTTGCCAATCTCGATCGCGATCGCTATTCGAACGTCAAGTTCGAAGATAACACCTTCCACGGTATAAGTTTCAAGACTGCCAATCCGTTGCGGATGCGTCATACCCAACACTCTCATTCCCATGCATGGACAGTGGATTCACTGGATCGGCTGCCTTTTGGAGGCAAGGCGCGCAGTTGTGAAAGTGTGGTTGCGCTCGGGCCGCTCAGAAACGTGTTCAACGGGGTAAGCCATGTGGCACCGTATGTTGACCTGCAGCAGGGTATCAATAACCGGTCGGTTACCCTGCGCTGGCCCGAAGCCTTGCGCGGTGAGGCATCTGTCACGATGAGTGTTGAACACTAGACATCGCGCCGGCCACCCCTAACCGGGTGGCCGGTCCGTCTTCAGAAGTCGCGCCAGAGTGCAAGTCGGGCCCCGATGGCATCCTGTGCAGAGGTTTTTTCCACCCCAACAATCCAGGTGAATTTTCCCTTTCTTGGGCGGATCATCAATGATGGGCGCGCGCTCCAGTAAAACGGATATCCGGGCGCATAATATGTTTCGATCTGTAGCAGTGGATCCAGGAGGCGATCCGTTGAAAGTCCGACCGTCACATCGAGCTTTCTGATCAAATCTGCATGCGTCCGGTATTCAAGGGCTGTATCGACGGCGAGCCAGCCGTTGCCCAAGCCGGTCTGCAGCCCTTTGCCATAAGACAGTGTGGCCTTATACATCGCCCAGGACTGAAGTCCCCGATGATGCGCGCCCAGACCAAGTTCGGCTGCGAAGCGGCCGGGATCCCCCAGATCTGCAAGCGGGAAACGGGCAAAAACCACAGCGTGGCCATATTGGTCCTGATGTTCCTCGGCATCGAGGCCGATGGTCAGTTTGGGGCGTAGACCCCACTCCGCATAAAGGGATGACTTGTACTTGCGGGTTCCGTCATTTTCCGAGAAGCCGGAGACAGCCACAGCGGTGAAGCCATGCCCCTTTTCCCTTAGCCAGGCCCCGGCCCAGACAGGCCCTGCAGATACGAACACGTATAGAAGGATGGTGATGATGCGACCCATGCGGGCAGCATCCTTAAGCTTGGTTAACGGAGGGTTATCCAATTTTGCTTTTTCGAAAAAATCAGCCTGCGTCCGTTCAGTGCATACAGGAAACAGGAGACGTTTCAGAAAGCTGTGCTAGGCTTGGATCAGCCAAAGGAGATTCCAGATGCCAGAAATTTCGAAAACCGCGAGCGTTCAAACCGTTATCACCACATTCGAGATGACCCCGGGAACCTGTCAGGATCTGTTGGAAGCACTGACCGATGCGTATGCGGATTTCATTTCGAAACAGCCTGGGTTCGTATCAGCGGGTCTGCATGTGAATGATGCCCAGACCCGGATCGCCAACTATTCGCAATGGCAGCGCCGTGAGGATTTTCTGGCTATGTTGCGCACCCCAGAGATGCGGGATCGTAATCGAAAAATCAATGAGCTGTGCAAGAGTTTTGAGCCGGTCATGTATGACGTGGCAGAAACCTTTGGCTGATCCTGACCTGAATCAAAGCTGAATAGGACGATCCGGTTCAATCTGGGTGTGCAAATTACGGAGGCATGCGCCATGTATCACAATATTCTTGTTCCGATTTCCTTTGATGCCGAACGTGACACTTCGGGGCCGCTGAAGCTGGCGCAGATACTTGCCACTCCGGATGCTCAGGTCACGTTGCTGCATGTGGTCGAGCATATTCCGGACTATGCTATTTCTTACATGCCTGTGGAATATCTGACCGAGGCGCGCAAGGCGATTCAGACCGAGCTCGATATGCTTGCGGAAAAACTGCCAAACGCCACCGGTGTGGTGATCGAAGGGCATTCGGGTCGGACGATTCTGGATTGGGCGGAAACCAATAAGCCTGATCTGATTATCATGGCTTCGCATCGCCCCGGGATGCAGGACTTGTTGCTGGGATCAACTGCCACTCATGTCGTGCGACACGCAGGATGTGCGGTGCATGTTGTCCGATAGAGTCAGAGATCAGCTGCTGAAAGGCGCCAGGCTTTGCCAAAGCCGCCATTCAGCAGCCCATCGGTCGTATTGAACCGGACAAATCCGAAGTCGATAAAATCAATATAAAGCTTGGCCTTGGGGCGTAGCGAAAGATATCGCGTGCGCAGGGTGGTGTGTTCGGCACTGTCGCGGGCGATCAGATTAGCGGTGCAATGCAGTGTCAGGCGCGGGTGGGTCAGCGGGTCACCTTTCTCTCCGGGTTCGCCAATCAACAACGCACAAGCTGGGTTCGCCTGCAGGGCGCGTGTGTGTTCGGCAAGGGTCGAGATTAGAGTGATGGGCTGGTTATCGGTGTCGGTCGCCAGGGCGATCCGGGTGACCGAGGGCAGGGATGTTCCGGGTTGCAGCACCGCAAGGGCCGCATATTCCGCGCCAGCCAGCAATTCATGCGCGAGAGCACGGGCGGTGTCGTCAAACGGTTGGAATGGATCGGATCGTGTCATATCTTCTTCACCGGATAATGTCGGGTGACATAAGCACTTATTCTGCGAAAGTACGAGAGCGGAAGTGACCATCAAAGGAGGCAAAAGTACCGTTGAATTTTCTTGTCTTTCTGGGCTCGGTCCGGCAAAGCACACCTCCGCGCCCGGCCCGCTTGGGTGAACGTGTGGCCCGTGCCTGCCATAAACAGCTGTCCGAAATGAGCGCTGATGTCGAACTGATCGACCCGCTGGAGTTGCAGCCCTCGCACCCGTTCAAGCCGCATTTCGCATATGCTCAAGGCCGTGCGCCCGATGCATTGAATGTGCTGGCTGAGAAGATTGAACGGGCAGATGGTTATGTCATGGTCAGCCCTGAGTACAACCACTCGATGTCGCCTGCTCTGGCGGATCTGCTGAACCACTTCGGAAGTTCCCTGTTCTCATACAAACCCAGCGTCATCGCGACCTATTCTGCGGGCCAGTGGGGTGGGGCACGGGCCGCTGTCAATATGCGTACGTATCTGAGTGAGCTGGGTTGCTTGCCAGTTTCTGCGATGATCCACGTCCCCAAAGCTCATGAGGTGTTTGAGGTGGATGGAGCGTTTGCTCATGATGTCGAAGCTGATCGGTGGCGCGGCTATATGGGGCGGGCATTTGAACAGCTGTCCTGGTGGGCTGGTGCCGCTGTGCATCAACGCGAGGCTTTGTCCCATCCTGAGGCCTTTGCGCGGGATCCGTCGCAGCGCAATGCGCCTTCATAGGCAAATTGTGTAACTCCCCTGACCGCCTCGGCTTTGCCACATAGTTTCGGTAGCATTCAAATTATGACGTCTGAGAAACCTCCATACGAAGAAAGCAAACCGAGGCCATCCAGAAGGCAGCGGCGGGCTGAGGCCGTGCGCCGTAAGGCTCTCTCGCCACTCCGCATATTTATGATGGTACTGGCGTTGCCAATTACCACCGCGACGATCGCCCTTGGGGTTTATCTGCGAACGACCGACTACGAACATGCGGAGGCGGTCATTCATCTGGTCGCACTGGCGGGATGTGATGCAGCGCATGCCTTGGGCATGGGGGCCGTGCGCGAAGGGCAGCCCGGGTATCACAAGCGCAACGATCCTGATGGAGATGGGGTCGCATGCGGAACGTTTGTCGTGGAAAATCCGACAGCGGTCATCACTGCTCCGGTGCCGTCTTCTGCACCCGCACAGGCAGAGGCCCCAGCACAGCGCAGGGTAGGGAATGCAAAATTTGTGAAACCCTGAACGACGAAGGTAATCTATAACCGACAAAAACTGTCAACTATATGATTTTGTTGGATTTTTTGTTGACATCATAATCAACATGACTATCTGTAGGACGTAACAGGATTACAGGTACCCAGCTGCAGCCAGCCATCGCCAGCCACGGCAAGGAACCCAGATGATCCTGATCTGGCAAATAGTGTTCCCTGAGCGCCAGATCTTCCACAGCAACGCAGGTTATCCCACGCAGCGATGAAGGTCTGCCGTCTGATCCGAACATTGCGAAATGGCGCGGGCAATCTGCCGGACAGGCTTGTCTTCACCCCACATGGTCGCCATGAATGACGTCATGACCCGCGATGAATTCAACACTTTTTGCGCCAGTCTCAAAGCTACCAGCCATGTGGTGCAGTGGGGCAATGCGGATGTATGGAAAGTGGGCGGAAAGGTGTTTGCGATCTGTGGCTGGAACGATGGTGCAGATGCGTTCACCTTCAAGGCCACTGATCTGGCCTTCGAAGTTCTCAGCGACGAACCCGGCATCCGCCCAGCGCCTTATCTCGCCTCACGCGGGATGAAGTGGCTGCAGGTCTATGAGGAACGTGGGATGAGTGACGCATCCCTTCGCGAGCATATCGTGATTTCTTATGATCTGGTTGTGGCCAAGCTGACCAAGAAAATGCGGGCAGAATTGGGGGTTTGACCCCCCCCTGAAGTTGCACCACTTTGGCGGGATGAGACGTTAAGCCGCTTGTCAGTTCTACGGGTGACAGCATCTTGATATTGCAGTGGCCGCGCGTTTGATTATCAACCTAAGCATGTTTGGATTGATTTACTTTCTTTGCGTTTCAGTAGGCATAGTGCTGTGGTCCATATGGGTGTTTGGCCCGGTCATCACTCTACCACTGCTGGTCGCGGCCCTTGGTGTTGTTTTTGCCATTATTCAGCTTCTCAGACTCAAGCTTCGTAAGCCAGCAAACTGGGTGGTCGTTGATGGGTCGAATGTTCTTTATTGGGAAAATGATGAGCCCGCGTTGCAATCGGTCCGGTTGGTTATAGAAAAACTGGTTTCGGAAGGATTTGAACCTATTGTGTGGTTTGATGCGAACATTGGTTATTTGGTTGTGGGTCACTATATGAATCCGGCTAAGCTCTCGAGGGCCCTGCGCTTTCCTGCACGGCAAATTTGGGTGGCTCCAAAAGGAACTCCGGCTGATCCGCTGTTGATCGCAGATGCGGCAAAGCTCAATGCACGGATTGTCACGAATGACCGCTTTCGAGATTGGGAAGAGCAGTTTCCGCAGGTTGCTCAACAGGATCTGTTCCTAAGGGGAACTATCCGAAAGAAAAGCGTTCACTTTAAATAAGTTATCCCTTCATCGCGTGCAGCAATTCGATCAACCGCTTGCGGTCATCGTCATCGGTGTAGTCACCGGTGGCCAGACGTTCGGCGATGCGCAGGCGCAGGCGTTCCTGTTGGGTGCGCACCTCTTCGCCTGCGGTTTCGGCGAGGGTTTTCATGATTACTGCCACCGCCTGTTGCCGCTTGGTGGTCGGGTTGGCGATGTAGTCGACAAGGCTCTGCTGCCCGGAATCGAGGATGTTTTCGGCCAGATCGCGGAGTTGATCGCCATTGGGCAGCAGCGGGGCTGGGGCGTCCTCAGGTGGCAGGATTTCCGGCACGCTGCGCGGGGTTTCGGCCAATGCGTTTGCGCCGTCAACAAAGGCCTCAGTAATCATACGGGTGATCTTGATCGCGCGCGGGTCTTTGAACAGGGCCGAGGCGATGGCCACGCCGTAATCCGTATAGACCCACGGATTGACCCGCCGCCCGCCGCGGCCTTTGGGTTTTGAGATCACATTCTGTGATTGCAAATTAGCGACCTCGGCATCGGTGAGTTGAAAGCGGTAACCCTCGAACAGGTCTTTGTTGCGCGACACGGCCTGATTGAAGGCGCTGACGGACTTTCCGTAGAACTGCGCCAGATCCTCGGCCAGCACCACGCGGGTGCCGCGCACCCGGTGAATGGCGCTTTTGACTTCATGGGTGCTGGGCAGGGTGTTCGGTATCGTCATGGCAGCCGTTTGGAATCACAATTTGTGATTTCAAACGTGGAGGAGGGTGGGGCGGGGTGCAAGTTTGAAGTGTAGAGCGCGTGTTATCTGTGGACACAAACGCTCATAACACGTTCTTTGGTATCACCGCCGTAACGGGTGTTGGGCGGTAGAGCGATCCAGTCTCTATGCCGATAGCTCCAAAGATAAGGCCAACTCTCGTTGTCACACGCTATACCATGGGGGTCTTGGTAGCCATCGGAGCGAGCCCGGATAGATTCGAACAACGACGAACGTTCGATGATACGTAACTCGGATGCTTCTGCATATCTTGTCATTTGCCATTGCACCTGTGCGTTCTGCAGAGCGACCGGGCCCAACACCGTAAGCATTGCACCGACAATTACGGTCGGAACTTTTGCTTTGCCCGGCATAATTGCAGCGACTACGCTAGTCAAAGCAACCAAGATCAACGCCATAAAAATGAAAATAAAGAGTTTCGCGGCAAAGGCGGCTTTCAGCAAAAATAGAATTGAAACTGGCCACAAGGCTAGCACCAGCAGCCGGGCCATCCCGTAGTCTGAGTCTATTCCAAGTCCCAAGATGCCAATCAGAAGTAGTAGGAACCAAAGCATTGTAAGAGCTCTGCCGGGTGAAGTTTCACGCCATCCCGCAAGAACAGTCACCCAAACCCAAGCCATTGCTAGGATGGAGATTGAGCCGAGCAATCCAACTACAATAAGAAATGCAATCAAAGAACTTTCCTAAACCAATTGTCTAGGAAGATAGATTTCTTGCTTTGAGGCAAATTGCAACTATCAGTTGCGTGTTGTTCTAACGCTTCCTCCGCTTCACATTCCCACCCCGCTGCCCTGGCCTGCCAGCCGTTGACCGTCCGCGGGATTTCACTGCGTCTTCCGAGGCCTTCTCGACCGCCCATTGGCGCGCCATGGGGTCGTCGGCGATGGCCAGGTCGACCGCTTCCAGACGTTTGATCTCATCCCGGATGTTGGCGGCCTCTTCGAATTCCAGGTTCTCGGCGGCCTTGCGCATCTGGTCGCGCAACCCGTCTAGATGGGCCTCGAGATTGGCGCCGTGCATCGGTTTGTCGATGGTGGCGGTGACGCGGTTCATATCCACGTCGCCTTCGTAGAGACCGGCCAGAACGTCCTCGACATTCTTCTTCACCGTTTCGGGGGTGATGCCGTGTTCCTCGTTATAGGCGATCTGTCTGGAGCGGCGGCGGTTGGTCTCGTTCAACGCGCGCTCCATCGAACCGGTGATCTTGTCGGCATACATGATCACCCGGCCATCCGCGTTCCGCGCAGCACGGCCGATGGTCTGAATCAGGGATGTTTCCGAGCGCAGGAAGCCCTCTTTATCCGCGTCCAGAATGGCGACCAGCCCGCATTCGGGGATGTCGAGCCCTTCACGCAGCAGGTTGATCCCAACCAGCACATCGAACGCGCCCAACCGCAGGTCGCGCAGGATTTCGATGCGTTCCAGCGTGTCGATATCCGAATGCATGTAGCGCACTTTGATGCCCTGCTCGTGCAGGTATTCGGTCAGGTCTTCGGCCATGCGCTTGGTGAGCGTGGTGACCAGCGTGCGATAGCCATCGGCGGCCACTTTGCGCACCTCGTCCAGCAGGTCGTCCACCTGCATCGAGACGGGTCGGATTTCGACCTCGGGGTCCAGCAGACCGGTGGGGCGGATGACCTGTTCGGTGAAGATGCCGCCGGTTTGTTCGATCTCCCACTTGGCCGGGGTGGCCGAGACAAAGACGGATTGCGGGCGCATGGCGTCCCATTCCTCGAACTTCAGCGGGCGGTTATCCATGCAGGACGGCAGGCGGAACCCGTGCTCGGCCAGCGTGAACTTGCGCCGATAATCGCCCCGGTACATGCCGCCGATTTGCGGGACGCTGACGTGGCTTTCATCGGCAAAGACGATGGCGTTGTCGGGGATGAATTCGAACAGGGTTGGGGGAGGCTCGCCCGGAGCGCGGCCCGTTAGATAGCGCGAATAGTTCTCGATCCCGTTGCAGACGCCGGTGGCCTCGAGCATTTCGAGATCGAAATTTGTGCGCTGCTCCAGCCGTTGGGCTTCCAGCAGCTTGCCTTCGCCGACGAGTTGATCCAGCCGTATGCGCAGTTCTTTTTTGATGCCGATGATCGCCTGGTTCATCGTCGGCTTCGGCGTTACGTAGTGCGAGTTCGCATAGACCCGCACCTGTTCCATCGACGCGGCGCGTTCGCCGGTCAGCGGGTCGAATTCGGTGATGGTTTCCAACTCCTCACCAAAGAACGAGAACTTCCACGCCCGGTCCTCGAGGTGAGCAGGCCAGATCTCGAGTGAATCGCCCCGCACGCGGAACGAGCCGCGCTGAAACGCCTGATCGTTGCGGCGGTATTGCTGGGCGACCAGATCGGCCATTACCTGACGCTGATCGTATTCATTGCCGACCTTCAGGTCCTGCGTCATCGCCCCATAGGTCTCAACGGACCCGATACCGTAGATGCAGGAGACCGAGGCGACGATGATCACATCGTCCCGCTCCAACAGCGCTCGGGTGGCCGAGTGGCGCATCCGGTCGATCTGTTCGTTGATCTGCGATTCTTTTTCGATATATGTGTCGCTCCGCGGCACATAGGCCTCGGGCTGATAGTAGTCATAGTACGAGACGAAGTATTCGACCGAGTTCTCAGGGAAGAAGCCTTTGAACTCTCCATATAGCTGCGCTGCCAATGTCTTGTTGGGCGCGAGGATGATCGCGGGGCGCTGCGTTTCCTCGATCACCTTGGCCATGGTGAACGTCTTGCCCGTGCCGGTCGCGCCCAGCAGAACCTGATCGCGTTCCCCGTCCAGAACACCTCCGGCCAGTTCTTTGATCGCGGTGGGCTGATCACCAGCCGGGGCGAACTCGGTGTGCATGACGAATTGCTTGCCGCCCTCGAGTTTCAGGCGTGCGCGGACGTCTTCGGCGGTCAGTTGCGTCTTGTCGGAATGGGCGTATGGCATAAGCAGGCTCCGGGTCAGGCCCCTACATTTGTTCTTATTTTGTCCAACTGCAAGGGCTGATCCGGTCCAGAATCTAAAGTTTCAGTAAAAGGCAAACTGAGCGTCCGGAATCCGGTCTGTGCGCAGTTTTTCAGCCAGTGCTTTCAGATTGCTGTTCAGCACCCGACCTATCATCGCTTTTAATAGCGTTTGCCCCAACAGCCAGCCCAATGGGCCGTACTTCATCTCGTAATCCATGCTCCAGATCACCCGCGAACGACTATCTGCGAGTGGTTCGATGGCAATCGCTGCATGTGCCTCAGCCAGGGGCATCGCCGGCATCTCGGACAAGCGGACGCCGTAGCCCCGATTGGGTCGCCAGTCTGTTACCTCTTCGACCAGTGAAGTTCCGTTCTCAAAGTGACAGCGCCGCTTTGATCCGACGCCATCCTTGCCGTTCGTCAATGCTTCGA
Organism: Ruegeria sp. CE12; assembly: GCF_056537525.1. Classification (NCBI taxonomy): domain Bacteria; kingdom Pseudomonadati; phylum Pseudomonadota; class Alphaproteobacteria; order Rhodobacterales; family Roseobacteraceae; genus Ruegeria; species Ruegeria sp. CE12. The sequence goes on along the minus strand of NZ_JBQFRS010000003.1, from coordinate 251,952 downwards.
CGTATGTGACCTGTGGCGCGAATTCGTCGATATGCATGAAGCGGCTCAGAACCATCCAGATTGCTTCGGGGTTGGCGTCGATCTGCAGTCTTCGTTCATGATGGATCATCGTGGTGTCCTCGTTTTGGATTGATCAAAAAGATAGCGTAGGCTGATGACAGTTTCTGACATCAGTGGTCTTGTGCGAGAGGGCGAGGCACGAAAGCTTGCTGTGACAATTGTTATCTTGTCCCAGCGCACGCTCTGACGCATAAACAACGTCAGCCAAGTGAGTACGGAGAGGCGACATGCGCGCACGGATTTACCAGCCTGCAAGGAATGCGATGACTTCGGGCATGGCCAAGACCCACAAGTGGGTTCTGGAATATGCACCCGCGTCAGCGCGTGAGGTTGATCCGCTGATGGGCTGGACATCGTCCGACGACACACAGACTCAGGTGCGTCTGAAGTTCGACACCAAGGAAGAAGCACTGGACTATGCCAAGGATAATGGCATCGAGGTGCAGGTCAGTGAACCACACAAGCGCAAACCGAACTTGCGCGCACGGGGCTATGGCGAAAACTTCGCCACAGACCGCCGCAGTCCCTGGACACATTGAGCGAGACCCATCGCATGATCGATATCCGCGAGGCCGATCCTACTTCGGACGATCTGCGTCCGGTGGTGCAGGCGCATTTTGCTCATAGTGAGACGGCGGGGCCTGCAGAAAGCAATCACACAATGGATGCCGACTCGCTGGCGGGGCCGGATATGCGGTTCTGGGCGCTGTATGAGTCCGACCAGCCGCTCGGCTGTGGCGCACTCAAGACATTGCCCGATGGAACGGCCGAGGTAAAATCGGTTCACATAATATCGCAGGCGCGCGGTCGTGGATTGGCCCGGGTGATTATGAATCACCTTGCCGAACTGGCGCGGGACGAGGGGGTTTCGGCACTGGTGCTTGAGACTGGCGCGGCGCACCTGACCGAATATGATGCCGCGCGCAAACTCTATGAAGCGCTTGGTTATTCCTATTGCGAACCAATCTTCGGCTACACCAACGACCCGAACAGCGCATTCATGCGCTTGGCTCTTGAACCCGGTCGCTAAAACCATCAAGAAGGGCCCAGCGGTCCCGTAGCTCAACTGGATAGAGCAGCTGACTTCTAATCAGCAGGTTGAGGGTTCGAGTCCTTCCGGGATCGCCATTCGTACAAAGCATCGTTGTGGACACTGATCCGGCAATCGGAATATGTGTCGGGCATTCAAAGGCACGTGACCCTAGGTGCAAGGTTTGCAACCCTCTTGAATCACAGATGTCATCCGTCTATACGCGCTCGGTGGCCGTATGGGCTGCGAGAATCAAAACCAAGAAATGCCGTGTTTGGCCCATCACGCTTCGGGGGCCACATCCGGCTTAGGAGAAGCGATATGAAACTGCACGAATTGAGCGACAATCCTGGCGCCGCACCGAAACGCACCCGCGTTGGTCGTGGTCCCGGTTCCGGCAAAGGTAAAATGGGTGGCCGTGGTATCAAAGGCCAGAAATCCCGTTCGGGTGTGGCCATCAATGGCTACGAAGGCGGCCAGATGCCATTGTACCAGCGCCTGCCCAAGCGTGGCTTCAACAAGCCGAACCGCAAGGAATTCGCTGTTATCAACCTGGGCCTGATCCAGAAATTCGTCGACGCCGGCAAGCTGGACGCCAAAGCTGCGATCACCGAGGACGCACTGGTTGCATCCGGTCTGGTTCGTCGCAAACTGGACGGTGTTCGCGTTCTGGCCAAAGGCGAAATCAGCGCCAAAGTGAACCTGGAAGTCACCGGTGCTTCGAAAGCTGCCGTAGAGGCAGTTGAAAAAGCGGGCGGTTCACTGAAAGTCACAAAAGCTGCTGCGGCAGAGTAAGCGCTTGTGAGCGGGCGAAGACCCGCTTACATAGACTTCAGAGTTTTCCAAGACGCCGTCCGAGCCGGAAAACGGTTCCGGGCGGCGTTTTCACAAGAGAGACCGATTTATGGTATCAGCAGCAGAACAAATGGCGGCCAACACAAGCTGGGCTGCCCTTGGCAAAGCCACCGATCTGCGCAACCGCATCCTGTTCACGCTTGCATTGCTGATCGTCTATCGTCTGGGCACCTTTATTCCGGTGCCGGGGATTGACGGACAAGCGCTGCGCGAGTTCATGGAGCAGGCGGGGCAAGGCATCGGCGGCATGGTTTCGATGTTCACCGGCGGGGCGCTGGGGCGGATGGGTATCTTTGCCCTCGGCATCATGCCTTACATTTCGGCTTCGATCATCGTGCAGCTGCTGACTGCGATGGTTCCTGCGCTTGAGCAACTCAAGAAAGAGGGCGAGCAAGGGCGCAAGAAAATCAACCAGTATACGCGCTTTGGCACCGTGGCTCTGGCGACTGTTCAGGCCTATGGCCTGGCCGTTTCGCTGGAATCGGGTGACCTTGCGACTGATCCCGGTCTCTATTTCCGTATGTCGACCATGATCACGCTGGTTGGCGGCACCATGTTCCTGATGTGGCTGGGTGAGCAGATCACCGCGCGTGGCATCGGTAACGGTATCTCTCTGATTATCTTTGTCGGCATCATCGCCGAGGTTCCTGCGGCACTGGCACAGTTCTTTGCTTCTGGCCGTTCGGGCGCGATCAGCCCAGCTGTCATCGTTGGCGTCATCGTCATGGTGATTGCAGTCATCACCTTCGTGGTGTTCATGGAACGCGCACTGCGCAAGATCCATATTCAGTATCCGCGCCGTAACGTCGGCATGAAGGTTTATGAGGGTGGTTCCAGCCACCTGCCGGTCAAGGTGAACCCCGCAGGTGTTATCCCTGCCATCTTCGCCAGCTCACTGCTGCTGTTGCCTGTGACGATCTCGACCTTCTCGTCGGGCGCAACGAATGGACCGGTCATGTCTTGGTTGCTGGCCAACTTTGGCCCCGGGCAGCCACTTTATCTGCTGTTCTTCGCTGCAATGATCGTGTTCTTTGCCTACTTCTACACGTTCAACGTGTCGTTTAAGCCGGACGATGTTGCAGACAACCTGAAAAAGCAGAACGGTTTTGTGCCTGGCATTCGTCCCGGCAAGAAAACTTCGGAGTACCTGGAATACGTGGTCAATCGTGTGCTGGTGCTGGGCTCGGCCTATCTGGCGCTGGTCTGTCTGTTGCCGGAAATTCTGCGGAACCAGTTTGCCATCCCGTTCTATTTCGGCGGCACGTCGGTTCTGATTATCGTCTCTGTGACCATGGACACGATCCAACAGGTGCAGAGCCATTTGCTGGCGCATCAATACGAAGGGCTTATCGAAAAGTCCCAGCTGCGCGGTAAAAGCAAGAAACGCGGCAGGAAGGGACCCGCTCGTCGATGAACATCATATTGTTGGGCCCCCCGGGGGCAGGTAAAGGGACGCAAGCGCAACACCTGGTCAAGACACGCGGCATGGTCCAGCTGAGCACCGGCGACATGTTGCGCGAAGCCAAGACCTCGGGCACCGATATGGGCAAGAAGGTTGCGGCTATCATGGACGCGGGCAAGCTGGTCACCGATGAGATCGTGATCGGCCTGATCGAAGAAAAGCTGATGACCGAAAAAGGCGCTGGTTTTATCTTCGATGGCTTCCCACGCACGCTGGCGCAAGCCGACGCGCTGGCGGCTCTGCTTGCCAAGCTGGGTCAGTCGCTGCACACCGTGATCGAAATGCGTGTTGATGACGAAACGCTGGTCAAGCGCATCGTCAACCGGGCCGAAGAGGCACGCGCTGCCGGTGAACCCGTTCGGGCAGACGACAATGAAGAGAGCGTTCGCATCCGTCTGATGGAGTACTACAAGAAAACCGCTCCGTTGATCGGCTACTACTACGCCAAGGGCGATTTGCGCCCGGTCAATGGTCTGGCCAGCATTGACGAAGTGACCGCTTCGATCGAGGCTGTTCTCGGCTAAATCTGAAATGGGCTTGACGGCACCGCCAAAAGCCCATATCGACCCCCATCCCTTTTGGGAATCAACTGCGCATTCGGGATTCGTCCTGTTTGTCGTAACTACCTCTTACAAATGCTGGATCCTCTGGCGTCACTGCCAAGATCAAGTGTTGTGAAAAAAGGTTCCGGAGCTACGGAACCGCAACAAAAAGGAAAGTGACACGTGGCACGTATTGCCGGCGTAAACATCCCGACTGCAAAGCGGGTACCTATCGCCCTCACATATATCACCGGTATCGGCAACACCTCGGCCAAAGCGATCTGCGAAGCCGTGGGCATTGAAGCGACCCGTCGCGTCAACGAACTGTCCGACGCCGAAGTTCTGAAAATCCGCGAATACATCGACGAAAACTTCACCGTTGAAGGTGATCTGCGTCGTGAAGTTCAGATGAACGTCAAGCGCTTGATGGACCTGGGCTGCTATCGCGGTCTGCGTCACCGCCGCAACCTGCCGGTTCGCGGTCAGCGTACCCACACCAATGCTCGTACCCGCAAAGGCCCCGCAAAGGCCATCGCTGGTAAGAAGAAATAAGGGAGGGTCTGACTGATGGCACGTGATAAGACTCGCGTTAAGCGCAAAGAGCGTAAGAACATCGCATCGGGCGTTGCCCATGTGAACTCGACCTTCAACAACACCAAGATCCTGATCTCGGACGTACAGGGCAACGCCATCTCGTGGTCGTCTGCCGGTACCATGGGCTTCAAGGGATCGCGGAAATCGACCCCCTACGCCGCTCAGATGGCTGCAGAAGATGCAGGCAAAAAGGCGCAGGAACATGGCGTAAAGACGCTGGAAGTCGAAGTTCAGGGCCCCGGTTCGGGTCGTGAATCGGCTCTGCGCGCGCTGGCTGCAGTGGGCTTCAACATCACATCGATCCGCGACGTGACTCCGATTGCTCACAACGGCTGCCGCCCGCCGAAGCGCCGCCGCGTCTAAGCGATTTTGAATTGAGCTGGGGCTGTGTTTTTGCACGGCCCCAGCACGTCATTTTAAACCTCGGGCGTCTGCACCTTGTTGGTCATGGGGCGCGGACAGGAATGGAGGGATTACATGATCCATAAGAATTGGGCAGAATTGATCAAGCCGACCCAGTTGGAAGGCAAGCCGGGCAACGATCCCGCGCGTCAGGCGACTCTGGTTGCCGAGCCGCTGGAGCGCGGCTTTGGTCTGACTCTGGGCAACGCGCTGCGCCGCGTTCTGATGAGCTCGCTGCAAGGCGCGGCCATTACCAGCGTTCAGATCGACAACGTATTGCACGAGTTCTCGAGCGTCGCAGGCGTTCGCGAAGATGTCACCGACATCATCCTGAACCTCAAGCAGGTTGCCCTGCGCATGGAAGTCGAAGGCCCCAAGCGCCTGTCGATCAATGCTAAAGGCCCCGCAGTTGTCACCGCAGGCGACATCAGCGAAAGCGCTGGCATCGAGGTTCTGAACCGCGATCACGTCATCTGCCACCTGGACGATGGCGCTGACCTGTTCATGGAACTGACCGTCAACACCGGTAAGGGCTATGTCTCGGCTGAGAAAAACAAGCCGGAAGACGCGCCTATCGGTCTGATCCCGATCGACGCGATCTATTCGCCGGTCAAAAAGGTTGCCTATGACGTTCAGCCGACCCGTGAAGGTCAGGTTCTGGACTATGACAAGCTGACCCTGAAGATCGAAACCGATGGTTCGATCACGCCGGAAGACGCGCTGGCCTTTGCCGCACGTATCCTGCAGGATCAGCTGTCGATCTTCGTCAACTTCGACGAGCCGGAATCGGCTGGCCGCCAGGACGAAGACGATGGTCTGGAGTTCAACCCACTGCTGCTGAAGAAAGTGGACGAGCTGGAGCTGTCGGTCCGTTCGGCAAACTGCCTGAAGAACGACAACATCGTTTACATCGGCGACCTGATCCAGAAGACCGAAGCCGAGATGCTGCGCACCCCGAACTTCGGCCGCAAGTCGCTGAACGAGATCAAAGAAGTGCTGTCCGGCATGGGTCTGCACCTCGGCATGGATGTCGAGGATTGGCCGCCCGACAACATCGAAGATCTGGCGAAGAAATTCGAAGACGCGTTCTAAGCGCGTCTTCCCCAATGCCCGGGATGCCGGGGAATACAAGGGCGATGATGCCCCAAGGAGAGCCGGTGACACGCATCGCCGGCCAGACAAAGCAAAACGCGAAAGAAGGAACTAGAAAATGCGTCACGCACGTGGTTACCGCCGCCTGAACCGTACTCATGAGCACCGCAAGGCGCTGTTTGCGAACATGGCTGGCTCGCTCATCGAGCATGAGCAAATCAAAACAACTCTGCCGAAGGCAAAAGAACTGCGCCCGATCATCGAAAAGCTGGTCACCCTGGGCAAGCGCGGCGACCTGCACGCCCGTCGTCAGGCCGCAGCACAGCTGAAAGAAGACAAAGACGTCGCAAAGCTGTTCGAAGTTCTTGGCCCCCGCTATGCCGAGCGTCAGGGCGGTTATGTCCGCATCCTGAAAGCTGGCTTCCGCTATGGCGACATGGCTCCGATGGCGATCATCGAATTCGTTGATCGTGACGTTGACGCCAAAGGCGCGGCTGACAAAGCCCGCGTTGCCGCCGCAGAGGCAGCAGACGAAGAATAAGATCGATCCAGATCTGATTTCTAACCCCCGTGCCCAAGGCGCGGGGGTTTTTTGTTGCTCTGGGACTGTAACCAACGGCGCTTTGTAGCTTTGCGAACTTAATCACCTTCCGCTTTCCGTATACCATCGGCCGAAGCTCCGGCTGACAGGTTGGCGTCTGAAAAATCTCGGGTTTCCGGAAGTTCCAGATGCAGCGACGATGTGTGGTCGATCTCGATCTGGCCGCTGGTCAGAGTGTAGTCCAGGACATGACCGCCGGTTGAACGGTCGCTGGAGATGAAATGCAGATGATAGCCGGGCACGCCTATGCCCACGGCGTAGTCAGGGCATCTGAAGCCCAGTATCGTACCTTCGGTTTCACTCAATTCGAACTCGGCCTGAGTTTTCACGACTTCCAGTAGTGGTTTGTAGGGGCGTTCCTGCCGCAATACGTTTCGATACTTGATGTGTTTGATCTGCCCGGTAAACCGCACTGCATAGAACAGGTTTCTGGCCTCGGCGATGGAATCCAGCCCGTTTTCGAAGGCCTGTTTTTCGACAGGCGTTTCCAGTGCGAGTGACACTGTAGGTTCGAAGTTTATGACCGCTGCATATGGGGTCAGCGCTTTGCCTTGGGCAATTGATGCTTTGCCGTCTCCATCCAGCCGATAGGCGACACCGTCGAGAACGATCATCTCTCCATCCAGCGCGTTGAACGTGCCCAGGCCGAAATCGCCATGTTTCAGAAGTTCATCAATGGACACAGTGCCATCATAGACACCCTGCATCACGGCACTGAGCAACGAGGTTTGATAGTATTCATGCGCGTGCTCATCCGGGGTGAATTGCCGCTTTTGATGATGGCTTGCGACGGCTGATATGAATGTCAGTTCACGATCCTGATGCATGTAATTCTCTTTCAAAAAACAACTTCCCTTTCACTATACCTCAAACCGGGGAATTTGCTTTCCAATAAGTGTTTGGCCCAAGCCGCTTGCATTCCCGCCGTCAGCCCCGCATATCCGATGAGCAAAGGTGCCGGAGGACTGATGATGCGGAAAATCGCGTGTTCGCTTGTTTTGCTGTTGGGGGCGTTTTCCGCCGCCGCCGAAACCCGGGTCCCTCAAAGCCAGTCCGAGATCAGTCTGGGGTTTGCGCCCGTCGTCAAGCAGGCCTCACCGGCGGTGGTGAATATCTATGCCAAGATCGTCAGGCAGGGTCGGGCGAACCCGTTCTTCTCGGACCCGTTTTTTCAGGACTTCTTTGGTGGTGGATTCGGTGCACCACAACCCCGCGTGCAGAACTCGTTGGGGTCGGGGGTCATTCTGACTCACGATGGATATGTGGTCTCAAACTATCACGTCGTGGGAACAGCGACCGAAATCCGGGTGGTGACAACGGATCGCTGTGAATTCTCGGCCGAAGTTGTATTGGGGGATCAGGAGAGTGACATCGCGATCCTGCGTCTGAACGCAGCAGAAGGCCTGCCGTCGCTGAACATGCGCGACTCTGATCATGTTGAAGTAGGCGAGCTTGCACTGGCCATCGGCAACCCGTTCGGGGTGGGGCAGACAGTGTCTTCAGGGATCATCTCTGGACTGGCGCGTACTGGTACGGCGACCGGGAATGCGCGTGGGTACTTCATTCAGACCGATGCACCGATCAATCCGGGTAACTCTGGTGGCGCGCTGATCGACGTGAACGGAGACTTGATTGGCATCAACACGTCGATCCTGTCTCGATCCGGTGGTTCGAATGGCATCGGGTTTGCGATACCGGCCAATTTGGTGGCGGAATTCCTACGCCAGGCGCAAGCGGGCAATGACAGCTTTGTCACCCCATGGGCCGGCATGGCCGGGCAACATATGAGTGCTGATATTGCGGAGTCGCTGGGTCTGGCTTTGCCCTTGGGGGTAGTGGTTTCGGACTTGCACGATCTCAGCCCACTTGCCGAAGCCGGGCTGAAGGTCGGGGATATCATTACCCATGTGGATGGGGATGAGGTGAACTCTCCGGCCGAGATGAAATTCCGCATGTCCATTGCCGGTGTTGGGGGTACATCGCGCCTGACGCTACTGCGTGGTGAGGAACAGCCAGAGATCGACGTGGCACTTATCGAAGCCCCGGAAACGCCACCCGCCGAAGAAACGACGCTGGATGAGGACACGGTCATGCCCGGCCTCACAGTGGCACGGGTCAACCCGGCGCTGATCGCGCGGATGGGTTTGTTGTTGTCTCAGACCGGCGTGGTCGTTGTTGATCCCGGTCCTTATGGGGGGCGTTCTGGTCTGAGAGCCGGGGATGTGTTGAAGGCCATCAATGGTGAAGTGATGGAACGTTCCGGAGATGTGGTTTCCGTGCTGACCGAACCGGGGCGCCGGTTGCAGATGGACGTACTGCGTGGCGGTCAGGTCGTGTCCCTGCGGTTCCGGCTGTGACCCGATGAGCGATCTGTTCGACACCGGTACGGCTGAGCCTGCGGCTGAACCCCATCGGCCATTGGCCGACAGGTTGCGGCCGCAAACTTTGGCAGAGGTGATCGGGCAGGAACAGGTTCTTGGGCCGGACGCGCCATTGGGCGTGATGCTTGCATCAGGCAGCCTTTCCAGTCTGATTTTCTGGGGGCCGCCAGGGGTTGGTAAAACGACCATCGCACGTCTGCTGGCCAGCGAGACCGACCTGCATTTCGTGCAGATCAGCGCGATTTTCACAGGTGTCCCTGACCTCAAGAAGGTATTCGAGGCAGCCAAACTGCGCCGGCAGAACGGCAAGGGAACCCTGCTGTTCGTTGATGAGATTCACCGGTTCAACAAGGCGCAGCAGGATGGATTCCTGCCACATATGGAAGACGGCACCATTCTTCTGGTCGGGGCGACGACCGAGAACCCCTCGTTCGAGCTGAACGCAGCGGTTTTGAGCCGTTCACAGGTTCTGGTGCTCGAACGGCTGAGTTTGAGTGATCTTGAGCGACTGACCCAAAGGGCTGAAAAGGAACTTGGTCGAGCCCTGCCGCTGACGCCCGCCGCGCGTGACGCGCTGCAAGAGATGGCAGACGGCGATGGTCGTGCTCTACTCAACCTGATCGAGCAAATATCTGCCTGGAAAGTCGAGACGCCACTGGACCCGGATGCTTTGTCCACCCGTCTGATGAAGCGCGCGGCAAAGTACGACAAATCAGGTGACGAGCATTACAACCTGATTTCAGCCCTGCATAAATCGGTGCGCGGATCAGATCCCGATGCGGCCCTTTACTGGTTTGCCCGGATGCTGACCGGAGGCGAGGATCCCCGGTTTCTGGCGCGCCGCATTACCCGCATGGCGGTCGAGGATATCGGGCTGGCCGACCCTCAGGCGCAGGCAGTTTGTCTGCAATCCTGGGAGACCTATGAGCGGCTGGGTTCCCCCGAGGGTGAGCTTGCCTTGGCGCAGGCCGTTGTCTATCTCGCGCTCGCGCCAAAATCGAACGGTGCTTATGTTGGCTACAAAGCTGCCATGAGGCTGGCCAAGCAATCCGGCAGTGAACCACCGCCCAAGCATATCCTGAATGCGCCAACCTCATTGATGAAAGATCAGGGGTACGGCGCGGGTTACGCTTACGACCACGATGCCGACGATGGGTTTTCGGGGCAGAACTATTTTCCGGAAACGATGAAACGCCCGGTTCTTTATCAGCCTGTCGAACGCGGGTTCGAGAGAGAGCTGAAAAAGCGGTTGGACTACTTCGCCAAACTGCGCACACAGCGAAACAGCTAATTACGCAGGGTCAGTTTGGCGCGTGCCGTGGCGTTACAAGCGACAGGCACGGCATAAAGGTTTCCCTTGGGGCAGCAGTTTCAAGGGAGGGAAGCCTGTGACCGTCTCAATCGAAAAAACCGAAGACGTCTGGACCATCGTACATGATAGGCCAGCAGCACGGAATTCAGTGGATGCAGACCACGCCAAGGCCCTGATGGAGGCATTTCTGGAATTCGATGAAAGCCCGGCCAAAGCCGCAGTTTTCTGGGGCAAAGGCGGCAACTTCTGCGCGGGGTGGGATCTGAAGATGGCCGCGACGCTGTCCGATCCCGACCTGCTTCAGCGCTACATGGACAAGCACGCCTTTCCGTTGGGTTCGGCACCCTCAACACTGGGTCCTATGGGGCCGTCTCGTCTGGAGTTGTCCAAGCCGGTTATCGGCGCGATTGAAGGGGCAGCTGTCGCGGGAGGGATGGAGCTGGCACTGTGGTGCGATATCCGGGTGATGGCCGAAACAGCTTATATGGGCGTGTATTGCCGGCGCTGGGGCATAACTTTGATGGATGGCGGAACGGTGCGGTTGCCTAGGCTCGTGGGACAGGGCAAGGCGCTGGAGATCGCACTGACGGGGCGAAAGGTCGAAGCCGAGGAATGCTATCGCATTGGTCTGGCGGAAAAAATCGCGCCGGATGGCAAAGCACGTGCGGTCGCCGAAGCGATGGCCCATGAAATTGCGCGTTTCCCTCAGGAGGCCGTGTTGGCGGACCGCCGTTCAATCATCGAGACCCGTGGCATGCCCGTTCGTGAAGCCCTGAAGGTAGAATGGGCCAATGGGACCGAAGCGATCCGAAGGGAAGGGACTGCCGGTGCCGGACGTTTCCGGGATGGTGCGGGACGTCACGGAGATTTCTCAAAAATCTAATCCGGTGCTGCTTGCATACTCCGTCCTGCCTTGACTCTTTTGGTATAGCGCGCGACAGACGCGCATGTTTTCTAAGGCACTGACGAACACGCAATCCGGGCGGGATCGCCGCACGGGGCAAGGGGCATTGGCATGAGTGGCGTACAAATGATCACGGTAGCCGAAGGTGATGGCGACCAGCGTCTGGACCGTTGGTTGCGGCGCCTGTTCCCGCATGTCAGCCAGGGGCGTATCGAAAAGATGTGCCGCAAGGGTGAACTGCGTGTTGAAGGCGGGCGGGTGAAGGCCTCGACCCGTTTGGAAGTCGGTCAAACCGTTCGTGTGCCACCGCTGCCGGATGCCGATCACAAACCGGCCGAGGTCAAGCATCGTGTCTCGGACAGCGACGCCGAGATGATCCAGTCCTGCGTGATCTATCGTGACGATCACGTACTGGCCCTGAACAAGCCCAGCGGATTGCCGGTTCAGGGCGGCAGCGGCCAGAGCCGCCATGTCGACAGCCTGTCCGAAGCATTGCGCTTTGGCTTTGATGAAAACCCGAGGCTTGTGCACCGGCTGGACAAGGATACTTCGGGCGTCCTGCTGCTGGCACGCACACGCGAAGCTGCCAAAGGGCTGACGGCGGCCTTCCGTCATCGCAATACGCGCAAAATCTATTGGGCGCTGGTTGCCGGCGTGCCTACGCCATATCTGGGCGAGATCAAGACCGGGCTGGTTAAGGCCCCGGGGCACGGCAAACACGGCGAGGGCGAAAAGATGATCGCCATACATCTGAACGAGGTGGACAGCACGCCGGGCGCCAAGCGCGCGCATACGCTTTATGCCACGCTGTACCGGGTTGCCGGACGCGCCTCGTGGGTGGCGATGGAGCCGATCACGGGCCGTACACATCAGCTGCGCGCGCACATGGCCGCGATTGGTCACCCGATCATCGGAGACGGCAAATACGGCGGTTCGGGTCAGGAAAACCTCGGCGATGGCTGGGGTGCGCAACTGGGTGGGATCATCAGTAAGAAACTGCACCTGCACGCACGGCAGATTTCCTTTGAACACCCGGTTACCCGCAAGCAGGTGACGATCAAGGCACCTCTGCCGGATCACATGAAAGACAGTTGGAATACGTTCGGCTGGACCGAAGATCTGGCGGCCGATGATCCGTTCGAGGAACTGCAATGAGCGCACAATTGCGTCTGGTTCTGTTCGACGTAGATGGAACGCTGGTCGATAGCCAGGGCAGCATCGTTCTGGCCATGACTTCAAGTTTCGAGGCCCTTTCGCTGCCCGTACCTGACAGAAGTGCGATCCTTTCGATTGTTGGATTGTCGCTGCCGGTCGCAATTGCCCGGCTGGCCCCAACCGAGGCACCAGCGGTGCAGGATCGACTGGTCGAAGGCTATAAGCAGGCCTATCACGCGCATCGTCTGGATCAGGGTGCTGCAAGCTCACCCCTGTTTCCAGGTGCCAGGGACATCATCGAAACCCTGCACGCGGTACCGGAAGTGTTGCTGGGTGTGGCAACAGGCAAATCACAGCGTGGTCTTGATGCCTTGCTGGAGGTGCACGGGCTGGAAAGCTACTTCGTCACTCGGCAGGTGGCGGATCACCATCCGTCGAAACCGCATCCTTCAATGATTGAAACGGCACTGTCAGATACAGGTGTTTCCGCTGCAGATGCGGTCATGATCGGCGATACAAGTTTTGACATGGAAATGGCGCGGGCAGCCAGTGTCGCGGGCGTTGGTGTGTCCTGGGGATATCACGATCGATCTGCGCTGCGTGACGCATTCTGTGTGATCGATGCATTTGATCAGCTACCAGCGGCTTTGGCCGGGATATGGGACTAAGAACATGAGCGAATGGAAACCAAAACGCTTCTGGACATCAAGCGCTGTGGTCGAGGCTGACGGGGGTTATTCTGTCGAGTTGGATGGTCGCAGTGTGAAAACTCCGGCAAAAGCGGCTCTGATCCTGCCTACGGCTGCGATGGCGCAAGCGGTCGCAGATGAATGGGACGCGCAGGAGAAAGAGGTCGATCCGACCACGATGCCATTCACCCGGTCCGCCAATGCAGCAATCGATAAAGTGCGCCATCAAAAGGCTGAAGTTGCCGACATGCTCGCCGACTATGGCGACACGGATCTGCTGTGCTATCGCGCCACGCATCCCGAAGCGTTGGAACAGCGACAAGCCGAGGCATGGGATCCCGCGCTGGACTGGGCGGCGGACGTTTTGAACGCCCGTCTGGTTCCGGTATCGGGTGTTTTGCATCAGCCTCAATCGTCGACCGCATTGGACACACTTCGGCAGCAGGTCCATCAGCTGGATGAGTACCGACTCGCCGCCTTTCACGACCTTGTCAGCCTGTCCGGTTCCCTGATTCTTGGTTTCGCCGCAGCGCAGAATTGGCGCAATCCGGACGAGATATGGCGCATTTCTAGGCTGGACGAAATTTGGCAGACCGAGCAATGGGGCGAGGATGAAGAGGCTCAGGAGGTCGAGAAGACCAAACGAGAGGCCTTTTTGCACGCCAAACGGTTCTACGATCTATCGGTTTGAGCCTTATTTTCTTGATTTTCAGTAATCTGGCGCATTCAAGACCGGTCAACTCATCGAATTCCCTGATCGAACCCTTGACGTTTGTTTATGAATGCGACCAAACTCATGCCCACTAAAGGGGAGACACCTTTGGGGTAACCTTACCGGCATCTATTGTCGGACAAAACCGTTCCCTCTGGGGATGGGAAATCAGGAAGAGGTAAAAATGAAAAAATCCGTAATCTTGGGCGCGGCTACGATTGCCGGTCTGGCCGCTGGCGCAGCTGCGGCGGGAACCGTAGACGACGTCAAGGCGCGCGGTAAGCTGAACTGCGGTGTTACCACCGGTCTGGTCGGCTTTGCTGCGCCCGACGCAAATGGCGAATGGCAAGGTTTTGACGTGGCTGTTTGCCGCGCCGTAGCTGCAGCTGTTCTGGGCGACGCAAACGCTGTTGAATTCGTTCCGACCACCGGTAAGACACGCTTTACCGCGCTGGCATCGGGCGAAGTTGACATGCTGGCCCGTAACACCACCTGGACCTTCAGTCGCGACGTGGACCTGAAGTTTGAATTCACTGGCGTCAACTACTACGACGGTCAGGGCTTCATGGTTCCCAAGTCGCTGGGCGTGTCCTCGGCGAAAGAGCTGGACGGTGCGACCGTCTGCATCCAGACCGGTACCACAACCGAGCTGAACCTGGCGGACTTCTTCCGCTCGAACAACATCAGCTACGAGCCGGTTCCGATCGAAACCAACGCCGAAGCACAGCAGCAGTACCTGGCTGGCGCATGTGACGTTTACACCACCGACGCATCGGGCTTGGCTGCTACTCGCGCCACGTTCGAAAACCCCGGTGACCACGTCCTGCTGCCCGAAATCATCTCGAAAGAGCCTCTGGGCCCGCTGGTCCGTCACGGCGATCACGAGTGGGGCGACGTTGTCCGCTGGACTCTGAACGCGCTGGTCTCGGCTGAAGAGCTGGGCATCACCTCGGCCAACATCGACGAGATGGCAGCTGGCACCGACAACCCCGAAGTGAACCGTCTGCTGGGCAGCGAAGGCACTCTGGGTGAGATGCTGGGTCTGGACGCCGAATGGGCCAAGCGCGCTGTTAAAGCGGGTGGCAACTACGGTGAAGTGTTTGCCAAGAACATCGGTGAAGAAACTCCGATCGGTCTGGCACGTGGCCTGAACGCACAATGGACCGAAGGTGGTCTGCTGTACTCGCCGCCGTTCCGCTAAGAAAACCGCGAAAAGGGCGCAGGGCAACCTGCGCCCTTTTTGCATCATAGAAAAACATGCCCGGATAGATTGAGCAGAGAGAAACTCTGCCGACAAAAATAACCGGGATGTCACGGGGATATACATAGGTCATGACGACTCTCACTGACCCGCCGAAGGAGCAGTTCCGGCTGTCCATGCTCCTTTATGATACGCGGTATCGATCTGCGACCATTCAGGTCATCGCATTGATCGGTTTCATGCTACTGGCAGCCTGGATTGTATCCAACACTATCAACAACTTGGCAGCACTGGGAAAACCGGTTGAATTCGGTTTCTTTGGTGAACCCGCCAGCTATGACATCAACCAGAGACTGTTGGAGTATTCCTCACGTGACACGCACCTGAGGGCAGCTTTCGTCGGCTTGCTCAACACGTTGGTAGTTGCGGTTCTGGGGTGTATCACGGCCACTATCTTGGGCGTGGTAATTGGTGTTCTGCGTCTGTCGCACAACTGGATCATCGCGCGGTTGATGACCGTTTATGTCGAGATGTTCCGCAACGTGCCTGTCCTTCTTTGGATCGTTTTCATCATGGCGGTCCTGATCGAATCTCTACCCGCACCGCGCGCATTCCGAGGAGAGAACCCGGAAGCAAGCATGATGCTTGCCGATAGTGTTGCGGTGACGAACCGCGGTGTCTATGTGCCCGAGGTTTTGTTCTCGAACAGTTTGGGCGATATTCACCTGTTTGGTGCCTCCAGCCTGCGTTTCGATGTCAGCCTGGACCTGGTTGCCTTTCTGATCGTACTCGGGGGTGCCATCTGGACCTCGCGGTGGATCAAACGTCGCGCAGACGGGATTCAGGAACAGACCGGTGACCGGCCTGTCACATGGTGGCAGCGTCTTGCTGTCTTCGTCGTGCCTATTGGTCTTCTGATGTATGCTCTGGGCTTTCACCTTGGTTACCCCGAACTGAAAGGGTTCAACTTCAAGGGCGGGACCCATATGCGGAACTCGTTGATCGCGCTGTGGCTTGCCCTTTCGTTATATACCGCGGCATTCATCGCAGAAATCGTGCGTGCCGGTATCATGGCGATTTCAAAAGGTCAGTCTGAGGCTGCGGCCGCTCTGGGTCTGCGTCAGAACAAGATCATGAATCTGGTGATCCTGCCACAAGCGCTGCGCGTCATCATTCCACCGCTGATCTCGAACTATCTGAACCTGACCAAGAACTCGTCGCTGGCGATTGCCGTGGGCTACATGGATATCACCGGTACTCTGGGTGGCATCACCATGAACCAGACCGGTCGCGAGCTGGAATGCGTTCTGTTGCTGATGCTTGTGTATCTGTCCATATCGCTGACGATCTCAGCGGTCATGAACTGGTACAATGAATCCGTGAAGCTGAAGGAGCGTTAAGATGTCTGACATTGGATATGTCCGTACCGAAATGCTCCCTGAGAAGGAGCCACCAGCCTCAGAGGTTGGTATAATTGGCTGGATGCGCCACAACCTGTTCTCCGGTTGGTTCAACTCGATACTGACGCTGCTGTCGATCTACTTTGTCTACAAGATTTTGGCAGCTGTGGTCCCGTGGATAATTTCTCCCACATGGGATGCCGGATCGTTGTCGGAGTGTCGTGAAATCCTGCATGCGCTTGGACGTGAAGGCCACTATGCCGGCGCGTGCTGGGGTGTGATCCACGAGCGCTGGATTCAGCTGATCTTCGGGTTCTACCCACCGGAACTGTACTGGCGCCCGATTGCAGCCTTTGTGCTGCTGGGTGTTGCACTGGCACCTGTGCTGTTCGCTGACAAGGTACCGTCGAAGCTCCTGATTTTCTCAGGCCTGTACCCGTTCATCTTCCCCTGGCTTCTTTGGGGTGGAACGATCTGGGGACCGATCTCGGCATTGCTTGGTTTTGTTGTGGGCTGGGCAGTTTACACACTCATCAGCAAAACGATGAGCGGGTTGCTTGGCATCATCCTCGGTGTTCTTGCTTCGCTGGTCTGGTGGTTGGTTATCTCGAGCTACTTTGTCGGTGCAATGGATTCTGTTGCGGCGATTGGCATCGAGGTTGTCGAAAGCCGCAAGTTTGGTGGCTTCATGCTGTCGATTACCATCGGCGTCGTGGCCATTGCCTGCTCACTGCCTCTGGGCATTGTGCTGGCTTTGGGTCGTCAATCGGACCTGATGATCGTCAAATACTTGAGTGTAGGCTTCATCGAGTTCATCCGGGGCGTTCCGCTGATCACGTTGCTGTTCGTGGCGTCGACCTTGCTGAACCTGTTTCTGCCGCCGGGCACGAACTTTGACATCATCCTGCGGGTTCTGATCATGGTGACCCTGTTCTCGGCAGCCTACATGGCTGAAGTGATCCGGGGTGGTCTTGCCGCGCTGCCACGTGGCCAGTACGAGGGCGCGGATTCGCTTGGCCTCAATTACTGGCAGGCACAGCGACTGATCATCATGCCTCAGGCGCTTAAAATCTCGATCCCGGGCATCGTCTCGACCTTTATCGGTGTTTTCAAAGATACCGTTCTGGTCTCGATCATCGGGCTTCTGGATCCTTTGGGCCTTGCCACCGCAATCCGCGCGGACGCGAATTGGAACGGTATTGTATGGGAGATCTACGGCTTTATTGGCCTGCTGTTCTTCATCTTCTGTTTCTCCATGTCCCGCTATTCCATGTATCTGGAGCGCAAGCTCCACACTGGCCATCGCTGAGGAGGGCCCAATGTCTCAACTTGCCGTAGAACGCGAAATTGACCGCTCAAAGATGCAGGTGAGCGACGAGGTCGCCATCGAAATCAACAACATGAACAAGTGGTACGGGTCCTTCCACGTGCTGCGCGACATCAATCTGACCGTCAATCAGGGCGAGCGGATCGTGATCGCGGGGCCGTCGGGGTCGGGTAAGTCCACCCTGATCCGCTGCCTGAACGCGCTGGAGGAACACCAGCAGGGCAAGATCGTGGTGGATGGAACCGAGTTGTCGAATGACCTCAAGAACATCGACAAGATCCGGTCCGAAGTTGGCATGGTGTTCCAGCACTTCAACCTGTTCCCACACCTGACCATTCTGGAGAACTGCACGCTGGCTCCGATCTGGGTTCGCAAGACACCCCGGAAAGAGGCCGAAGAAACGGCGATGCATTTCCTTGAGAAGGTGAAGATCCCCGAGCAGGCCAATAAGTATCCTGGCCAGTTGTCGGGTGGTCAGCAGCAGCGTGTGGCGATTGCGCGAAGCCTGTGCATGCGCCCGCGGATCATGTTGTTCGATGAACCGACATCAGCGCTGGACCCGGAGATGATCAAAGAGGTGCTCGACACCATGATCGAACTGGCCGAAGAGGGCATGACCATGCTCTGCGTGACGCACGAGATGGGTTTTGCCCGTCAGGTGGCGAACCGCGTGATCTTTATGGATGCAGGTCAGATCGTGGAACAGAACGAACCGGAAGAGTTCTTCAACAATCCGCAGAGCGAACGGACCAAGCTGTTCCTCAGCCAGATCCTGGGACACTAAGACAAACCTGGATCAGCAAGTTTATGAAAAGGCGGGGCATTCCCCGCCTTTTCTATTCCAGCAATTCGCGTGGAATTATGAAATCCTGCACTTTTCCACTGTGCCAGTGCAGGTCTTCCCAACCCGCAAAATCAAATCGGATCACGGTGGTCGCGCAGGTGGGGTAGTCAAAGAACCTTGGATGATCCGGCGCTTTCTTAACGACACGCTCAGCGAATTCGGCGATCCCGGGATTGTGCCCAAGCATCAAAACTGTGGCCCCTTGTGCTGTTGCAAGAATGTTCAGCATTTGCGCCGGGTCTGCGTGATACAGGTCCTGTAAAAATCTGATGTTCGACGCTTCCAGCCCCATGCCATCCCAGGTTTCGCGGGTACGGGTTGAGCTGGAGCTGAGGACTTCATCCGGTAAATAACTATGTCGCTTTAGCCAGTCACCAATCGCTGTAGCGGACTTTTGGCCACGTTTGTTCAGGGGTCGGTCGTGGTCGGTCAGGCCGGGGTGATTCCAGCTTGATTTGGCGTGGCGTGTCAGGATCAGGGTATATGTCATGAAGGATGAAAGGCTTTCATGTGATGTGCTGTTTGATCAGGCTGCCGACCTGCACCTTCGCTGACGGGACAGGCCAATCGCGCCATACAGCCACTTGTCATGCAGGTTTGTCCGGCTTGAGTGTCAAGGTAGCCATGGCAGGCTTCGACGTCATAGAAGCTGTCGGCATTCAGCGCGCTTACGGGGCAGGCCGTCGTGCAGGGGGCTGGACAATCAGTACAGGGCGAGCTGCCGGGAACTGGCGGCAAGTCAAACTCCATCGGGAAGTGCAGCGCTCCTCGGTATGAGATCAGCATACCAACCGTGTCATGCACCAGTGCACCAACCGGGCTTTGGTACGTGCGTGCGGATTTCAACGCCCAGTCGATGAACGGGGTATAAGGCGGTCCCCCAAAGGGGAAGTAGGGTGTGGCGCCCATGTCGGATGCCAGTTTGCCAATCACACGCGACGACCAGCGATCCACTGGATCTGAACGGCCATCAGTCCATTCAGGCGAGGCGATGAAAAGCGGCCAGAATTCGGCCGCTGTACCCAACAGGATCAATGTGCCCGCATCCAGCTGTTTTGCACCGCTTTCTCGGGGATGTTGGGTGCCCATCACGATGAGGCCGACCTCCTGCGCCGCTCTCTCAACCTCCTGATAGGTCATCTGCGCTGAAACGGAAGAGACAGGCTCCATCCCAGTCGGGTCGGTCGATCGTCCTGCCATTCCAGCCCCACATTCATCTGTTCATGCCCGCCCCCGGGCTGCGCCACATAGGTTCCCATCAGCCGGTCCCAGACTGACAGCGCAAAGCCATAATTGCTGTCGTGCTCTGACCTCAGAACCGAATGGTGCACCCGATGCATATCAGGTGTCACAAGAACCCTACGCAACACGGCGTCCACAGCAAGAGGGAGTTTCAGGTTCGAATGATTGAAAAGGGCAGTCCCGTTCAACAAAATTTCAAACAGGACCACGGCCAGTGCACTTGGGCCGAGAACGTAGATCAGGCCGATTTTCAGGATCATGGACAGCGCGATTTCAATTGGGTGAAACCGGATGGCTGTTGTGACATCCATATCTCTGTCGGCATGGTGTACACGGTGCAGCCGCCAGAGGATTGGAACCTTGTGCGTAATCAGATGCTGCAGCCAGATCGCGAAGTCGAGGATCAGGACACAGAGAATGACCTCAAACCAACCGGGCCAGTTGAGATTATTGAACAGACCCATCCCAAGCTGGCTGGCATCAATTGCGGCCCCAACAGCCAGAAGCGGGAAGCCAATCGCCATCGCCCGGAGCATCACTGTGTTCAAAACAGTAATTGACAGGTTGGTCAGCCAACGCCGCGATCTGTGGCAGTTGCGTGGCCGACGTGGTGCAAGCGCTTCGGCACCTGCAAAGATCGCAAACAGCACCACAAACACACCCAGTCGAATGATGGTTTCATTGTCCATACATTCACATTCAGGCATGTTAGTGCCCGGCGCAAGGCCACCGGGATCACTTAGGTGTTAGTCTGGTCGGATCAGAGACCCAGCACCGTGCTCGGTGAACAGTTCCAGTAGAACGGCGTTTGGTGCACGGCCGTCTAGGATGACAACGGCACGCACACCGCTGTGCAGGGCGTCCAGCGCGGTCTCGGTCTTTGGGATCATACCACCTGCAATGGTGCCCTCGCGGGTCATTTCACGGATCTGCCCGGCCTTCAGTTCGGTCACGACATCTCCGGCCGCGTTTTTTACGCCGGAAACATCGGTCAACAGCAACAGGCGATCCGCTTTCAGAGCGGAGGCAATCGCACCTGCAGCCGTATCACCGTTTACGTTGAAGGTCTCCCCTTCAGCGCCGGCGCCCAAGGGGGCAATCACCGGGATAACGTCATGCGAGAACAGGTCATGCAGGATCTTCGGGTCCATCTTCGCAGGTGTTCCCACGTATCCCAGCGAGGCGTCTGTTTGCTCGCACATCATCAGATGTGCGTCCTTTCCGGAAAGCCCAACAGCCATGCCACCCTGTGCGTTGATCGCCTGAACAATACGTTTGTTGACGACACCTGACAGCACCATCTCGACCACTTCGACCGTGGCCTGATCGGTGACGCGTTTGCCGTTGACGAAGTCGGACTGAATGTCCAGCCGATCCAGCATCGAATTGATCATGGGGCCACCGCCGTGAACGATCACCGGGTTCACGCCAACCTGTCGCATCAGAACAACGTCTCGAGCAAAGCTTTCCATCGCTTCGTCACTGCCCATGGCGTGACCACCCAGTTTGATGACGACGATAGCACCGTCGTAACGTTGCAGATAAGGCAGCGCACTGTTCAAAGTGGCCGCAGTGGCGATCCAGTCCCGGTCCATGTCTCTTGTCTTCATCGCTGTCGTCCCTCTGATCAACCCTGTTAGGGGCTTTGGAGAGGGCTGCCAAGTCCAGATGACCCGAAACACCTGATTTGCTGCGCGGCACGCCATAAGGGACGCAAACGTGCCACGCAGCGGGGCCGCACCGGCAGGTGCAGCCCCAACCGGTTAGCTCAGCGCGCGCTTCATCGCAGGAATGTTGCTGATGATCAGCAGATCAAGTGCCAGAACGCCAAGCAGCGTCAGCCCCACCAGCGGGAACGCCATCGCGGTGAACAGGCCGATGAGCACGGCTCCCTTCCAGATCGGCATTTCCGCTGGCAAGGGGGGCGGTGCGAGACGCGCCTCCCCCTTGGGACGACGTTTGATCCACATAACGACACCAGAGATGCAGACAAAAATCACGGATAGGCAGAACACCAGATTCAGAACAAAGTTCCAAACACCCATCAGGCCCATATGCAGCGGGATGCCAATGGCCATGCTTTTACCCATCACGGAGTAATCCTGATATCTGACATCAGCCAGAATCTTGCCAGTGTATTGATCAACATGCACGGTTCTGTCGTTGACCGGATCCGTGGAGTCACTGCTCATGCTGTCGCGGTTCAGGGTCCAGACCCCGTTTTCCCCGCTGGGGTAGGCAACGCGGAACCGGCCCTGCATTCCCAGTGAGGTGCCCAACTGTACCACCGCATCAATATCGATTGGCACGCTCTGAGCAATTCCATCGATACCGGCATCAGACCCCGAGGCAGGCATTGGCGTCTGCTCCAGCGCCCAGGGCACATCATTCTGGTGACCGTGGTTCATGCTGGCATGGATGTCATCCGACAAGGGCACATTGTCCCATTTCTCGGCCGGAAAACTGCTCCACGGCTGCACGATCATGCCACCCCACACGCCGGCCCACGACAGGCCTGAGACCAGAAAGACGATTAAAAGCCCTGACATCCAGAAACCAACAACAGCATGCAGCGATTTCCAGAGCGCCCGCCCACGTGCACGCAGGTTGGGGACGAAGACTGACATGGAATTCCCGCGCGGCCACCAGAGATAGAGGCCCGTGAAAACAAGAACCAGACTGAGCCCGGCTGCGATCTCGAGAATTCGGTCACCCGTATCGCCAATCATCAGGGTCGAGTGGATGTTATCGGCGAGGTCATACCAGCCAGCGCGACGGTCCCATGTTTCGATCACATCACCGCTATACGGGTCTAGGGCGACCATAAGCTGACCCGCGTCGGTTTTGATGCGAAAGACTGTGGCCAGATCGGCAGCTTTGGGGCCGATCCATTCCACAACCTGTCCCGGAACTTCGGCCAGGGCTAGCTCTGCCTGCCGAGAAACCGGTAATGGATCCCCTTGAATTTCGACCGCAATCTTTTCCCCATCACGACCGTCGAACTGAGTGATGAACATCATCATCAACCCCGTCACGGCAAGTATGATCAGGAACGGGATCACAAAGATCCCTGCATAAAAGTGCCACCGCCAGGCGGCGAAGTAGAATTTTTGCGCAGCATCGCGCGGGGCCGCGTCGGCGGCCCTGTTTTGGCTGTCCATTGCCATAATAGTCTCCAAATTCGAGAAAGAGGCCCGCGCAGCTAACGCGCGGACTTACCTGTTTGTTTCGCGAAATCAGGAGTGTAGGGGCGGTGCCCTCGCATCATATCGGGCAAAGAAACCCGCGCTTCGATGCGTAAAGTCTTCGTGCGACCAGCGAGGCTGAATCGGCATCTCAAAAGGAAGAATGACCTTGTGTTCCGGCACAGTGGCATCAGCGGTCAGACCCGCAAAGGGGCACATGACACGCTCATCCGTTTCGTCATGGATCGGGTCGCTTGGATCAAGATCGACCCATTGCTCGACCGTTCCCTCACCAGTGCAGAGCACCAGAAGAATTTTGCCATCGTGACCTCGCGCGGGCATCCAGCCCTGCGGGATGGCACCGGTGATTGCCAGCGCAAGCAGCGTCAGAACGCCGAGGATGCGGGCAAACGCAATCATTCCAGATGAGCGATGATGGATCGCAGGGTCGGAATGCCGTCCCCTTTTTCAGACGAGGTCAGTACAATCTCAGGGAAGGCGGCAGGGTGTTTGGACAGGGCTTTGCGCACCTGTTCCAGTACCTTCTCGCGATCCTTGGCTTTGACTTTGTCCGCCTTGGTCATGACGCATTGAAAGGTCACGGCGCTGGTATCCAGAAGCTTCATGATCTCATCATCAACGGGCTTCACCCCATGGCGCGAGTCGATCAGAACAAAGGCACGGCGCAAGGTTTGACGTCCGCTGAGGTACTTTTTCAGCAACCTCTGCCATTTCTCGACAACTTTGACCGGAGCGTTGGCGTAGCCATATCCGGGCAAATCGACCAGATAGAGATCGGGGCCCTGCGTGAAAAAGTTGATTTCCTGCGTGCGGCCCGGTGTGTTCGAGGCGCGAGCCAGACCTTTTGTGCCGGTCAGTGCATTGATCAGACTGGATTTGCCCACGTTCGAGCGGCCGGCAAAGCAGACCTCCAACCGGTCGGGCGAGGGCAATCCGTCCATGGCTACAACGCCTTTGACGAATTCAGACTCACCGGCGAACATTTTGCGTCCGCTTTCCAGAGCAATCGCATCCGGATCTTCGGCCAATGGGAATGGTAACGCGCTCATATCACTTCGACCTTGTTGCCAATCTCGATCTTGCCACCTTCGATCACTTCGGCATAGACGCCAAAATCCTGATGATCCCACGCGCTGAGCGCACCAAGCGTATCTGCGTCGCGCTCGCCGGTTTCGGGGTTGGCAGTGGTCGCGAGGCAGCGCGTGATGCGCTCTCGCACCCGCAGCAGGGTCTCACCGATCCGGATATCGCGGCCCGGCCAATCAAACTCCTCCCACAGGGGGAGACCGTCGAACCAGATGTTTCCGCGCCAACGGTTTATCGAAAGGTTTTGACCCAGCTTTTGTTCGACGGCGCGATGCGAAGCCATGTTGCACAGGCTGATCGAAGGAAAGTCGCTATCGGTCATGCCGCGGCCGGGGGCACGGATGATGCGTGCTGATGCCGCCCGATCTGCTGGCATCAACGGTTTGACCCAGTTCAGGAACATATCCTGCTGCGTGTCGGGATCGAAGCTGAGATCAGGTTGTTTAGGATGGCTGAGCGTGACCTTATCGCATTCCAGCCGTGCCGAAATAGCCATGAGCTGCGGCGCCTTGGCCCCGCGACTGAAGTTGGCGCAAGGCACCCATTCCGAGCCGTCGGCTTTCGAGGCTTCGTGCGCAACAGCCCAAACACGATCCCCGGGCATGGTCTGCCCGGGGATCAAGGTTACATCATCAAGACTTTCACGGCCGTGGCTCTTGATCGGATGCCGCCAGATACTGGTGATAGCTCCGGTCATTTGTCATCCGTCTTTGGCGTCCGTTTGAAGCCGGACTTGATATTGCCGAATACGTCCGGCTTGTAGCCCTGACTGCGCATGATCAGGTACTGCTGGGTGAACGTGATCGTGTTGTTCGCAATCCAGTAAACCACCAGACCACTTGCAAAGCTGCCCAGCATGAACATGAACACCCATGGCATCCAGGCAAAGATCATCGCCTGTGTCGGGTCGGTTGGCGCCGGGTTCAGTTTCTGCTGCAGCCACATCGAGATACCCAACAGCAGGGGCAGAATCCCGATGAAGATCAGTGCCAGGAACGTATCCGGCTGAGGTCCTGCCCATGGCAGCCAGCCGAAGAAGTTCATGATCGAGGTTGGGTCAGGTGCGCTGAGGTCGCGGAACGGTCCGAACCAGGGGGCCTGACGCAGTTCGATCGTGACGAAAATCACCTTGTAGAGCGAGAAGAAGATCGGAATCTGCATCAGGATCGGCAAACAGCCAGCGGCCGGGTTCACCTTTTCCTTCTTGTACAGTTCCATCATACCCTGCTGCATCTTCTGGCGATCGTCGCCAGCAGCCTCTTTCAGGGCCTCCATCTGCGGCTGAAGTTCCTTCATCTTCGCCATCGAGACATAGGATTTGAAGGCCAGCGGGAACAGGATCGCCTTGATGATCAGCGTCAGGCCGATGATGGACCAGCCCATGTTGCCGATCAGAGCATTGATGTTGTGCAGCAGCCAGAAAATCGGCTTGGTCAGGAAGAAGAACCAGCCCCAGTCGATGCTGTCGATGAACTTCTGAACGCCTTGGGACTGATACTCTCGGATGGCTTCCCATTCCTTGGCGCCGGCAAACAGGCGTGTGGTCACCTCGGCCGTCTCGCCGGGTGCAACAGTCAGCGTCGGCAGAACCGTTTCGGTCTGATAGATCTTGCGACGTGCGTCATATTTTGCAGCTGCTTTGAATGCCGAACCGGGTTCCGGGATCAGTGTGGTCATCCAGTAGTGATCGGTGAAGCCGATCCAACCGTCTTCTTTGACCTGATATACCTCGGCCTGCGCTCGTTCGTTCGGATCGATGTCGAAATCACGAACATCGCCATAGTCAACTTCGGCCAAGGTGCCATCGGCCATGCCAATCACACCCTCATGCAGGATGAAGAAGTTTTTCAGACCCGGAAGATCGCCATCTTCACCGATGCCGTGGCGGGCGAGGATTCCATAGGGCGCCATGCCGACTTCGCCGCCGGTGGTGTTTTCGACCGACTGCGTCACCGTGAACATATAGTCTTCGTCAACTGAGATCGTGCGGCGGAAGATCAGACCCTTGCCGTTGTTCCAGGCCAGTGTAACCGGGCTATCTACACCCAGCGTTTCGCCCTGATCCAGTGCCCACAGCGTGTTGGGGCCGGGGACATCCGCGCCGGCCAGACCCGCGCCCGGTGCCCAGCCGTAGAGGGCGTAGTAGGCGGATTCCGTGCCAACAGGCGAAAGCAGCTCGACAATAGGGGAATCCGCTGCAAGCGAAACTTTGTAGTCTTTCAAGGACAGCTCATCGATCCGGCCACCGGATAGTGACAGGCTGCCGGTCAGGCGGGGCGTGTCGATCGTAACGCGAGGGGCTTCGGCTTCGGGCTGCACCTCGGATGTTGCGGCTGTCGCTTCACCAACGGTGCTGGTGCTGGATGCACTAGGCGTCTGAACCTCGTTACCGTCAGTTGCGCTGATAGTCGTCTGGTCCGTGGTCGGTGTCTGTTCCGGCGGAGGGAACAGCACGAACCAAACAAGGATCACGAGAAAGCTGAGCGCGGTTGCAAGGATGAGATTCTTGTTCTGATCGTCCATCGGGGACAGCCACCTTGAGCAGTGAAAGACACCGGAGGGTTCAACAGAGTGCAGCCCCAAAGGTCAAGCGGAATCGCCCCTGATTTGCCGATGACACTGCGGTTGATCACGGGATTTCGTGATTTTCAGCCGGTTTTGCGCCCGATCTTCGGTGTACCCTTCATCTTGCTGCGATGTGCGGTGATCCAGTCCAGCGTCTTTTCGAATGGCATCGGCTTGGCAATTCCGAAACCCTGAACGTGATTGCTGCCCAGTTGTGCCATCAACGCGTGTTCACCCGGCGTCTCGACGCCTTCAGCTAACGTTTCCACATTCAACCTTTCGGCCATGGTCAAAATGGCGCTTACCATCTGTTGTTGGCTGGGGTCCTGATCAGATTTGGTCACAAAGGATCGGTCAATCTTGATTCGAGTGACTTCAAAACGCTTAATGGACGCAATAGACGCATGACCGGTGCCGAAATCATCCAAATCAATACAACAGCCCAGTTTTGCAAGCCCTGTGATATTCCGGGTTATCACGTCGTCCGGGCGTCTGGAAAAAACAGTTTCCAATATTTCGATGGCCAGACGATCCGGGGTCAGGTCGAATTGATCCAGCTCCCATTTCAAACGATCCAGCAGGGCCGGATTCCTTAGTTCATCAGATGAAAAGTTTATTCCGATCCTCGGCACGATGATCGCAGCGCGATCCCACGCCTGCATGGCACTGAAGGCGTGATGGCGAATGACCTGCCCAAATCGTTCCATCAATTTTGCCTGTTCCGCAAAAGGTAGGAATACATGTGGTGACAAAACGCCCTTTACGGGATGTTCCCATCGGGCCAACGCCTCAAAGCCGGTAATTTGTCCGGTATCAGTCGAAATTTGCGGCTGAAACCATGGGCAGATCTGACCATTGTCCAGTGCATTATCAATTTCCTTGCGCAGATTTGTCTGCACAACTGATCTGCGATGCGTCTCGGCGGTGTAGGCCCGAATTGTAGAGGGTCCGTTTTTTTGAGCCTCGCTCAGAGCTGTACGTGTTGCTTCGATCCAATCTTCCGCATTTGTTTCAGGTATGTTCGACAGCATGCAGAAACCGATTGAACACGAGATATATATACTCGCCTCATTCAGGGTGATGGGTTCTTCAACAGCACCCTGAATTCGGCCGGACATCTGTATGCAGGCCTCAAGATTAAGGTGCTCGGAAGGGGTCAGGCCGATAAGAAACTTGTTCTGCTCGATTTGCGTTGCGATGTCTTCGCTGCGGATCATCGACAGAAGTCGTGCGCTGAACTGGCTGAAAATGTACTCAGCGGTCGCCTGCCCGTGCAGGTCATGAATTTCTGTGTAGTCATCAAGCGCCACGATTATACAGGCCGAGTTACTGCCGGCTGCCCCTGCTGCTTTTGAGAATTCGTCCAATGTCTCGCGGAACAGATCATTTCCCATCATACCCCTGGAACGTCCAGCGCCGCCTTTGAGGTGCAATGGCCAGATAATGAAATTGCCAATCACGGCGAACAGAAGTGGCAGGCCAAGTGCGACCGCAAGCAAAGCACGTTCGCCACCAAGCCAGAATGCGCCCAGACATAATGCTGGTAGAAACGCCAGAATCTGTGGACCTGAGATGATGACCACAAACTGATCGCACAGTTTTTCGAAAATGGATTTTGTCCGCATCGGTTCTTACGGCCTTCCGCTTGGGCATGAAACGCACAAGCCAACCGTAGGAAACCAGTCTGAGTCAGACGTTAACGCAGCTGAGGAATTTCGTCCCGATCCTCAACTTCATCGGATGAATTCAAAGAAAGATTGTTAAAATCGAACAGTTTTGGATCCAGAAGGTGGGATGGGCGGGCATTTGTCAGAGCCCGGAACATGACCTGACGTCGACCGGGTGAGTTTTTTTCCCACTGATCGAGAATCTGTTTGACCTGTTGCCGCTGCAGTCCGTCCTGACTGCCACACAGATCGCAGGGGATGATGGGATAACTCATCGCATTGGCGAATTTCTCGCAATCGACCTCAGCCACATGGGCCAGCGGGCGGAAGACGAACAGGTCGCCTTCTTCGTTCACAAGCTTGGGTGGCATCGTGGCGAGACGCCCGCCATGGAACAGGTTCATGAAAAACGTCTCAAGAATATCGTCGCGGTGATGACCCAGAACGACGGCAGAGCACCCCTCTTCACGCGCGATGCGATAGAGATTGCCGCGACGCAGCCGTGAGCAAAGTGCGCAATAAGTACGCCCCTGAGGGACCCTATCCATGACAATTGAATATGTGTCCTGATATTCGATCCGGTGAGGGACGCCCATTCGCTCCAGGAACTCAGGCAATACTGTTGCGGGAAAGCCGGGCTGCCCTTGATCCAGATTGCAGGCGAGCAAATCCACAGGCAGCAGGCCTCGCCATTTCAGCTCATATAGGACAGCAAGCAATGTATAGCTGTCCTTGCCGCCAGACAAACAAACCAGCCATTTGGGCGGTTTGGCGTCCTTGGCATGGGCAGACTCGTTCACCATCCCGTAATGCTCGATCGCTTCACGGGTCTGGCGCACTATGCGTTTACGCAGCTTCTTGAACTCGGTGGTCGAGGGCGCGCCGGCGAATAGCGGGTGGATATCGTCTGCTTCATCAAACATGGGCTGCCCCTATATCAGATGTGGCGACCGGGCAAGTATGTGGTCAGATGCGCCTTAGCTTATTGAGTTGAGAGACGCTGGATAAGGGCTTCGGTGTCCAGTCCTGAGACCGATCCGGGAATGTGCCCGCTGTTTCCAAGAATGCGTGTTGCTATGTAGCCGTCCGCCACCGCACCCGGCGCATGACGTAGCAACAGTGATGCTGTCAGCAAAAGCGCTGTCCGTTCAGCAAACCAGCGGGCTTCGGCTTCGGCAGGCAGGGTTGGCCAGCGATCCCGATGCTCTTTCAATGCTGCATCGTATCCCCGATCCGTTCCGACGGCGGCACTCAGTTCAGCTTGCAGCACCTCCGCTGCCAGAGGATCACGAGCAAGGCTCCGCAGGATATCGAGGCAGATGACGTTGCCCGAACCTTCCCAGATTCCGTTCAACGGTGCCTCTCGGTAGATCAGGGGCATGGGGGTGTCTTCGACGTATCCCATGCCCCCCAACACCTCCATCGCCTCGACCGTAACGACAGGGCAACGCTTGTTGGCAAGGAATTTTGCCAATGCAACGGCAATGCGGGCGAATGCGCGGTCTTCGGGGGTTGTACCGTCAAAGGCCTGCGCCACCCGCATGCCCAGCGTCAGCGCGCCTTCCCAGTCCAGCACGAGGTCGGCCAGAACGGAACGCATAAGGGGCTGGTCGATCAGGCGGCGTTGAAAGGTGCTGCGATGTGCAACCCAGTGATGTGCTTCGGCCAATGCGGCGCGCATCAGACCGGCAGGGGCCATCGCAGTGTCTAGGCGGGTGTGATGGACCATTTCGATGATCGTGCGAACACCTGCGCCTTCATCACCCAGCTGATAGGCCAGCGCATCATTGAACTCGACCTCGGACGAGGCGTTGGATTTGTTCCCCAGCTTATCCTTTAGGCGCATGAGGTGAATGGCGTTGCGCTCCCCCTCGAGCCAGCGGGGAAGCAGGAAACAGGTCAACCCGCCCGGGGCTTGTGCCAGTGTCAGAAACCCATCCGACATCGGCGCGGAACAGAACCATTTGTGCCCGCGCAGCCGCCAATGATCCCCGTCGCGTGTGGCTATTGTCGTATTCGCACGCACATCCGAGCCGCCCTGTTTCTCGGTCATGGCCATGCCAAGTGTGGCACTGCCTTTTTCACCGATGGGTTTGGTGGATGGATCATAGCTGCGAGCTGTGAGCTTGGGGCGCCAGACCGAAGCGATCGCTTCGTTCGCAGCAAGCGCGGGAATTGACGCATAGGTCATAGTCATAGGGCAGCAATGCCCCGGCTCAACCTGGCTTGCCAAGTACATCATGGCAGCATGGGTTGCATGACCACCCGGCTGCCCGTCCCATGCAATTGATGCATACCCGGCGGATTGACTGATCTGCATCATTTGGTGATAGGCGGGGTGGAAACGGACTTCGTCCAGACGTCTGCCACCCTGATCAAACAGCCTGATCTCAGGCGGGTGGCGGTTCGCGTCCATACCTGCGTCCCGCGTTTCCCTGCGCCCCAGAATATTACCATACGAGGCCAGCGGTTCTGTACGCCCGCCTGCGAGGGCGATCACGTTTTGCAGCACCGGATCTGAAGTCCAGAGATCACAATCGCCCCGAACAGGGGGTTGGTTGTGAACTTCGTGTGTGGGCAGGGTATGTCGCGCTGCAGATATCATGGGGGCCTCGGGATCTGATGTCCCAAGTGTCGAGCGCGCGGCAGAACGGGTCAAGCCTGACGGCTCGTCACATGGCCTCAGGACTTTTCATCCGGGGTGTCTGTCGCATCGGGAACCGGATCGTATCCATCTCCGCCCCAAGGATGGCATCGGCTGATGCGCCGTGCGGCCAGCAAGCTTCCCTTTATGGCCCCGTGCTTTTCAAGAGCCTCCAGAGCATAGGCCGAGCAGGTCGGTTGGTATCGGCAATTGAAGCCAACCCAGGGGCTGAACAGCAAGCGATAGGCGCGGACCGGGAGAGCGGCGATGAAGGCAAGAGGTGTCATGCCTGTAACCTAATTGCAGCAAGAGTTAGGGAAAACCTGTCAAATTGACCAGATTTGTAGACGGGTGGTGTGAAGTCCGACTTTCTACCATTGATTGAAAGAGGGGTAGTGTCATGTATCTTTGGATTGTCGTGGCTATAGCGGTCACTGCCTATCTGTACCTCGAATGGCGAAATCGCAAGGCTGCCAAAGCTGAACGAGATGCCAAACCGCCGGTTACAACAAAAGAGCTGAACACGTTTCTGGACAGTCTGGAAGCAGCGCGCCTGCCAATGGCTGCGTTGCACCCGGTCGATGGCGATCCATCCATGACGGCGTCACGCATTGGCGGACCGCTCTGGTCTCCGGAAGAAACGCAATGGCCATCAGATGAAGATGGGAATCCCATGTTGCTTGCGGCGCAACTCAATTTTACAGAATTCGGTGGCCTTAACGAGTTTCCCGATAAGGGGATATTGCAGGTGTTTCTGCAGGTGGGGGAAGACGGACAACTGAAATGGCTGGATCCGCATGAGGGTTTTAGAGTCAGGTGGTTTCCGAAACCCTCACAGGGTGTCGTTCAGCAAGTCCCTGAACGGCTGGCTATGGCCAAACGCGGAATGTTTCGGACCGAACAGGCACGACAACGCGGCGTAGCCCTCAGAAGTGAAGTGACCAGCGCACCCGCGAACTCATATATCTGGCCGTATTCAGATCGTGAGTGGGAATTGGTCGACAGAAATCCGGCGGATGATGATGCCGCAGAGATGTTGGGCAATTGGGAAGAACGAATGGAACAACTTGCCGATCTGCCATCTGAGCATTGGGTGGGCGGGCATCCCAACTTCACGCAGGAGGATGTTCGTCATGATCCGGAACTGCATGACCTCGATCGTGTCATTCTACATCTGGGTTTCGACAAACATGTCTGTATGGGTGATGCCGGAGAGCTGAACCTCATGATCGCGCGCAAGGACTTGCTGGCGCGTGATTTTGCCAAGGCTTATTGCACTTGGGACTGCACGTAACGCTACTTGCGGGCGTGCAAACGCGTGAGCGCCTGACGCAAATCCTCGATCATGGCCTCGAAGGGGCGATTGGCCGTTTCGTTGGCCCGACCGATCAGAACATAATCCCACCCATCGCGGCCCTGGTCGGGTATCACAGCGCGTGCAATTTCACGCAACCGGCGCTTGGCGCGATTGCGTGCCACAGCATTGCCAACCTTTTTGGAGCAGGTGAACCCAACACGAATGCCCGTGGCCTCATCAGGCGCACGTTTGCGGCCCTGTACCATCATCGAGGCGGTGCCTTGCCTGCGCGCGCGGGCCGCTTTCAGAAAGTCCGACCGGTTTTTTAGAACAGTCATAGTTTCAGGCGCGCAAACGGACGCCGCCGGGGGCGTTTCCCGGGGTTGGTTCTTACCATCCTCAGGGGCCTCCGGCGGCGTCATGTTCATCAGAACCTTGTCGGTGGGCGGTTTATGCGCTCAGCGACTTGCGGCCGCGTGCGCGGCGTGCGTTCAGGATCTTGCGGCCGGCCTTGGTGGCCATGCGCGCGCGGAAACCGTGGCGGCGTTTGCGAACCAGGTTCGAAGGCTGATAGGTGCGTTTCATCGCTCCGTCTCCAATCTATATCGGTCGGGTGCGGCGCGGATTCGCCTGCCCGTAGTGTTCGAAGCCCGTCCTCTACTGCTAAGCGGGGGGTAAGTCAAACCCCAAGAGTCGGGTTTTCGCTGCTTTTGCAATAATTCTGTAGTCGAGGCTGACAAAAGGTTTCAAAATCCGGATTTGATACGGAAAACACTCACATTCACAGCCACAAACATCAAGGCCACGTGAGGTCCCTGTTGCTGACTGCCCCGGCAGCGCATGTTGTGGGCAGGATGATTCATAAGAAACCGGAAAGTCAGATGAGTGACACAACACCGGCGCCGCGGGGCGGGCTGGCGCGACATATACCATTGCTTGTGATCCTGGGCGTTGCTGCAGCAGGATTCTTTACGCTTGGCGACTACCTGACTTTTGAGACTTTGCGCGACAATCGTGAGGCGCTGCTGGCATGGCGCGATGCGAACTACTGGGCCATGGCGGCAGCATTCATTGCGATCTACATCGTGATTGTTGCCTTTTCGCTGCCTGGCGCGGCCATCGCCTCGATGACCGGAGGATTTCTGTTCGGGTTGTTCGCCGGGACGGTTTTCAACGTTGTTGCAGCGACGATCGGAGCTTCGGCGATCTTTCTGGCAGCGCGCTGGGGCCTGGGGGAGTCGCTGACCCGGCGACTGGAATCATCTGAAGGGACGATCAAAAGGCTCAAGGATGGTTTGCGCGAGAACGAGATTTCAGTGCTGTTCCTGTTGCGTCTTGTTCCGGTGGTGCCTTTCTTTGTGGCTAATCTGGTACCGGCATTGGTTGGTGTAAAGTTCCGCAACTTTCTGCTGACCACCGCGCTGGGCATAATCCCCGGAGGCATTGTCTACACATGGATAGGCGTTGGCTTGGGTGGTGTATTTGATCGCGGCGAAACTCCTGATGTATCGCTGCTGTGGGAACCGTTTGTGATCGGGCCGATCCTTGGCCTATGTGTTCTCGCGGCGCTGCCCATCATCATCAAATCTCTGCGTGGCCGAAAGGACGTCTGACAGATGCAAGAGCTGAAAACCGACATCCTCGTGATCGGGGCCGGGTCCGGTGGTTTGTCCGTTGCCGCAGGTGCGAGTCAGATGGGGGCTGATGTCATCCTTCTGGAAGGGCACAAAATGGGTGGCGACTGCCTGAATTTCGGCTGCGTCCCGTCCAAGGCTTTGATTGCCAGCGGCAAGGCGGCATATGCGCAGGCGCATTCTTCGGCCTTCGGCGTCTCTGATGCTGTCCCTCAGGTGAATTATGCCTCAGCAATGGTACATGTGCGGGATGTTATCGCGCAGATCGAACCGATGGACAGCCAGGAACGGTTTGAAGGGTTCGGCGTGCGAGTGATCCGGGAATATGGCACTTTCATATCGCCGACGCAGGTACAGGCGGGAAACAACGTGATCACCGCGCGGCGCGTTGTTGTCGCGACCGGGTCTTCACCGTTGGTGCCTTCGATCCCGGGGCTGGATCAGGTGCCGCATTTCACAAACGAGACGATCTTTGATCTGCGGGACAAGCCTGAGCATCTGCTGATCATAGGTGCGGGCCCGATCGGGATGGAGATGGCGCAGGCGCATATCCGGCTCGGATGTAAGGTAACCGTGATCGAAGGTATGACTGCGCTGGGCAAGGATGACCCGGAAGCGGCAGCAATCGTGATCGATTCTCTGCGTGCTGAAGGGGTTGAAATTCACGAACAGGCAATGGTCGCGCAAATTCGTGGCAATGCCGGAGCGGTCGAAGTTGTCACTGAAAATGGTGATATATACGCGGGATCACATTTGCTGATAGCAGCGGGTCGAAAGGCAAACATCGAACGCCTGAACCTCGAAGCGGCCGGGATTGACCGAACGCGGACAGGTATCAATACGGATGCCTCATTGCGCACATCGAATCGAAGGGTCTATGCGATTGGCGATGTGGCGGGTGGAATGCAGTTCACCCATGTTGCGGGTTATCAGGCAGGGGTCATCATCCGCTCTGCGTTGTTTGGTTTGCCATCCAAGGCCAAAACCTCGCATATCCCGTGGGCCACATATACCGACCCTGAGTTGGCCCAGGTTGGTCTGACCGAAGCGCAGGCGCGTGAGCAGCACGGCGACAAGCTGGAAATTGCTCGCTTTGACTATCAACACAATGACCGTGCTGTGGCAGAACGAAAAACCAAAGGTTTCATAAAGGCCATGGTCGTAAAAGGCCGTCCCGTCGGCGTCACAATCGTGGGGCATCAGGCTGGGGAACTGATCAACTTGTGGTCGCTGGCATTGGCCAATAACCTTAAGATGGGCCAGATCGCTGCGATGGTATCGCCATATCCGACGATCGGAGAGCTTAACAAACGTGTGGCGGGAGCCTATTTCTCGCCAAGGCTGTTTGAGAATCAGACAGTTAAACGAGTGGTCAGGTTCGTCCAGCGCTGGATCCCCTGACCGGGAAAGGAGCGCCATTTGAACTCGCTGTCGGGCCGTTTCCTGATCCTGACGACGGTCTTCGTTATGTTGGCCGAAGTGCTGATCTTTGTTCCTTCGATCGCCCGCTTTCGTGAGGATTTCCTGCTGAACCGGCTGGAGCGTGCCCAGATCGCGTCGCTTGCCCTGTTGGCCGATGATATGCTGGCCGAGGATCTTGAAGCCGAGTTGCTGGCAAATGCAGGGGTCTACAACGTTGTGTTGCGCCGGGACGAAGTGCGTCAGCTGATGCTGTCATCACCTATCCCCGAGCAAATCACCAAGACCTATGATCTGCGCGATGCAGGTCCGTGGATATTGATCCGGGATGCAATGATCCGGTTCTTCACTGTGGATGATGAAGTCATTCGCGTGATCGGCGAGCCGGTCAAAGGTGCTGGTCTGCTGATCGAAGTCACGATGGACAGCGCACCGCTGCGCATGGCGATGACAGACTATGGTCTGCGTATTCTTGGCCTGTCGTTTGTCATTTCGATCATCACCGCCTTTTTTCTGTTTCTGGCCGTGCGCGTGGTGCTTGTGCGCCCCATCAAGGGCGTTGTGGGGTACATGCAGCGTTACGCCAGTGCCCCCGAGGACGCGCGCGGCATCATCTCGCCAAACTCCAAGGTAACGGAGTTGCGCGAAGCGGAAGAGGCGCTTCAGATGCTGCAGACCGATTTGACACAGGCGCTCAAGCAGCGGGAACGCCTTGCGCAGCTTGGAGGGGCCGTTGCCAAGGTCAGCCATGACTTGCGCAACATTCTGACATCAGCACAGCTGTTCACTGACCGGATCGAGGCGAGCGACGATCCTCTGGTCCGGCGCATGGCACCTAAACTGGTGAATTCGATCACGCGTGCGGTCTCGTTATGCGAAAGCACGCTCGCCTTTGGTCGCGCCGAGGAGCCAGCGCCAACACTGACTATGGTGAACCTGCGCGACATTGCGAGCGATGTCGCGGCCAGCGAGCAGTTGGCAGTAGCTGACGCCTGCGTCGAAATCGTCAACGAAGTGCCCGAGGATCTGGTCGCCCGCGCTGATCCGGAACAGATTTTTCGCGTCATCCTCAATCTCGTGCGCAACGCGCGCCAGGCTTTGGTGGCGTCTGGAAAACCTGGACGTATCACAATTGCAGGCGGTGAAAATGATGCGAACTGGTGCGTCGAAATTCAGGACACAGGCCCCGGCTTGCCACCAAAGGCGCGCGAGAATCTCTTTACCCCTTTTCAGGGTGGTGTTCGCAAAGGCGGATCTGGCCTTGGTCTGGCAATTTCGCAGGAATTGGTGCGCGGTCATGGCGGGGAACTGGTGTTGAAGAACACCGGGTCTGACGGAACCACCTTTGAAATAAGGCTTCCGCGTGGAGATGGAACTTTTTGAATTTTTTTTGAAGAATCGCCTTGCACGTCCTCGGACCTGGGTCTAAATACCGCCTCACCAACGCGGACCGATAGCTCAGCTGGATAGAGTACTTGACTACGAATCAAGGGGTCGGGGGTTCGAATCCTCCTCGGTCCGCCACTGGTTTCATGTTGGACGTCAGACGAATTTGACCTTTGCGTCACAAACTGACCCAACACCCCCTTGTCACACGCCCGCAGACTGTTGCGTTTGATCTGACTTCCCTTCTGGAAATCAGGGCTGATTTGCAGATCAGACGGCGAAGCCGCCTGTTCCTGCGGATCTGCCACGTGGCGAACGCGGGAGGGGCGAGGCAATGCTATTCGACAGGTGTGGTGCGGCCCGCACGCAAAGCCGAGGACACGGCCCTGTCTAAAAGGGTTGCCCGAGGGGGAGGGCCGCGCCCTCACCCTGACGGCCAAGGGCGTTTGGCTTGTCCAAATCCCACTGACCCAAAAAAAGTTCGATGTGTCTAACGTCCAAGATGTTTGACTTTTCCGTCACTACACTGACCCACAATCAGAAAATCGGTAAAGGTGAAGGCTGCGGAACTCTTCCAACAGCCTCCTATCTTGCGGTCTTTGGCTATTCGACGGATTTATCTGACCTTTGGCTGGCGTAAGCTTTGAGCATCATTTCCGTGTACTCAACGGTACTGGAGGTGTGCTCGCCCAACCCCGGCCAAGCAAAAGGCAACTCCCGCAGGCATAGCTCTTGCTCAACATTGATTCCGAGAAGAGCCGCTACTTTTAGAGCAGACACTGGTTCCTTGTACTCCGGCCAAAGGTCTTCATCAAAGGTGATCCAGACATCGTTGTCTTCAAGAACGTTGATATCTGCAAATAGAGCCCCCAAACGCTCGCTTGCGTTTGAAGCGTCTTCAACAAGTGCGCTTCGGATCAACAGCGTAATTTTCTTGGGATCAAGCTCTAACTTCAGCCGTGTGTCTCTGACGTCGACAACCAAGTCAGGCCTCCCGGGAATGTCTTTGTCCGCAATTGGTTCGGGTCTTGCATCACCATCTTCAAGCCACCAAGCATTCTCGTGGATATCGAGCGGAGAGGCGCCACAAGTTGGGCAATGCCAAAGGCTCTTCGCAATCTGATTGCCCGTCATCGATGAATTACAATGCAGGCAATACCATTTATTCGCCTCAGCGCCACTTGTCGGATGGCGGGCGACACCTTCTTTGTCAGGTTTTGTAGACCGTCTCGGCCAGTCAGATGCAATACCGGCACGAACCTGTTCCGCCCGTTTGAGTGCAATACTAAGTGCCTGTTTCTGAAATTGCGGTTCGTGAACGGGTGCCTCTTGTTCGATCTGCTCAGCGATCTCAAGGCGAGGTGCCTTGTTCGGTGCCTCCGGTACGTGAAGGTGCCATCCTGTCCCGTACAAATGAACATCGCCCAGTGAAACTGAGATTTGGTATTCGTGCCCGTCGATCTTTCCGTGTTGAACATCGTTTTCGAAAATCGAGGTTTGAATATAAGAGCCATGTTTGGGTCGGCCAGCTTCATCTCCAGGAAGAGAGTTTATGAGCAGGCTTTCTACGCTCGACAGTTGCGCCTGCGTTGGAAGCCAACCTGTTCTGTGCTCCCTTGTGACGTCGTTCCAATGTGGGAACCCAAGATGCCTGGCAACAAAGTCACGTGCTTCGTGTAAAGGAACCTGTTGCGCTCGTGCATAGCGCTTTGACAGTTCTTTCAGTTTTTTTAGTGAATGTGTCGGTTTCATGATCCATATCCGAACTGGATCCGAAAAGGTGCCCGCTGCTTATCGGACCCTGCCAACGGCATGGTATCCAAAAAATTAATTTCGCGTTGCTTTGCTTCGCATGGCGGGCACACCGGCCTACGCGTCAGGCCAACTACACTATCCGACGATAACTGAGGAAGGTCAAGCGGACCAAACCTGCCTTTCACTGATCGGTCAAGACGCTGCGGCGTGGCTCGTCATTTCGGACATTCGCTATAAGCGCTAATATGAGCAACTCAAGCCGGCCTCGCAAAATCCGAGAGGGTGTCACATTCCTTCTTAGAGGACCGAACCGAAGTCCTCCAAAGCTTCAAACTTACGTTCTGCTTTGGTGATCGGGTGTTTCGCATAGTGTTCGTCAAATACTTTGCCCAAACCCTTGGCATTCACCTTTGTGATAAGCGAGCGGACATCTGGTCCCGCGATCAACTTGACGCTGTAGCGCTTGGTTTCATTGGAAACAGTTTCGGCTAATTTTAATGCGTCCTCCATAAATCCGCCGGAGGTCCAAAACTCGAAGCTAAAAACACGGTTCTGCAGAGTCTCTTGCGCGCGAAAGTGTTTGTTTAGGCGACGCGCCTTGGTTCGAATCCACGCCTCTAGCTCTTCGGCGTCTACCTTATGAGTTGGCGCGTAGCCTTTGCACTCGATTAGCCGCACGGTTTCTGCCGAAACACAGAACACATCTACTTCGTATCGCTCGGCAGTGTCGATGAAGACCTTTTTCCCAATATCGATTGAACCTCCTCCTTGAAGCGCTGCGACATGCCCGACGATCAGTTCGAACAGCGCACCACGTAGATTACCCGCCGCTCCTTCGATGTGACCCAGCTGGCTGAATAGGGTTTCGACTACTTCCGGGTTCTTGGCAGCAATTGCACTGGCGTGGCAAAGAGTTTCCAGGAGGCCCGCTAAACCCCGAGCGACCTCTCGGCCAAAGAGAGCCGATGGTTTTGTTGCGATGATACCGTTAGCACGAAGTTCGTGAAATGCATCAGGGTGGAAGCCGTCAGCAATTATTACTGGGAGGAAGGGCGGCAGCCGCTTCATCGCACGCGAGCTTTCACACTTGCGTAAAAAAGCCTGAGCGGTCGCTAAGTTCAGTTCACCTAGGTAGACATCGGCCACTAGAAAGCCCGGTTTAGGTTTACCGTCGGCGTAGCGCACCATGGGTGTCAGGTAGCTGGGTGCAACTAGGTCAAAAGCATGCGTCCCAAATTGTGGTAGCGCTTGGCCGCGCTCTCGTATGGCAACTTTGTTGTAGCTGACCATTCCGAGCTTGCGAGCCCAGTCGGCAACCGCGTCCAAGAGGACCCGTTGAACAGTGAGCTGCGCGGCAAAACTGTCCAAGTCCACTGGAAAACCCGAATGGTGGTGAAAGGCTACAACAGATGTCTCGCCGACATTGAACTCAGTTAGAAACCCTATGCCTTTGAGGCGGGCTAGGACTGCATCGCTGCCTGTCTTCTTTTTCTGTTTCAGCGGCGCACCAGCGATGATTGGGAAGAAATCTTTTGGAATGATCCCGCCCTTCGCAATCATACCGGCTATTGCTGGCCCGTAGGTTGGGCTGCCTCCAGTCAGGGCATCATAAAGCCCGTCCCAATACCGATGGGTGCCGAAATGCGTCTCGTGAAAGTAGAAACGAGCGTTGTTTGGAAAGCTAAGTCCAGAAAGTGTCTTAACCGAAGCAGGCCTGCGCTTAAGCCTTTGACGAGCGGTATCGGGTGAAAGCCCTGTTCCTTCAAGATGGCGAAGTATATCCGAAGTGAGCTTCGGGCCATGTTTCAAAAGGTACTTTGAAATGTCATTGGTCATAGAAGGAACATAGTGTCACACCGCGCTATTTATAAAAGAACTACATTGTACGGTCGATATGTTTTTTTGCTGCTTCATGTTTTAATGATTTCAAAGAGTTATCAGCCTCTCTCGGTAGCACCTGTCACGCACCTTGTCACGCGACAGCATGGAAGATACGAGATTTGCAGTCCTACGCATCATTTTCTGCCCATGAAACTTGGGGGTGAGATGACAATACAGTCACCGACTTCGTCGCACGCGTGAGAGCCACATACCAATCTTCCTTGGTCATTCCATCGTACTCAACAATTATTACATGCTCGAATTCCAAGCCTTTCAATAGAAGTGTACTGCCGACACTCCTTCGGGCGACATGACGGCCTAGGTGCCGGGATTTGGCTTCAATGTCCCCCGCCGCTTCGGAAAGCAGTGCGCCTGTTGCTCTTGATGTTCGAAGCGCTGCGAGCATCATACGAAGTAGCTCTTGGCGATAAGGGAAAATGTCGTC
The DNA here is from genome assembly GCF_056537525.1 of Ruegeria sp. CE12. NCBI lineage: Bacteria > Pseudomonadati > Pseudomonadota > Alphaproteobacteria > Rhodobacterales > Roseobacteraceae > Ruegeria > Ruegeria sp. CE12. Next base: position 211,162 of record NZ_JBQFRS010000003.1, on the reverse strand, counting down.
TCGATTCAATATCCCCTCAACAAGTTCCAGCACGTGCAGCAACCCGTCTGGCTTTGTAACTCGGTCTCCGATGTCGATGAGATCACCGAATTTCTTTCGCCCCGCCTGTCCACCCTTTTGGTGAGACACAACGGATCTCGGGAAGTCAGCCCTGAGCCCAACGACGCATAGCTTCACGAAATCTAATACTGCGGTCAGCCTGTGTTCATCGCTTGCCGTCTCAATGGATTTTGAGTGTTTTCGGAGTGGCTTACACGAAACAGGTTCAACCACAGCAAATTTCTGCTTGGCTACTTTCTCGGCGATTTTGGCTCGCGACAAGCGGTGATGGGTGGTGCGCTCAACCAGAGATCGCTTCACATAACACCCGTTCAGAGACGTTCGCGGTTTGTCGTTCCGGAGTGTTCATCTACAGGTTGGGTGCGCTTCGGTTTTTGGTAGATACCCGTGCTGCCTTCCAAGATTTCTGACTTATGCCCACAACCAGATTTTAAGTTAAGCTGACCCACGCCGCATTCCTTGAAGAGCTTTGCACGCATGCGGCCACAAATTTAACACCATTGAGTCCGTCATGAACCGTTGGATAAACAACTGACACGTCAGGTGAAATCCCATTTCGGAAGGCATGGATTACCTCAGCTGCCTCTCCATAGATATTCGCGAACCCCTCAAGATATCCCTCGGGATGTCCCGGAGGAACTCTACTCAACCGATTGGCAGCATCGCCAGCTCCAGCTCCATTTCGGGTGATCAGACGTTTGGGTTCATTGTATGGTGTGAACCAAAGGTAATTGGGATCTTCCTGATACCACTCCAACCCACCTTTTTCGCCATAGACCCGCAAACGAAGTGCGTTTTCATTGCCGGGAGCCACCTGAGAAGACCAAAGCATACCACGCGCTCCGCCTTCGAAGCGAAGTAACACGTGCGCGTTGTCATCGACTTTGCGCCCCGGCACAAAGGCCTGCAAGTCCGCCGCCAGGCTTTCCGCTGTCAGCCCGGTTACAAAACAAGCGAGATTGTAAGCATGAGTCCCGATGTCTCCGGTTGATCCACCCGCGCCCGAGCGTTCGGGATCGGTTCGCCACTCAGCCTGTTTGAAATCCTGCTGCTCGGTCAGCCAGTCCTGGGGGTATTCAACCTGAACCACGCGGATCTTGCCGATATCTCCGTTAGCGACCATTTCACGCGCCTGCCGAACCATCGGATAGCCCGTGTAATTGTGGGTCAAAATGAATAGGGCGTTCGCGCTTTCCGCCGCTTTGACCAGCTTTTTTGCATCGGTGAGGGTTGAGGTGAGTGGCTTGTCACAAATTACATGAATACCGCGTTTCAGGAACTCACGCGCGGCTGCATAGTGAACGTGATTTGGCGTGACAATTGAGACTGCTTCGATCCCGGATTTCAGTCGGGCTTCCCTTATCGCCATTTGTTTGAAGTCTTCATAGACCCGTTCGAGCCCCAACGCCTGACCACTTTCAAGAGATTTCTCTGGCGTCGAAGACAAAGCACCGGCAACCAATTCAAACTTGTCGTCCAGTCGCGCCGCTATTCGATGAACGCCACCTATGAAGGCGTCGTTCCCGCCGCCAACCATGCCAAGTCGAATGCGGCCTGAAGTTTCTTCATTGCGTCCAGTGACCATCATTCAATCCCCAGCATTTTGCGATTGGCCGCTTCGTCTGCGCCACCGTCAGCGAAATCATCAAAGGCTTTTTCAGTCACACGGATAATGTGATCTGACACAAACTGAGCGCCTTCACGCGCTCCATCCTCGGGGTGTTTGAGGCAGCATTCCCATTCGACCACAGCCCAGCCATCAAAATCATTCGCCGCCATTTTTGAGAACACTGCACCGAAATCCACCTGGCCATCACCAAGCGACCGGAAGCGCCCGGCACGATCGACCCAGCTTTGATACCCGGAATAAACACCCTGCCGGCCGGTCGGGTTAAACTCGGCATCTTTGACATGGAACATCCGGATCCGATCTTTGTAGATGTCGATATTGTCCAGATAGTCGAGGCATTGCAGCACGTAGTGCGACGGGTCGTACAACATGCAAGCGCGTGGGTGATTGCCTGTCCGTTCAAGAAACATCTCGTACGTCACGCCATCGTGGAGGTCCTCACCTGGGTGAATTTCGTAACAGACGTCAACGCCGCATTCCTCGGCGTGATCCAGTATTGGCACCCAACGACGAGCAAGCTCCTCGAATGCCGTTTCGATCAAACCAACAGGTCGCTGCGGCCAAGGATAGACATAGGGCCATGCCAATGCGCCTGAGAAAGTCGCATGCGCTGTAATACCCAAGTTCTTCGAAGCAGATAGCGCTTTTTTAACTTGGTCTACCGCCCATTCTTGCCGGGCTTTCGGGTTTCCTCTGACGCTTTCGGCTGCAAAACCATCAAACGCGCTGTCATAGGCCGGGTGAACGGCCACGAGTTGGCCCTGAAGGTGGGTTGAAAGTTCAGTGACTTCGACGCCATTTTCCTTGGCTTTGCCCTTGAAGTCATCGCAATAACTGGCGCTGGATGCGGCTTGTTCCAGGTCGAACAACCGGCCATCCCAACTAGGAACCTGAACGCCCTTGTATCCACAGTCAGCCGCCCATCTAGTGATCGCGTCCCACGAATTGAACGGCGCTTCGTCCCCCGCGAATTGCGCAAGAAACAAAGCTGGACCTTTGATTGTTTTCATAAAATATCCTCCCCAAAACCTGAGCCTCTATGGCGGTAAATTTTCCTTCAGATAGATGTCGATACGGATACGTTCCTGTGCTTTGTTAAACGGAACCTTGTCCGAAGTTGCGCGTAGTAGACGGACGGCAGAACGAACAATGTGCCCGGTATCTTGCGAGATTAAGGCGTCAAATGTGCCAAGCTTAAGCGCCTCACGACTGAGCGGAGTAAGCTCATGAGCTATGATCACCAGATCTTTGCTGAGTTTGTTCTCTGAAAGAAATTGAATCAGTCCTGCATTGCCTGCCGCGGAGGAATAAATTCCAACCAGATCCGGATAGGTTTCAAATATCTCGGGCATCATCTTGTAAATCAGGTCCGGGTCATCCCGGCCCTCGACAGACGCTACGACTTCGAGATGTGGAAACTCCTCAGCCACAACTAGATCAAAGCCTTGGCGACGCTCAAGGTGGTCACGTGCCAAACGGGATCCTGTAAGTACCAAAACCTTCCCGTCGCGATGCACAAATCGTCCCATCAGCTGAGCGGCCGTTCGTCCTGCTGAAACGTTATCAATTCCTACAAAGTGGTCTCGCTCAGAACTCGGCAAGTCAGACACCAACGCAACCACCGGAACACCTTTGTCCCTGAGCCTTTTCACTGCGTCGCGGACAGAAGGCGTTTCGGGCCCGAATACGGCGACTCCGTCAATATCCAAACTGTCGACGGCATCCAGAATGTTGACGATATCTTGCGGCTCGAATGGAGCGACTTTCTTAATCGCAATGCGGGTCCGCTCGATGAATTGGTCACGAGATTGTTCTGCGATCTGACTGCTGATTGCCTCAACAAACTCGTTGTCTGTGTCGGGTAAAACAAAGAGGAAGTTGTAAACTCGGTTTCGCGCCAGGTTGGCCGCGGCCGTGTCGCGCACATAGCCCAGCTCATCAATCGCCTTTTGTACTTTCTGCACGGTCACTGCCCGCACGCCGGGGCGCCTGTTCAAGACCCGGTCAACAGTCGCCAGACTGACACCCGCAACGCGCGCGATGTCGTTGACGGTTGGCTTTTTCACCAATTCTAGTTTTTGTTTTTGGTCTTCCACGTGTTCTTCAGCCCTCAATCTCCCGCGCTAAGCCTTCAAACAACAAGGCAACGGCCTCAGCGCCGGGATCGTTATGTCCAACTAGGTTCTCTTCGGGAACATAGGCCGCGCGGCCCGCCTTCGCACGACGAATATTCGCGGTGTTGTTCGCGCCTTCGCGGGCAGCTTCGGCTGCATGCGTCAGACCAGATGGTAGTGCGGCAAGTGCTGGTGCCAGGGCGTCAATCATTGTCCTGTCACCGACCTTGGCACCCCCAACCTGGCTGACCCTATTCAGACCTTCGATCAAGGATTTCGGGACAGACGCGCCGCTCGCACAGGCATCTCCGGCTGCGTTGAAGAAGATCGCGAGTATCACGCCGGAAGAACCACCCATGGTCTGGCTTAACTCGTTGCCCAGCGCCGGAAACAGTTGTGTCAGGTCAGCAAGCGGCATTCGGTCGAGGCTACCTTGCAATGCTCTTGCGGCCGTCGCCAATGTGCTTCCTGTGTCGCCATCTCCGGATTTCGCGTCCAGCTCGTTCAGGTTCTTCTCAGCGTTGATGAGCAGTTCAGACAACCGGGTGATCGTTTCCCTTGTGGCGGGATTGTTTGAAGGAATTGGATCGATAGGAGTCAGGCCGTCAGGCAAAGGTGCAACTTTTATTGGATCGATAGAATTGACACCGGGCCAAGCCGCCAGATCAACAGGCGCTTTAAGCGCCGATAAATCGTCGTGATCTACAGGCAGAATAGAAACAGAAAACCCATGCATATCCAGCGATGTCATCATTGGAGCCGGGCCTATGATGTGATGGGCAATACCAGTTTCGGACAAGGCATGCGTGAGGACAGCCATTTCCAACGGCGTTGTAGAACCCAGGTTGTTGACCAACGCCACACAATCCCCGGACCCCACCCGTTGTTTCAGCTTCTCCACAACTGTGGACATGGCCGATAGAGCATTTGAGAATTCGACTTGCTGTACACCGGGCTCGCCATGGATACCCAAGCCGAGCTCTGCTTTCCCGGGGGCGATCCGGTCCTCTTTTGGAGATCCCGGAACGGTGCAGGTGTCCAGGCTCATACCGATGCTGACGACCTTGGCTATGGTGCGTCTTGCTGCGGCGGTGACGGTGTCCAAGTCAGCACCGCCTTCAGCAAGCGCCCCGGCGATTTTGTGTACGAACAACGTGCCGGCTACGCCACGTGGTTGCGGAAGGTCGGGCAGGGCGATGTCATCGTCGACGACGACCATCTCTACCTTGCGACCCAATGCACGGGCGCGTTCAGCTGCTAGTCCAAAGTTTAGCCGGTCACCTGTGTAATTCTTGACGATCAGCAGGCACCCAGCCTCACCCGTAACCGCAAGAATGCCCGCCAATACTGCCTCTACCGATGGGGAAGCAAACACTTCTCCGCAGACCGCTGCTGTCAGCATACCGGCGCCAACGAAACCTGCATGGGCGGGTTCGTGGCCAGACCCACCACCGGAAACCAAGGCGACTTTCGACTTGTCCCAATCTGACCGGTAGACAACCTTGATGTGCGGGTATCCATCCAATCGGGTGAGCTGACTGCCGGAAGAGGCCAGAAGGCCGTCTATCGCCTCTGTCACCAGAGTTTCTTTTGTGTTGAGGAACTGGGCCATGCTTTTGCTCCTTAATTCACTCGCGCGCCGGACGCGTCAAAATACAATGGGTTGTGTGGGCGGATTTTTATAATTTTTCCAGATGGATAGTCCTGATGGACATCAATCAAGGTCACAACCGGGTGACCGTTTAAGTCCAGGTGCAACCGTGTTTGATCCCCAAGATGTTCAGCACGTATCACACGTGCTTCACTGCCTTCGCCTTCGATGATGTTTTCCGGGCGCAGGCCAATCTGTGGGCCTTTGTGATCGCCTCCGAACAACTCGGACGGCAAGATATTGATCCGAGGCAGACCCAACCGGCTGGCTACGTAAACACTGCCCGGGTTTTCGTAAATGTCCCGGGGTGTTCCGTACTGCACCAACCGGCCGTTTTCCAAAACCCCGATATGCGTCGCCATTGTCATGGCTTCGACCTGATCATGGGTCACGTACAGCAAAGTCGATCCCAGATCTGCCTGAATTCTCTTCAGTTCTACCCGCAAATCCGCCCGTAGCTTGGCGTCCAAAGAGCTGAGCGGTTCGTCCATCAGAAATATCTGGGGGTCGCGCACAAGCGCCCGTCCAATTGAAACGCGCTGCATTTCACCGCCAGACAATTCCGTGGCTTTGTTGTCCAGTTTGTGTGGGATCTGGAGGATCTCAGCGACTTCGTTTACCTTCTTTGTGATCTCATCCTCTGGTGTTTTCAGGATCGGCGACCGCAGAGGGAAAGACAGGTTTTCCCGCACTGTCATATGCGGGTACAGCGAGTATTGCTGGAAGACCATTGCTACATCGCGCTGAGCGGGAGTGTCTATTCCAACGTCACGCCCGGCAATGCGCACTGTTCCTGAATCCAGTTTCTCAAGCCCTGAAATCAATCTCAGTGTGGTTGTTTTTCCCGCACCAGTCGGACCCAACAACACCACAAAGGCACCGTTGGGGATCGTCATTGAGATATCATCCACCGCTGTGATGTTGCCGAAAGACTTCGAGATGTTCTCCAGAACGACTTCAGCCATTGCTTAGTACCTCGTCGTTCAGAGCGGACCTCAAAGCGCGCCCGGTAGATTTTTCAAATAGGGTTACTGCGGGAGAGCGGAACTCCAATCCTACTGTCTCACCGGGACTGACGACTTCGCGGGCATCAATCCGGGCTTTCAGCTCTCCGTTCGGGCTTTGCAACGTCACGATCTGAGTGGTTCCCAGGTATTCCGCTGCCAGAACCTTGGCCCGGTATGCGCTTGCATCCGACAGAAAGACATGTTCCGGACGGACACCAAAAACCAATTCACCTTCGGCCCCTTCCATCAGCTTGGGCACCGCTTCGTCATGGCCGTTCAGTCGGACCATTTCCGAACCGGGTTCGACCTTTCCCTGAAACGGCAGGAAGTTCATCGAAGGAGACCCGATAAAATCCGCAACGAACATCGTCGCCGGCTTGTCGTAGATTTCCTGAGGTGTGCCGAATTGCTCGATCACGGCGTTGTTCATCACGACGATCTTGTCGCCCATTTGCATGGCCTCCAACTGATCATGTGTGACGTACACAGTTGTCGCGCCCATGCGATCATGCAGCGCGCGCAGTTCTTCGGCCATGTGTTCCCGGAACTCTGCATCCAACGCACCAAGGGGTTCGTCCATCATGAACGCCTTGGGCTCGCGCACAATCGCGCGACCCAGCGCCACGCGCTGCCTGTCGCCGCCTGAAAGCCCGCCTACAGGGCTATCGAGTATGTCGTTGATCCCCAGAATTCCCGCGACTTCTTCTACCTTTGCTTTAACGGCCGCGCGCGGCATACCCTGCGATATCAGCGGGTAGCTGATGTTCTTGCGCACGTTCATATGCGGATACAGCGCGAACATTTGGAACACGAAGGCGATGTCTCGTTCGGATGGTGGTCGCTGGCTGATCTCTTCACCGTCCAGATAGATTTCACCCGACGTTGGAAGTTCCAATCCTGCGATCATCCGCAGCGTCGTCGTCTTTCCGCAGCCAGATGGCCCCAGCAGCATGAAAAACTCACCATCCTCGATCGTGAACGAGCTTTCGCGGACGGCCGTGAAATCGCCGAACATCTTCTTTACGTTTTTGACTACGATCTGGGCCATTTCTACTCCGGGAAATGGCTGACGATGATGAACATGACGGTTCCGATCAGCGTGACGATGAAGGAATAGGTGAAGGCCCAAAGGACAAAGGGCTGCATCAGCATGAAGACACCCAGTGCAATAAGGATGGTTGCGACCATCTCCCATGGGCCGCGGCGGAGCCGCATCAATCCGGTTAGAAAGTCGCTCATTTGCGCACGGCTCCGAATGTAATCCCACGCAGCAAATGTTTGCGCATCAGGATGGTGAAAATCATGACAGGAATTAGGAAGATCGTTGCACCGGCCGCCACGGCAGGCCAGTCCAGACCGCCGATACCAATAATGGTCGGGATGAACGGTGGTGCAGTCTGTGCGTTCGCGGATGTCAGCAGCACGGCAAACGCGTACTCATTCCAGGCGAAGATCAGGCAAAAGATAGCTGTTGAGGCTATGCCCGTGGCGGCTTGCGGCAGCACCACTTTGTAGAAGGCCTGAAACCTCGTGTAGCCATCAATGAGGGCGGCTTCTTCGTACTCTCTTGGGATTTCGTCGATGAAACCTTTTAGCAACCAGACCGCCAGGGAAATATTCACGCCCGTATACAGCAGGATCATTCCCAGATGCGTGTCGCTGAGACCAAGGTTTCTGAACATCAGGAAGATTGGGATGGCGACGGCGACCGGGGGCATCATCCTTGTACTGAGGATAAAAAATAGAAGGTCGTCCTTAAGCGGGACCTTAAATCGGCTGAACGCATAGGCGGCCAGCGTGCCAAGGAAGATACTCAAGAACGTCGAGCCGAACCCGATGATAACCGAATTCATAAAGCGCTCACCGAATTTGGATGGTCCGACAATCACCATGTCGTATTGGCGCACGATCTCATCGGCCCAGTTCTGCGGTGGGTTCGCTTCCAAAAACTCCTGCGTCTGCCGTGTGCGAGTGGTGAAGAGATTGACATAGCCTTCAAGCGTTGGGTCAAAGACAACCTTGGGCGGGTAGCTGATCGCATCGGCGGGCGATTTGAAGCCGGTCAGCAAAATCCAAACCAGCGGGATCATCGTGATCAGCGCGTAAGTAATAACGAGGAAGCCTGCGATCCACTTGGACCGGTTCGAAGGTTCAGTGACGGAAAAACTACTCATCTCTGTTTTACCTTGTTCAGGGCTTTGACGTAGATCGACGCAAGGCCGAACACGGTGACGAAAAGGATGATCGCATAGGCCGAGGCATAGCCCGTACGCCACTTCTCAAAAGCCTCCCGCTTGAGATTGATTGAAGTGAGTTCCGTAACAGAACCGGGCCCTCCACCGGTTAGCTGAACCACCAGGTCGAACATCTTAAAGTTCTCGATCCCTCTAAACAGCACGGCAAGCATCAGGAACGGCAACACCATCGGGATGGTGATCGTAAAGAACTGCCTCAGCTTGCTCGCTCGGTCGATCTCAGCCGCCTCGTAGATGTAGTCGGGAATGCTGCGCAGACCGGCCAGACAGATCAGCATTACGAAGGGGGTCCACATCCAGGTGTCGACAATCACGATCGCCCACGGGGCCAACGTGACTGAGCCCAGCATTTCAAAGCTCGATGGGTCCTTGCCGGTAAACCAGGACACGATGTAGTTAAACAGGCCGATTTGAGGTTGATACAGGAACTTCCAGAAGTTCCCGACAACCGCCGGAGATAGCATCATCGGCAAGACGATGATGGTCGTCCACAGGTCATTGCCCTTGAATTTCTTGTTGATCAGCCACGCCAGCGTGAACCCGATCAGGACCTGGAAAAAAATCGTCCAGAACAGGAAATGCGCCGTCGCCTGCATGTTCAGCCATGTGTCCGAGTCTGTCAGGATACGCTCGTAATTCCTGAGCCCGACATCTTTGACTTCACGCCCGATCCGGTTGGCCTTGTAGTTGGTAAAGCTCAGTTGGATGGTCCAGATCAACGGAAAGATGTTGATCGCCAGCAATAGAAAAATCGTTGGGGAGATGAATATCCAGGCGATCGCGCGGTCGGATAACCCTCGGATTTTTCGCGCAACTCGCTCGGGCGTTGCCTGCGCAACGCGATCTACGGTCCTGTCAGACATCTCTTTGCCAGTTCTTTTGGTTTCGGACTCACGGGTGAAGGTGGAGCGGGATTGCACCCGCTCCTAGCTGCCTCCGGACTACAGCTTGCCTTCGTCTTCGAAGACTTCCGTCCAATCTTCGATCAGAAGATCAAGCGCTTCTTGAGCTGTGCCTTGGTCGGCAACCACGTAGTCGTGGATGCGCTTCTGCATTGCCAGCAGCAGTTCCGCATAGGCAGGCTCTTGCCAGAAATCCTGAACTCCAGCCATTGCTTCCAGGAAGTCACCGGCAAACGGTTGGCTGTCTACGAAACCGGGATCTTGCAGCACCGAGTTATGTGCCGAATAGCCTCCAAGTTCCCACCATTTGGCCTGAACTTCCGGCTGTGCAAACCACTTGATGTACTCAAGTGCGGCGTCCTGTTTGTCAGAGTAGCTGACGACAGAAATACCTTGTCCGCCGAGTGTCGAGCCTGGCTGATTTTGTGGTGGGTTCACGAAGAAGTCGATCTTGTCGCCGCCGGTATTGGGGTCGGCGTAGAGACCTGGGAAAAACGCAAACCAGTTCATAGCCATAGCGACCTGACCGGACTTAAATGCATCCAAGCTCTCACCCATGTAAGAGTTGGTATATCCCGGAGGCGTCGCTGTTTTGTAGAACTCCTTGTAGAATTCCAGCGCCTCAACCGCTTCCGGTGAGTTTACGGCGCCTTCCATGTCATATGAGCCCGGGGTGTTTTCGTATTTGAAGCCCCAAGGATACAGTGCTCCGGTCACACCCATGGTGATTCCTTCCGAGCCGCGCTCGGTAAAGATTGCTGCCCCATAGACGGTCTTGCCGTCGATCTCACGACCTTGGAAGAACTGCGCGATCTGCAACAACTCTTTCTGAGACTGCGGTTCACGTAGGTCCTGACCAGTCGCCTCTTTGTATGCAGCTTGAATTTCGGGGTTTTCAAACCAGTCCTTGCGATAGAACCAGCCATTCGCATCGCCCATCGCAGGCAGCGCGTAGTAATTTGGTGTGCCCTTGGGCCAAGTCGAATAAGCGTAGACCGTGGCCGGCGCGAAATCGTCCATGCTGATGCCTTCAGCATCGAAGAAGTCGTTCAGCTGGACATAGTGGCCGTTTTCGGCGCCACCGCCGATCCATTGGCTGTCACCGATCAACAGGTCGCAGAGCTTACCCCCAGAGTTCAGTTCATTCAGCATCCGGTCCGCAAAATTTGGCCAGGGAACAAATTCGAAGTTCATCGAGTGGCCAGACTCTGCTTCGAATTCCTTCGATAGCTCGACAAGCGCATTGGCCGGGTCCCATGCAGCCCAACAGAGCGTCAGATCTTCAGCATTTGCCTTGGTAGAAAGAGTAGTAGCGGCAAGGACTATTGCGCTGGCCGAGGCCAGTTTTGTGTAAGTCATCCATTCCTCCCTTTTTTGCGCCGTCAATCGAGGATGTGCGAATCGCGGCATACATCCAAGGCTATTTGAGGTACGCACCTCAAGTCCAGATATTTTTGAGGTTCGTACCTCAAAGGTCCGAAAGAGATCGCCAATTTTGTCTCTTAGTTATTGATTCTTAGAGAAATTGTTCTTTGAATCTGATGTGTATGTATTTTCGGCAGCGAGGTATTGAATGGTCATATCGACTTAAATGGGCGCAGCCGTCATGCGGCCGACAGGTTCAGTGAACCAGCTTCTGAAGCGCTCAAAAATTATTTGGTCGATACCTTTGAGAATTCGAGATAGCGTCAAACAGCGCGGACAACTCGGGGCCGTGCATAGTTCTTTTTGGTCGGGTGCAAACGTATGAACAATCTCTCCATCGTCCGATTGAACCGCTACCCTATAAAAGCCTTGAGTCCCGAGCCTATGAGAACTGTGACGCTGCGAGCAGGAGAGGGCATTCCAGGCGATCGCCTGTTCGGATTTGCTCGCTACAACTCCGGCTTCGACATGCAGAACCCAATGCCACTGCCGAAAGATCGTTTCGTCGTTTTGTTGAACAAGGCTGCACTGGCAGGCATTCAGACCAATTTTGAAATTGAGTCCCAGGCACTTGAGATCAATGCGAACGGAAAGACACGACGCTTTGATATGCGAGAGTCTGAAGATCGGGAGAAGGCGGCAGAGTTCCTTTCTTCAGAGATCGATTTAAAAGATCCGGAGCTGCCAAAGTTTGTCTCTGCTGCTCCTCATAGGTTTACAGATGTATCTGTCGTATCACCGCAAATGATGAACGCGATATCCGTTTTGAATCTGGCCTCTGTGAAAAAGTTGGGCGAACAACTGAACGCAGAAGTCCACCCGGCGCGCTTCCGAGCGAATATTGAGATAGACGGATTACCTTCGTTTGCTGAGCTGGATGCAGTTGGATCAGTTTTAAGATTTGGCGATGTCGAGTTGAAGATACTCTCACGTACGAAAAGGTGTGCAGCAACTGAAGTGAACCCGAAAACGGCCGAGCGAGACTTGAAAATACCCTACCTTATTCGGAAATTGATGGGCCATATGGATATGGGCGTCTATGTCGAAGTGGTTAATGGTGGAACGCTAACGGTCGGTCAAACTGGGGAAATACTCGCCTAGACCTTGCCGCCGCCAAAGTGGCTTTTCTAAGAGGTTTGAGCCATGTTCGGTCAGACGACTAAACTCAACTCTTGCTCTGTCTTTCTTCTGGCTAACGGGGGTATCGAAGGACGTTACGTTCGCGCTTTCTGATCAAGATATGATTAGAGGGAACTCCTTTGATGGAGCCTTGACAAGATTCCTGTTTCAAATAATTTTAATGATTAAAATATTTATGCAGGTGGTCCTCAATGTATCTGGGCTTAGATTTGGGAACGTCAGGTCTCCGCGGGATTCTGGTAGATGACACAGGACACGTCGTCGGTGATGCTGAAGTCAGAATTTCCACCTCGACGCCCAAGCCTGGCTGGTCTGAGCAGGATCCTTTGGATTGGACCAACGCTTGCGAAGAGGTTGTTGGAAAGCTTCGCGTCGGCAATCAGCAAGCATTCTCAAAATTGCGAGGTATAGGCCTAAGCGGACACATGCACGGCGCTACACTACTGGATTCTGATGGCGAAATATTAAGGCCCTGTATTCTTTGGAACGATACACGGTCAGCTGATGAGGCGAGGATACTGGATCAATCGCCAGAGATGCGCGCAATATCGGGAAACATCGTATTCCCCGGGTTTACAGCGCCGAAACTCGAGTGGTTGCGCCGCCATGAGCCGGATGTGTTTTCAAAGGTAGACAAGGTGCTGCTGCCGAAAGATTATTTGCGGTTTTGGCTTACTGGCGAATATGTCTCAGACATGTCTGACAGCGCAGGAACATCCTGGCTGGACGTTGACACTCGGCAGTGGTCAGAAAAGGCACTGGCCATAGGTCACATGCTTGTCGAACAGATGCCGCGCTTGGTCGAAGGCAGTGAACCGGGTGGAGAGTTGAAGGCCCGTTTGAGGCAGGAGTGGGGGCTTTCGAGTCCGGTTGTGGTGGCTGGTGGCGCTGGCGACAATGCTGCCGCTGCCTGCGGGATCGGGAGCATCAACGACGGCACCGGTTTTGTCTCACTCGGAACGTCTGGCGTGTTGCTTGTTGCGCGCGAAGTCTATGCTCCTGATCCGGAAACAGCCGTGCACTGTTTTTGTCATGCGGTTCCTGATCGGTGGATACAAATGGGTGTCATGCTTTCAGCAACGAACAGCATGAACTGGCTTGCTCGCAACCTTGGCGAACCCGTGGAAAGACTCGCTTCAGCTATGCCTGAAAGACTGAACGGACCTACAGCGATCACCTTCCTACCATATCTGTCAGGAGAACGGACGCCGCATAACAATAGCCATATTCGAGGCGCGTTTTTGGGCGTGGACATCTCGTCAGAGCCCACTGAGTTGACCCAGTCTATAATGGAGGGTGTTTCTTTCGGAATGAGAGATTGCCTGGAAGCACTGAAGAGCACCAGAACCCAGCCAAATAGCCTTATGGCAGTCGGAGGAGGTGCGCGATCTCGGTTCTGGCTGGAAACTTTGGCCACTGTTTTACAAGTCCCGCTGGATTTGCCAAAAGGCAGCGAATTCGGTGCCGCAATGGGCGCTGCGCGCCTCGCGATATGTGCTACCAACGGCGCTGAACCGGCGCAAGTCATGACGCCGCCGGAAATTCAGGAACGCATTGAACCACGCGGCGATCTGATTGACGCCTACGAAAACGAATACCGGAGATACAAGCAATTCTATCAGGCGCTTGCGCCGCTGGCAGTAAGATGAAACCAGAAACGGGTAAAGCCTCTGGGATTGAAGCTGCAATTATCACGGACGGGGATATGCGTGTTTCGGTCCTGAACTATGGGGCTATTACGCAGGGGTGGTGGTACAAGGACGTCCCGCTCATCCTTGGGTTCGAGGACCCAAATGAGTATCTCACCGATACGCGTTACCTGGGCGCAATTGTTGGGCGCGTTGCCAACCGGATCAGCGGCGCGACGTTTGACTTGGATGGCACCAGTTTTGAATTGAACGCCAACGAGGGCAAAAACACCTTGCATGGCGGCGACGATGGGCTGTCTAAACAGTTTTGGGAACTCGAACAGATTGCACAGAACGAGGTTTTGCTGAGCTACGTTTCTCACGACGGAGAGGGAGGCTTTCCGGGGAATATCAGGTTCGAAGTCAGGATCTGCTTACAGGGCTTACGCTTGGTTTATTCAATAATTGCACAGCCTGACCGGCCGACGCCGATAAGCATTACACAGCACAACTACTACACTTTGGGTGCTGCAGAAGGGGTAGACGAGCATAAGCTAAAACTCGCTTCAAATTGGTATCTGGAAATCGACGATCAGGGTATTCCGTCGGGCAGAGTGCTTCCGATCAACGGAAACGGGTTGGATTTTTCAACGCCCAATACGATTGGAAGTGCTTCCGAAGGGATCGATCACTTTTTTTGCTTTGATCATGATCGCGACCCAAATGCTCCGGTGGCGGAACTCACTTCACCCTCTGGCCTTGCGTTGAGAGTCTACTCTGACCAGCCCGGAGCACAGGTTTATTCGGGCTATGAGCTGACGAAACCGCGTCGCGCTTCGCGTGGTGTGTGTATCGAGCCATCGGGTTATCCCAATGCACCGAATATCTCGTCGTTTCCCTCAATCATCTATACTCCGGAGAATCCGTATCGGCAGGAACTTATTCTAGAAGTTTCTGAGGAATGACATGAGAGCAGTTTCGCTATTCTTGATTATTGGCTCAACAATTTCATCGGTGGGTGGTGCGCGTGCCCAATCGCTTGGTCCTCTGCCGGCGTTCCTCGAACCCGACTTTGCAAGTGCTGAGCTGGGGCGTTTGCTGTTCTATGACCCGATCTTGTCTGGCAACAAGAATATCAGCTGCGCGACCTGTCATCATCCCAGGCTTGGCACGTCCGACGGGGTTTCCCTTGGTATAGGGGAAGGGGGAATTGGGTTGGGTCCAGAGCGGACATTGGACCCAGGGAATACCCCGGAACAACGTATTCCTCGAAACTCACCAGGGCTTTGGAACCTCGGAGCCACTGAGTTCACGACGTTTTTCCATGATGGGCGACTACAGGCAGACCCAACGCAACCTGATGGTATCAGAACCCCGTTGGGTACTCATATGCGGTCTGGTTTCAATTCAGCGCTGGCCGCACAGGCGATGTTCCCGGTTTTGTCACCAGACGAAATGGCGGGTCACTATTCTGAGAATGATGTGAGCAAGTCGGTTCGCCTTGGCTTTCTTACACAGCAAGGTGGTGCGTGGGATCTGATTGCAGAACGTGTTGCGACCATTCCAGAGTACGAGCAGAGGTTTGAGGACTTAGCGCCGGATGATGGAGTTACGTTCACGGCAATTGCCAACGTAATCGCGGACTTT
This sequence comes from Ruegeria sp. CE12, assembly GCF_056537525.1. Classification (NCBI taxonomy): domain Bacteria; kingdom Pseudomonadati; phylum Pseudomonadota; class Alphaproteobacteria; order Rhodobacterales; family Roseobacteraceae; genus Ruegeria; species Ruegeria sp. CE12. The sequence continues at coordinate 195,703 of NZ_JBQFRS010000003.1, read as the reverse complement.
ATCGCGTTCGAGTGGCGCGCGGATAACAGCCTCTTCGATCGCGCGATGCGAGGTGAGGCTGAATTGCCAGAAGAGGCCGAAATTGGCATGGGCCTGTTCTACGGAAAAGCTGGCTGCAGCAACTGCCATTCGGGCTGGTTCCAGACCGATCACAAGTTTCATTCGATTGCACTGCCGCAGATCGGCCCGGGAAAGGCGGCGCGATTTGAAAACCATGTCAGGGACGATGGACGCCTTCGCGTGACCGGCGACTCCGAAGACGCGTTTGCTTTTCGTACGCCATCACTGCGCAACGTGACCCTGACTGCGCCATACGGACACAACGGAGCCTATGCTGAACTTGAGGATATAGTACGCCATCATCTGGACCCGTTGGCGTCCTTGCGAAACTACTCGATCGAGATGGCCACCTTGCCGGACTTCCCCGGCTCTGACGACCAAAGGGCAATGTCGGATAATCAGCACTTGGGTGCGATTGCCCAAAGCAACAGCTTGTCGAAAGTAAGCCTGACGGATCAGGAAATCGACGCTCTTCTCAGTTTTCTTAAAAGTCTTGAGGATCCGGCACAGCGACTAGGTGTACCTGAACAAGTTCCTAGCGGGCTGCCGGTCGACAAGTAATCAGCGTCGAATTCGGATGATTTGGTTGGAGGAGTATTCCCGCCACTCGCTTTTCGCTTCATCCGGCCAGATCATACGAACCTGCACCTGGTCCTGCCTACCAAGCCCAAAATGCTGAAACCCCGCGATACCACCAGCGTGACCGCCGCCGATAGTGAGCTCGCGGGTCTGAACACCCAGCGAGGTTTTGACTTCAATAAATCCACCAATTGCTGCGTGATTGGATTGATCCTGAGTGACATCAATCAATAGCCAGTTGCCACCCTGAGAAGTGTTCTGGCTGACTTCGAGCTCAGAACCTCGGTTGACGACAACAAGATCCAACTGACCGTCATTGTTTAGGTCGACAAGGGCAGCGCCGCGTGATTTAGCCATCGAAGCAACGCCGGCATCTGCTGCAGCTTCAATAAACTGACCGTCGGACTTCTGCAGTAGTAGGTTATTGGGGTCGTTCAGAGCCGCATCGGGCATCTGTTCTACGTTTCCCTTGGCCACGAATATGTCGTCCCGGCCGTCGTTGTTGACGTCGCCAAACTGTGCGTGCCACCCGGTGGATGGCCTTCCGTCTCCACCGATATGCGGTCTATGAGCAGTCGTCCCCTTTTCGTAAGTTGCATCGCGCCAGGTCGGGCCGTTTGTCACTGGGTCAAAAATCTGGAGTTTCTGGTCACCCATCGAAGTCAGATAAACTTCGGGAAATCCATCTCCTGTAAGGTCGCGAGAGGCGATCCCCATTCCCCAGATCGAAAATGGAAGCCAACCTTCGTCTTCCAAGTATTGCCGAGGCTCAGACTCCATCGCCCATAACTGCTCGTGACCGCCGCGAACATAGTAGTGACGGTCGTTGCTGACGCGAAGATCAGCGCGGCCAGTTCGGGCCCAGTCCGAAAACAAAATAGAAAGTGAGCAGTAGCCGGGCTCAAGATGCAGCGGCTCACGATACGAGTCGCCTTCTGGACGGTACAAAAGGGTTGGGCCGCAGGATTCAAAGGGACCTTCGGGATCAAACCGATCAACATAGGTGCCAAACGCCAGGGTCGGTAAAGTTTGCCCGCTTTCCCATGTTGCTGAGAAACCTGTGGTCCAGTGGTCCTCGGACTGAAACCCGAGTTCAGTGAAAGGGCTGAATTGGCAGTCGGTATTGCCCCGAAGAAGCAGGTCTGGGCCAACACGCAAAATCGCCAAATCCACTACGCCGTCGCTATCAACATCGAGAGGGTAGGCGCCGGTCACACCGGCCAGTGAAAGATCTTCAGGCGTCTTTGCCTGAAATGCTATCTGTTCCTTCGAGGTATTGATGAACAGTTGAGACCGGTTGGAACCGCCAGCCAAAAAGAGTTCTGGCAGCGAGTCCCCATTGCAATCGAAAACGGCCATACCGCCGCCGACAAAATGCTCCCACCCGCCATCATAGACATGTTTTGGTACATCCACATTTGTAAACTGGGGAATAACAGTGTCCGCATTCGCAACTGTGGCCAAAGTCGCAAATATCGCAAACTCAAGACGCATTCGCCGTCAACTCCTTGACCTTGAGAATTGAGATTTGTTCAATTCCATAGGCTGCCGCCCCCTTGGCCCACATCAAGTCACCCCAGTGATGAACTTTGATCTGGGGCAAAGGTGCATCGACATTCACAACGCCGTTTTGAATGCGGGTCATAACTTCGTTGGAACACAAATGCTCAAAGCTCATTTGTGCCCCCGAGACGATAATGCACTCTGGGTCATACAAGTTGATCAGGTTGGAAATCCCGAGGCCAAACATCTGACCTGCGCGGGCAAGCACAGATGAAGCTCTGTCGTCACCTGAGTTGGCGCGGTCATGTATGTCGGAAACGGTTTCCATGTCGTTGGTATGACCGGTGACTGTCATCTCGCGGATCAAAGCATAGTCGCCCACATAGGCTTCTAGACATCCGCGTTGACCGCATTGGCAAAGGGCTCCGTCAAGTTGCACTTTGGTGTGCCCAAACTCAGCGCCGCAACCTCGTTCTCCACGGTATAGTTTGCCGTCCAATACGATACCCAGGCCAACACCGTGTTCGATCGTAACGACGAGGAAATTCTTTAGGCCCTTGCCCAAGCCAAAAAGCTGTTCGGCCTTGGCGACAAGATTGGCGTCGTTGTCAACGAATGCAGGGCAGGGCAGCTCATTTGAAAGCAAGTGGCTGAAATCAATATTTCTCTCAGTAATCGAGGATGACCAGTGGACAAAATTCTTGTTTGCATCGACCAGTCCAGCTACCCCGATAGAAACACCTGCCAAATGAGCGACAGAACGATCGATCTGTTTGCAGGTTTCTTCAAGAGCTTCGCGGATCGCCGATACAAATTCTTGCGGCGACATTCTGGCGTGATCCAAAGCATATTTGTGGGATGCGACTTCGGTACCTTCAAAGTCGACCAAGATAACCGAGATCACTTGCCGAGCCACTTTTAGACCGGCCACAAGGTGCATCTGGCCGTCCAATTGCAGCAATACTCTGGGTCTGCCTCTCTTCCCCGATTTTGACTGTGCCTGGCTTTCAGTCTCTTTAACCAGCCCGGCCGAGATGAGATCAGCCGTAGCGGCGGTGACAGTCGCAGGACTGGTTTGCAAGGCGGATGCAATATCGATCCGCGAAACGGATCCCTTTGCTCTGATGTGCTCCAGTACCCGCAGGCGGGTAGTATTTCTTTGTTCCAAAGAAACCGGAGAGGCTTTGCTTTTCAGCATCTTGTCCTCGCGAATCTTGCTGTTGGCCCAATCTATTTGAAATTGAGTGCCTCTTGTAGAGTAAATATTTTACCGACTGAAATAAATATGGTATTCAAATTTGTGAGAGCCGCGAATCGAAATGCGATGGCTCGGCAAATGGGAGGAAATCATGAAGAGAATTCTCAGCTTTTCGGCTGTGGCCACTTTGTTGGCTTCGACCGCATTCGCAGAGCCAGTGGTCGGCGTAAGCTGGTCGAACTTTCAGGAAGAGCGTTGGAAAACAGACGAAGCGGCCATCAAATCGGCACTTGAAGCAGGGGGTGCTGAGTACATTTCGGCGGACGCGCAATCGTCTTCCGCAAAGCAGCTTTCGGACATTGAAAGCCTGATCGCCCAGGGCGTGGACGCGCTTATCATCCTAGCGCAGGACGCACAGGCCATTGGTCCAGCGGTTCAGGCCGCGGCAGACGAAGGTATTCCTGTGATTGCCTATGACCGTCTGATCGAGGACGATCGAGCATTTTATCTGACCTTCGACAACGTGGAAGTCGGCAGAATGCAGGCTCGAGCTGTCTTTGAGGCCATGCCTAAAGGCAACTACGTGATGATCAAAGGCTCTCCTACTGATCCGAACGCAGATTTCCTGCGCGGGGGTCAGCAAGAGATCATCGGAGCAGCCGTCGACAGCGGTGACATCGTAATCGTTGGTGAGGCCTACACGGATGGTTGGTTGCCCGCGAACGCGCAGCGGAACATGGAACAAATCTTGACCGCGAACGAGAACAACGTGGATGCAGTCGTTGCGTCGAATGACGGTACTGCAGGCGGTGTTGTTGCTGCGCTGACCGCACAGGGCATGGAAGGCATTCCGGTTTCCGGTCAGGACGGCGACCACGCAGCATTGAACCGTGTCGCACTTGGAACGCAGACGGTTTCAGTTTGGAAGGATGCTCGCGAACTTGGAAAGGCCGCTGGCGAAATCGCTGTCGCATTGAGCGGTGGGACAAGCCCTGCTGATGTCGAAGGCGCAGTTAGCTGGACATCACCGGGTGGGACCGAGATGAACTCGGTTTTCCTAGCGCCTGTTCCAATCACTAAGGACAACTTGTCCGTGGTTGTTGATGCCGGATGGATCCCGCTGGAAGATCTTTGCCAAGGCGTTGAAAACGGACCTGCCCCTTGTAACTAAACCACTCAGCCCTGGGCCTCTTAGTCTGGGCCTGGGGCAAATGCTGAATATGAAAGATCGGAAATGACCGAAACTTCGTCTCAGCCGATACCTGAAAAAGCGAAACCCAGCCTGTTCCAGCAGTTGGAACTGGATATGCGACTTTTGGGAATGATCGGCGCGTTTGTCATCCTGTGTATCGGGTTCAACATCTTCACAGATGGAAGGTTTCTGACGCCGCGCAATCTATTCAACCTGTCCATTCAGACAGTTTCGGTTGCTATTATGGCGTGCGGAATGGTGTTCATCATCGTCACACGACACATCGACTTGTCGGTGGGAGCGCTGCTGGCAACAACCTCGGCCGTGATGGCAATGACGCAAACCGAGCTTTTGCCGCAAATACTTGGGATGGGTTTGAACAATCCGGCAACCTGGGCGATCACAATTGTTGTTGGGCTGTTTGTCGGCACACTGATTGGTGCATTTCATGGCTGGATGGTCGGTTATCTGACGATACCAGCCTTCATCGTCACCCTTGGTGGATTTCTGGTTTGGCGAAACGTGGCGTGGTATTTGACCAGCGGCCAGACGATTGGTCCTCTGGACAGCACATTTCTGATGTTTGGCGGGACCAACGGAACATTGGGAACGACGACAAGCTGGTTGTTCGGCTTGTTTGCTACCGCAATCGCGATCTGGGCTTTGTGGAGTGGTCGCCGCGCAAAAGCGTCACATGGTTTCCCGGTAAAACCTGTTTGGGCCGAGGCCACTCTGGCCGGGATAATCGCAATTGCTATCCTTGGGTACGTTTACATTGTAAACAGCTACGCCATTCCGACGCGCCGGCTGCAACGTATGTTCGAAGCGCGCGGCGAGACAATGCCAGAGGGGCTGGTTGTAGGATACGGCATACCGATTTCTGTCCTCATACTAATCATAGTCGCGGTTACCCTGACGATCGTGGCGCGGAAAACCCGGTTCGGCCGCTACATCTTTGCCACTGGCGGCAACCCGGATGCGGCAGAGCTTTCGGGCATCAACACTCGGCTGCTGACCGTGAAAATCTTTGCTTTGATGGGTTTCTTGTGCGCCGTGTCCGCGGTGGTCGCCTCGGCCCGCTTGGCAAACCACTCGAACGACATTGGTACGCTCGACGAACTTCGGGTCATCGCCGCTGCAGTGATCGGAGGAACCGCATTGTCGGGCGGCATCGGCACCATCTACGGCGCGATCCTTGGTGCATTGATAATGCAGGCGCTGCAATCGGGCATGGCAATGGTTGGCGTTGACGCGCCGTTTCAGAACATCGTCGTCGGCAGCGTCCTCGTGTTGGCCGTCTATATCGACATCGTTTACCGCAAGCGACTGGGGGCAAAGTGATGCAAGCTCAGGATACGCAGAAAAAACCTCCCAACTCCGGACGCGGTTCGGGCGCGCCGCCATTGGTCGAGATGCGCGATATTTCGATTTCCTTCGGCGGGATCAAGGCCGTCGACCATGTGTCGGTCGATCTCTATCCGGGTGAAGTCGTTGGCCTGCTTGGCCATAATGGGGCCGGGAAGTCCACTCTGATCAAGGTTCTGTCCGGCGCCTATCAGATGGACCACGGCGAGATCCTGATCGATGGCAAGTCGGTCGAGATTGGCAATCCCCGTGATGCCCGGGCGAATAATATCGAGACCATCTATCAGACGCTCGCCTTGGCCGACAATCTGGACGCGACATCGAACCTGTTCCTGGGGCGCGAGATGACGACGCCTTTTGGTTTGGTCAACGACGCAGCCATGGAGGCCGAGTGCCGAAAGATCATGGCGCAGCTCAACCCGAACTTTCAGAAGTTCAATGACCCGGTCTCCGCCTTGTCGGGTGGGCAAAGACAATCAGTGGCGATCGCTCGGGCCGTCTACTTCAACGCTCGTATTCTGATTATGGACGAGCCGACAGCAGCGCTTGGGCCGCATGAAACGCAGATGGTGGCGGATCTGATCCACCAGCTAAAGGCGCAGGGCATCGGGATATTTCTGATCGATCACGACGTGCATGCCGTCATGGAACTGTGCGACCGCGCCTCGGTCATGAAGAACGGAAAACTGGTTGGGACGGTCGATATCGCAGACGTAACTGATGACGATCTTTTGTCGATGATCATTCTCGGCAAGCAGCCAGCACAAAAAGCAGAGTAGGGGGCAGAAATGCCAAGTGGATTTTTTGAAGGGATCGAGAAGGTCCAGTTTGAAGGCGTGGACAGCAAGAACCCGTTGGCCTTTCGTCACTACGACCCGGACGAGATCGTTATGGGCAAGCGTATGGAAGACCATCTGCGATTTGCAGTGGCATGGTGGCATTCCTTCGCGTGGGAGGGTGGGGATCCGTTTGGCGGTCCGACATTTGATCGTCCGTGGCATCCACAGGATGAGATGGATCGTGCCCGCCTGAAAGCGGATATTGCATTCGAATTGTTCGAGATTCTGGGCCAGCCATTCTTTTGCTGGCACGACGCTGATATCCGGCCCGAACAGGGAAATTTTGCCGATAACCTGCGCACATTAGAAGAAATCACCGATTATATCGGTGAAAAGATGCAGGTTTCTGGCACCAAACTGCTTTGGGGTACGGCCAATATGTTCAGTCATCGTCGCTGGATGTCTGGCGCCAGTACCAATCCTGATCCCGACGTTTTTGCGTTCGCTGCAGCGACAGTGAAATCCTGTATGGATGCAACTCACAAACTGGGCGGCAAAAACTATGTTCTGTGGGGTGGTCGTGAGGGCTACGAAACTCTTCTGAACACGGACTTGAAAACCGAATTGGATCACATGGGCCGTTTTCTGAACATGGTCGTAGAGTACAAACACAAGATCGGGTTCAAAGGCGCCATTCTTGTGGAGCCGAAACCTCAGGAGCCTTCCAAGCACCAATACGACTATGACGCAGCGACTTGCATCGGTTTTCTCAGGAAGTATGGGTTGGAGAACGAAGTGAAACTGAATCTCGAGCAGGGCCACGCGATCCTTGCCGGGCATAGCTTTGAGCATGAAATTGCGGTTGCGGCTGCTGAAGGGATGCTGGGTTCGATTGATATGAACCGCAATGACTACCAATCCGGATGGGATACAGATCAGTTCCCGAACAATACACCGGAAGTTGCCCTAGCTTACTATCACATCCTGAAAGCTGGTGGTTTTGCCACCGGCGGAACAAATTTCGACGCCAAAATTCGCCGTCAATCGATTGACGCTGTCGATCTGGTGGCAGCTCATATCGGTGGAATGGACATATGCGCACGCGGTTTGAAAGCAGCGGCTGCAATGATTGAAGATGGAGGTTTGGAAAACGCGCTTTCGCAACGCTACTCCGGTTGGAAGTCACCCAAAGCGGAGTCCATGTTAGGCAGTAGCCTGGATGAAATTTCCGCTCGCGTTTTAAATGAAGGAATGAACCCAGAGCCGCAATCTGGACGCCAGGAAATACTAGAGAATTATGTGAACAGATTTGTTTAACTACCAAACTTGGGTGTTTTCCACTGCTGTCAAAAGTCACGCCAAGCCGCCCTTGGTGCTGAGGACACGAATGGAGGTTTTGTTCTTAACCCGTCCATATAGACAAAACCCCTCCTTATTATGGTCGAATGGCCGCAATTCGTTTTGGGTCACAAATGCTTGACGTTTGGGTCGCAAATGAGTGACGTCATTGACCGACTTATTGAAGTTTTGGCCGTCGATTGAGTCAATTATCAGTGACATTCCACAGTGCCCTTGTGAGACGACACATAGTTTTGCCACTAGCGACAGAACCTTACTATTTCCACCTTACTTCTTTCATCCAGCACCCAGACCGATTTGTTTGATCCTGACTTCCCTTTGGGAAAATCAGGGCTGATTTGCAGATCAGACGCCGAAGGCGCCTCTTCTTGCTTATATGCAATGTGGCGAACGCGGGTGTCTGTGGCTTTTCATGCAGTTTCAGGACTGCATGGCATCCTCAAACAGTTGGTTCGTCGCTCTTGGGCTGGATTGGGTTTTGACACCAAAAAAACGCTGCAGGACCGGATATCGGATTGGGGTTTTAAACAATAGGGCTAGCAAAAGGTGGACTTTCAGCAGTCGTTCGCGGTGCAACGCCTCTATGACCGCAGTTAGCGGATCATTCGCCATACGCGGCGGCGACACAAGGCCCATGCTCCTGCCCCCAAAACGATCACGCAGAGTGCCCCCTTCGTCACATTCTCCATCGCACCCTGGATTAGCCATGCGTGTACGACCGTGCCCGTGATGATCACGACCGCCGCCACGCTATGGCCGAGGCGCCAGATGCGCAGCCCCAGTTGCATTCTCACGGCAGCAAGGATGGCGGTTGCGAAGAGAGCCCACATTGCCACCGCACCCCAGACGGAAAACGGAGTCGGAGAGCGGAACAGCAAGACATCCACCACGTCCGGCGGGCTCGTGACCCAAAGACCCGCCACGTGGACAACCACCGCGAAAACCAGTGCCGTTCCGGTCCAGATATGGATGCGCCGCGCCGGGATCCCCGGAAGCACGCCGATGATTAGAAGAGGCTGAACAAGCAAAAGCACCAATCCGACGATCCCGGAAAATCCGGCAATGACATAGAGCGGCTCGCGCCATTGCAGAAGCGGGCTTTGCGCTGCGGCGATCAAGGGAACGGCAATTACCAAGGCTAGAGCCCCCCATGCGACCACGCCGCGCAACAAACTCATCAGACAGGACGCAGAACGAACTCAACATGCAGGCTCGTGTCCGATGCCCGCTCCATCACAGGCCGCAAAAAAACCGTCTCGAAGCCGCCATCATCGTATTCTGCATCGTAAGCCAGATGCGCATGCGGCTGACCGAAGGCGGGTACAATCTGTGGCATCTCGATGCGGAACACGCCGTCGGCGTCGGTGAGCGTCGCGCCATGAGACCGCGCGTCCCGCTCGTGACCTTCGGTCGTATGGGCCCACACCTGAATGCGCCGGCCGGCAAGGGGCGCACCGTCGCCCGCGCGTCGCACGGTTCCAGTGGTCCAAAAGCCGCCACCGCCGATCCTTTCCATGATCGGGGCGCCAGGGCGGTAATTGTTGGCTCCGCCCCGCATCGTCGGAGTGGCCGCAACAGTTTGCGCGCGTGCTGGCAAGGTAAAGCCGGAGGCCCCAATGAGAAGCACGGCCCCCGCGGTTGAAACGACAGCTCTCCGGGTCGGGTTTGGGGTTGTCATGTCGATCTCTCCCAACTGCAGTATCCAATAGGTACTTCTGCAATCTTCTATATGTATACAGGTGGAAGGAGCCATTCAAGCACAGCACCCTTCGCTCCGGGCTCGTTGCGGATTTTCTCTGCCAACAGGATCAATGTTTGCTACCAGATAGAAATAAGTGATGGTGCGTCGGATCCGCAGGTGAATAACTCACTCAACCAGAGATCGCTTCAAATAAATCCGCTCAGTGGAGTTCACGGTTTGTTATGGTGCTATCAATCATTCGATGGTTGCGGGAATGTGACATGCGAGGTTCCGTTCTGCGACGACCGCAATGCGGACAAACCGGATTTGTAAAGTGATATCGGTTTCAGTCAATTGCAGCCTCTGAATTCACGTATCACTGAACCGTTTCAGAAAGGCATCTGCCGTCGCTAAATGCTTGGCTTTGATATCGGGCGACATACGCTGCGCTGTACGGCACATCATCGCCCACCGCGGGTTCCCGGCCAGCCTTTCCGAATGTTTCAAGATAAAGCGCCAATAGAGGCCGTCCCAAATCTCGGCCCATGGGCCCTTGCCCCAATGGCTCATTTTGCGAATGTAGTTTGAGCCGGAAAAATACGGCTTCGTGGTGATGAGGCCGCCATCGGCGTGCTGACTCATCCCATAAACATTGGGGACCATCACCCAATCATAGCTGTCCACGAACATCTCCATGAACCAAAGGTAAACCTCATCGGGGTCAATCTCACATAAGAACATAAAACCGCCCAGCACCATGAGGCGTTCGATATGGTGGCAATATCCGGTTTTGAGAACCCGGCGGATCGTATCATCGAGGGGATCAATCCCAGTTGTCCCATCATAAAACGCGCGGGGCATGGGACGATGATGCCCCCAATGATTGGCCCCCCGCATCTTGACGCCAAGTTCCTCGTAAGTTGCACGCATGAATTCGCGCCATCCGATGATTTGGCGGATAAACCCCTCGACCGCGTTCAGGGGAATGGACTTGCGCTCAGCGTGGGCCAAGGTCGCATCAACGACCTGTTGCGGTGTCAAAAGGCCGATATTCAAGGCGGGCGTCAGAATAGCATGCCAGAGCCAGTTTTCGCCTTGAACAATCGCATCTTCGTAATCGCCAAAGCGATCAAAGCGCCGCTCCAGAAACTGCGTCAGCCATGCGGAAGCAGCGTGGTGGGATGTCGGGTAATATAGCGTGTCCAACGATCCTAAGGCATCGGGAAATTCGTTCAGAACGCTTGTCTTTGCCATGTGGTCAACCGCATCATGGCTGGGCCAATCGATCCAGGGCAGGCTGCTCAAAAGCGCCTTTGGGATCTTTTTGCGGTTGTCCTCGTCAAAGCTCCACCGCCCACCTGTCGGTTGATCCCCTTCCATCAGAACATTCAAACGGCGACGTTGGCTTTTGTAGAACTCCGCCATGAACCACCGTTTTCGTCCCGCAAACCACGACAGGTTGTCCGCTCGCGTATTCAGAAAACCGGGCGTTGGGAGGATATTAAGCGCGATCCCGGTCTCTTGTGCCGCCGCGCGCAGGCGTTTTTCGGAAATAAAATCAATCGGGTCCGTCATCGTGACACTGCAGGTACCATCATCTCGAAGCCCCTGGAACAAGCGCAGGCAGGCATCAGCCCGCCGCTCGTAGGCAAAGATCTCAGCATTGATCCCCGTGGTTACTAGATCATCACGATACCGTCTCATTGAGGCCCGGTGCAGCCAGAGCTTTTGTTTGTGCATCTTGGCCGGATAGACGGCGTCGCCAAAAAAGAGCGGATCCTCAAAAAGCACAACGCGGTCCGGTTGGTCGGCGACCCCTGGATGATCGGCGAAAAGCTGGTTGGGGAGAAGGATGGTGGTTGAGGACAAGAGGTAAGCTCTGATTTGTTTAATGGGTGAGTGATAAGTTGCTCAGGATCTCGGGTATCTTTTTCTTAAGGCCAAAGAACCCTGCCTTTGCGTGGGGCCACGCTTCGCGGTCATAGGGGCGCAGGACACGAGCGAGAGTGATGCCCGCGTCCTTGAGTTGGGGTTCTGCCCGATCCAGCCGTGATCTGACTGGCCCAATCGGCGTGTGAGCCGTTGCGATGGTAGTGACGCCAGCTTGCCGCGCGGCTTCAATCAGCGTGTCGCACCATTTGTCGCGCGCCTCTAGTGTAGTGGCGTGTGCACCCAGTGCGCTCCTCATGACGCCACGGGCGAAGTCTTCTGCAACTTTCCCGATCGGATTTGGGGATCGACCGTGGGTGGCCAAGACGCCGACCACCGCAACGGGCGAGACCGGCATAATACCAGCGCCCGAAAGATCCTCCTCTGTCAAAAGCAGCAAATGGGGGCTGCCAGTATGTTGTTGGGGAAATGCAATCGGAATTCTCGGGTGTTCTGCCTCTTCGACAAGCGGCTGCGCATGAGTGGCCAGACCTTTGGGCTGAAACCGACCTTCGGTGTATTTGGCGATGTTTTCTGCGCGCGCCAGGTAGATCTTGCCTTTCGTGTGTAATCCCCCAACCCAACGCCAGCTCAGTGTGTTGGAGGCCGGATCGCCATCCAATAGATGCCGCAAAAAGAAGTCTGCGCCCAGTTGCCAGGGCAGCCGCAGTGTGAATATCCAGATCGACGCGAACCACATGCGTGCGTGATTGTGCAAATACCCGGTTTCGACCAATTCGCGCGCCCAATGGTCAAAACACGCAAAGCCGGTATTGCCACACACCGCGTCCTTGAATCGGGCCGCCAAGGCGGCATCACCGTCAAGGTTTTCAAGGGCGCGCATCAGGTCGTGTTGGTAGTGCGCCCAGACGCTTGGCCTTTGTTCCAACCAGCCTTTGAAATAGGTACGCCAAAACACTTCTTGGACAAATTTCTCTGACATGCCGGGGCTGTGCGCAGCCAGCACCCGCGCCAACACCTCTTGTTCCGTCACCAAACGATGCCGTAGCCAAGGCGATAAACCAGAGACATTGTTGCGCCTGTGTTTGCCGAAGTCGTAGTTGCGCGTGCGCGCATAATGCCGCCCGGTACGTGCCACGAACTGCTCCAGCCTTTTTAGACCAGCCGCGCGCGTGTGCTGAAAATCAATGGTTTTTTGCAGGACCTCAAGGTCTGAAAACGTATCAGTCACGCGGCAGACCTGCATTTTTTCGAGCAGTATTTGACTTCGTCCCATACTCTTTCCCATTTCTTGCGCCACGCAAACGGGCGTTGGCAGACCGGGCAGATTTTCTGGGGTAAATGGGCCTTTTTTCGCATCTTCATGTTGGGTCTCCGAAGGGCAGGTTCAGCTGCTCGGGATCGGTAGGCGCGCGGAGGGGGGTCTGGGTGCTGCGCCGGGTTTTTCGACTGGCATGTTTGCGGGCGATGGCCCGGGCCTCTTTGCGAAAGTCATCGCCTTGGCGAATGCCCCAAACCCTTTCACGCGCGGCTTTGGCCGCTGCCAGGTGATCAAATATCCGCTCTGGATATGCGATCCCGATGATCTGCCTGGCATTTTCTGCTTTCCAGGGTTCATGGATATACCGATCCGCAATCGGAGCCAGTTCAGGTAGCCATGTTCGAATAAATCGCCCCGTTGGGTCCTGATCATACCCTTGTTTAACCGGGTTGTAGATGCGAACGGCATTGATCCCCGTTGTTCCCGATTGCATCTGTACTTGGTTCCAATGGATTCCGGGTTCATAGTCGGTGAACAATTGCGCCAGATGCAGCCCGGGTGCGCGCCAATCCAGCCAAAGGTGATAGCTGGCCGTGGCCATCACCATCGCCCGCATCCGAAAATTCAGCCAGCCAGTGGTTCGCAGCGACCGCATGCAGGCATCCAAGAATGGATAACCCGTCTCACCGTTCGACCAGGCGGCCAAGAGATCGGCATCGGGCGTTTTGGGCCGGAGTCCGTCATAGAGCCGGTGTAAGTTCTCAAATTCGATACGCGGCTCATCCTCAAGCTTTTGGATGAAGTGGCAATGCCAATGCAACCGGCCGGAAAACGACCGTAAGGATTTGTGCCAATCCTTTGCCCTGGGTGGCAATGCGCGTCTCTGCCGTTGTGACGTTTGAGCCACCTCGCGCATCGAAAGCGCGCCCCAGGCAAGATAGGGTGATAGCCGCGAACACGCTTCGGCCCCCTCGACGGGGCTCGACATGTCGCGCTGATACCGTTCGCCGCGGTGATCCAAAAAGCTGTTTAGCCTCTCCAGACCCGCACGCCTTCCCCCAGTTTGGCGCCCATTGCACCTATCATCCAGCAAACCAAAATCGCGCCCTGTTGGAATGGTGCCAAGTTCAACCTCGATTGGGGCCAGCGGGGTGGGGCGCACGGTTGGCAAATCCATAAATCTGTCCCAACGCGCCGCCCAACCATCGCGCGATTTAAGCTTACGAAATACGCCATGATTTTGCACCTCGACCCACGGAATGCCATGATCCCGGCACCACGCAGCAATCTGAAGATCGCGCTGATAGGTCCAGTGATTGCCGGTTTCCTCATGCGACCAAAGCGCCTCGATCAGGCCCTGTGCCTTTAGCGCAGAAAAAACCGATCGAATTTGGCCCACACGTACAACAAGCGGCTGCCCGAGTGCCTCAAGATCTTTCCGCAATTCGGCAAGCGTTTCCGCTACAAAATTCCATTGACGCGCTGAGGCATCAGCCTGTTGCCATAGCTCGGTTTCAACAACGTAGAGCGGTAACACTGGCCCAACGCGAGAGGCCTGCGCTAAGGCAGAATTGTCCTGCACCCTCAGATCGCGTTTGAACCAGACAACCTGCATGATCTCTCCAACAGTCCTTGACTGGTGGTACGGAGAACGCTTGGGAGCAGATCATTTTCTAGGCTGTTTTCGCTCTGCGTCAGCGGCGGAATACGAAGCGTGAAAACAATGACACCGTATCCGATCTCGAATGGCAGTTAATTTTGTTTCACTCTGTGCGAATACCCGCCACTTGTCACTTCGCCCTGAATGTCAGGAATATGCGGTTCGCGCCGCGCCGCGCATGCATAGAAAGGAAACTTGGCCGACGGTGGCTTTGACCTCTTCGTCTCGGGGGCTAATTCTCTTCTGAAATACTTAAACCTCCCCCTCTCACAAGCAGATCCACAATTGCGTCGACCCCACTTCTGTAACGAAGTGACGAGAATAAAAAGGGTCGTCCTTTGCGCATTTTTTTCGCATCGCGCTCCATAACCTCCAACGAAGCGCCAACATGCGGCGCCAGATCGGTCTTGTTGATAATGAGGATGTCTGATTTCGTAATCGCCGGCCCGCCTTTCCTGGGGATTTCCTCGCCTGCGGCGACATCAATCACATAGATGGTCAGATCCGCCAGTTCCGGGCTGAAAGTGGCCGATAGATTGTCGCCACCGCTTTCAATCAACACCACGTCGAGGTCAGGATGACGTTTCTGCATTTCGGCGACAGCCGCCAAATTGATTGAGGCGTCTTCGCGAATTGCTGTGTGCGGGCAGCCACCGGTTTCGACGCCGATGATCCTATCCTGCGGCAGGACCTGCATGCGCATGAGCGCCTCGGCATCCTCCTGTGTATAGATGTCATTGGTAATAACACCCACTGAGCAGACATCGCGCAGCGCTTCGGACAAAGCAGCGGTCAAAGTGGTTTTTCCGGCTCCTACAGGGCCTCCGATGCCCACGCGAAGCGGGCCGTTCATACTCGTCATGTGCGGAAAATCCTCGAATATTGTGTTTCGTGCTTCATTGAGGCGATGTCCGACAGAAACGCGGTTGAGCTCAGCTGAACCAAATCAGCCTCTTGAGCATTCATGGCAATCCGCTCGCACAATGGCGTTAGGGTACGGATCAGCCTTTGCGCGTCAGTCTGGCCCAAAGGTACAAGGCGCGTTGCGCAGGCAACAAGATTACTGGCGAACGACTGCAGAAACATCTTAGTCGTCAACAATATGGGAAGGCTCTGCAACCTGGCTGCTTGGCCTAAGCTGACAGGATAGGAGAACTGGCGCAGATCCAGCTCCCAGACATCTCCCGTGACGGTTCCAAAGGCCTGACCCAGCAACTCGGTTTCCATGAGCCGTTCGGATGACGCGCAAAAAGCCCGAGCGATAACATCGACGTTGGTCAGTTCATCTTTACCCTGCGCATTGTATGCCGCGACTACGAACACAGCATCATTCCACCCGGCTCCGTGTTCCAACACGGCCGAGATCCATGCTTCGGTGTCTTGTGAACTTGTGACAGCTCCCTCGTCAATTGCAGCCTCCAACCCGTGAGAATAGGCGAACCCCCCTACAGGATATGCAGGGGACAACCATTGGGTCAGCGTCAGGATATCGGCGTCAGTGGGTATGGCCATGGGTCCTGCCGTGGCCATAGGCTCCGCCTTCTGGGGTGAACGGTTCGCGCACCTCTCGCACCTTGGCGCCAATTTTGAGCAGCATGTCTCGGATAACGTGATCGACCTGGATCAACAGGCGATCCTTTTCGATCTGACAAGGCGTATGGCGGTTGCCGATATGCCATGCGATGCGCGTCAGGTCCGGGGCTTTAACCTCCAGCAACGCTTCGGGTGCAGCCCGTATTTCCACTTCGCGACCGTCGTCCAGAACCAACGCTCCACCGTGGTTCAACGAAGTCGTTTGTGCCAGATCGATGAGAATCTGTTCGCCACTTTCGCAGGTCAAAACCTTGCGCCGCAAAAAGCGGTCATCATAGGTTAACGACAGGCAGTCTGCTGGATCGCTATGCGTGTGATCCGAATACTGACGTGCAGTACAGAGCAGGGCGGTCATACCGTCACCTCCTCTGCAGCGGGAATGGTCAGAGCCAGATTGAGTCCGAAAATACCCGATGCACGATCCGTTCGCGCGTCAGGCCGCGCTTTTTCAACTCTTCGTCGCTGAGCGATTGCAGGAATTCGACTTGCCGGACGCGTGATTGAGCTTCGGCCACGCTGATCAGGGCCGAGTAAACTGATGACCCGATGGATGCGATCAAACCGGGCAACGAAAAGCGTGCGTGTGTTTGTGCTGTTGAGTGTGCCATTTGGACCCTCGTAAATGTTGGTCCTCCCATTGGTTTTAATGTTTGTCATAGTGGCCTCACTTAGAAGAGCGTGTTTGGTCATTCCTGCCTTGCACGTGTCGCAACGCAGCACATTTTTTGATCAGAACAAAAAGTATCGTTGCGCCATTGGCAGCGTTTCGGCGGGTTGGCAGGTTAGCAGTTCGCCATCTGCCCGGACCTCGTAGGTTTCCGGGTCAACCTCGACTTGCGGCGTCGCGTTGTTCAGCAGAAGATCCTGCTTGCCGATCTCTCGCGTGTTCTGGACGGCGACGGTCTGTTTTGCCAATCCCAGTGTATCACCGATCCGATCCGCACAGGCGGCCTGCGAGACAAATGTGATCGCCGAGTTTTCCACCGACCGTCCGTAAGCGCCAAACATGGGGCGGCTATAGACAGGCTGCGGTGTGGGGATAGACGCGTTGGGATCGCCCATCTGTGCACAAGCAATCGTGCCGCCCAGCAACACCATCTCGGGCTTCACTCCGAAAAAGGCAGGGTTCCACAAGACTAAGTCGGCGCGCTTACCTTCTTCGATGCTACCGATTTCATGGCTGAGGCCGTGG
Source organism: Ruegeria sp. CE12 (assembly GCF_056537525.1). Taxonomy (NCBI): domain Bacteria; kingdom Pseudomonadati; phylum Pseudomonadota; class Alphaproteobacteria; order Rhodobacterales; family Roseobacteraceae; genus Ruegeria; species Ruegeria sp. CE12. The sequence goes on along the minus strand of NZ_JBQFRS010000003.1, from coordinate 178,391 downwards.
GCAATGGCTGGGTTGATGGTGTATTTCGCGATGTAGCGGCGGACGCGGAAGTTGTCGTTCTCACCGGTTTCTTCGGGCAGGTGACCGCGTTGTTTTTTCATTTTGTCAGCGGTTTGCCAGGTGCGGATCAAAACTTCTCCGACCCGACCCATGGCCTGACTGTCGGATGCAATGATCGAGAACGCACCCATGTCGTGCAGGATATCCTCGGCGGCGATGGTCTCGCGCCGGATTCGGCTTTCGGCAAACGCTACGTCTTCGGGGATGGATTTGTCGAGGTGGTGGCAGACCATCAGCATGTCCAGATGCTCTTCTACCGTATTGACTGTGAAAGGCCGCGTCGGGTTCGTCGAGGACGGCAACACGTGGTTCTCGCCGCAGATCTTGATGATGTCCGGGGCGTGGCCACCACCTGCACCCTCGGTGTGGAAGGCGTGGATTGTACGGCCTTTCATGGCCGCCACAGTGTTTTCGACAAAGCCGGATTCGTTCAGCGTGTCCGTGTGGATCATCACCTGCACATCCATCGCGTCAGCCACCGATAGGCAGCAGTCGATGGCGGCAGGAGTTGTGCCCCAATCCTCGTGCAGCTTCAGCGCACAGGCCCCGGCCTTAACCTGTTCTTCTAGCGCGGCAGGTAGCGAGGCGTTGCCTTTACCCGCAAAGGCCAGATTCATGGGAAACGCATCCGCCGCCTGCAACATCCGCCCGATATGCCACGGACCGGGGGTGCAAGTGGTCGCCAGAGTGCCATGTGCAGGCCCGGTGCCACCGCCAAGCATGGTGGTCAGGCCGGAATGCAGCGCGTCTTCGATCTGTTGCGGGCAGATGAAATGGATATGACTGTCGAACCCACCTGCTGTCAGGATACGACCCTCGCCAGCAATGGCCTCGGTTCCGGGTCCGATGATGATGTCGACACCGGGTTGTGTATCGGGGTTTCCCGCCTTGCCGATCTTTGCGATCCGCCCGTCTTTCAGGCCAACGTCAGCCTTGTAGATGCCCGAGTGATCAACGATCAGTGCGTTGGTGATGACCGTATCCACAGCGCCTTCGACGCGCGTGGCCTGAGACTGCCCCATCCCGTCGCGAATTACCTTTCCACCACCAAACTTTACCTCTTCGCCATAGCTGGTCAGATCACGTTCGACCTCGATCACAAGATCGGTGTCGGCCAGCCGCAGCTTATCCCCGGTAGTAGGGCCGAACATCGCGGCATAGTCTGAGCGCTTGATTTTTGCTGGCATCAGAGTGACCCCATGACCTTTTGATTGAAGCCGTAGACCCTGCGCGCACCGCTGATCGGGATCAGCGAAACTTCGCGTGCCTGCCCCGGTTCGAACCGCACAGCGGTGCCTGGAGCAATGTCCAGACGCAGGCCATGCGCAGCAGCGCGGTCGAAGTCGAGCGCGGGGTTGGTTTCGGCGAAATGGTAGTGTGAGCCGACCTGAACCGGGCGGTCGCCGGTATTGGCGACCATCAAAGTGATCGCATCAGTGTCGGGGTTCAGGGTAATTTCACCATCAGCCGGGAATAGCTCTCCGGGGATCATCTGTTCAGCTTTGTGATCAGCGCGACAGCGGCCAGCGCAACAACTGCCAGCCCAACGCCCATCGCGGCGTAATCGGTGCCGTGCGCGTGGATATGCGTTCCGTTATGGGCGGCTGCCGGGCCAGCGAAGATCAGGGCGGGGAAAAGCATGCGGGTCATATTGGTTTCCTTTTCAGCGAATGGGATTGTGGACGGTCACCAGCTTGGTGCCATCTGGAAAGGTGGCTTCGACCTGAACCTCGTGGATCATTTCGGGCACACCTTCCATGCATTGCTCTCGGGTGATCACCTCGGCCCCGGTTTGCATCATGTCAGCAACTGAACGTCCATCGCGCGCACCTTCGACCACGGCGTCGGTGATCAGGGCGATCGCCTCTGGGTGGTTCAGTTTGACGCCGCGTGACAGTCGCTTTCGGGCGACCTCGGCGGCCATGGCGACCAGAAGTTTGTCTTTTTCACGAGGTGTCAGATTCATGTCAGAGCATCCAGCATCGGGGTAATGTGTCTTTGTTCAATAGGCGCAAAATCGGCATCAATGTGCGGCGAAGAGCCAGGCTGTTGTCGGCCAGAATACGGATAGCCAGAAGGCCGTCTTGGACTAGTGTTGCCCCTGCGTCCTCGGGCAGCATTTTGCGAATGGAATCCAGATGACCTTCAGCCGACTCCGAAGCAAAGACGATCAGCGCCATCGCTCCTGCACCGTTTGCAATATGCGGCTTGGACAGATGCTTGTGCCAATCACCAGAAAACCGGATAGCGTCAAGGAACACCGTCTTTCCTTGGCGTTGTATCTCGATCCGATCGTTTAGGCGGATATCGGTAAGCGTCTCGCCCATAGCGATGCGCCCGAAGATGAGAGGCTCTACCATCAGCATCTCGGCATCCTGCGCCATCTCGATTTTCAGGCGTCGGTTCAGCGCACTGCCATTGAACAGAATGGTCTCTTGCGGTAACCAGTTCAGCCGGGCTTCAGTCTCAACAGACAGATGATTGGTAATCTGGCCACATTCTTGCGGCTTGGCCTTGTAGGCGCGCTCGCAGGCTTGTGTTGTCAAAGTCAGCGCGGTTCCTTTCGCCGCCTTGCCGGAAAATCGAAATGAATCGCCCCCGGTTACGCCGCCGGCCGTGTTCAGGAGAACCGCGTCAAGATCAGGTGTATTGGTTCTGGGGAACAGGCACTTAAAAGACCCGGACTGGCGAAACTTGTTCAGCACCGTCCTGTCGCCCAATTGCTTGGTGCTCAAGCTGACGGCGCCTGCAGCACGCGGTGGAACAGCACTGTGCGTGGGCAATATGGCTGCAACTTGGGTAATAGGGCACCTTTAGAACTTCGTTTGGTGGCACCTGTTTCTCTGTTGAAGGGGCGGAACACTAATCTACAGTGTCGAAATCTGCTTATTTCGACATCGCGCGTCTAAATTTTAGACAGCGACCCCGGTCTTGGATGAAAAAATAGGCGGATCTCGCCGATTTCCCAAATTGGGTTAATGGTAAGTTGCCAAGCTTGCTGCGATGCAGAAACCGTATGGGTGCCACCGCGGAAACGACCCGGGGTGTGTGACGGCTGCGCGAATTGGACCTCGAACACAACCGCCACACGGAACGCAACAACAGTTGCGGGGATCAGGTAGAAGAAGAGTGTGCCTTTGCGCAAGCCCTCTCTCCCGGCCCCGCCAGGAGGATTACATGAAATCGCTCAAATCCACGCTCGCCGGATCACTTGTCTTTGCTGCCATGGCCACCGCTGCCTTGTCGGACGAAGACACGATCAAGGTTGGCGTGCTGCATTCGCTGTCCGGCACGATGGCGATCTCGGAAACCACGCTGAAAGACACGATGCTGATGCTGATCGATCAGCAAAACGCGAAGGGCGGCCTGCTGGGTAAGCAGCTTGAGGCGGTTGTGGTCGACCCCGCATCCGACTGGCCGCTATTTGCTGAAAAAGCGCGCGAGTTGCTGACCGTGCATGAGGTGGACGTGATCTTTGGCAACTGGACCTCGGTTAGCCGGAAATCGGTGCTGCCGGTCATCGAAGAGCTGAACGGCCTGCTGTTCTACCCGGTTCAGTATGAGGGTGAGGAAAGCTCGAAGAACGTGTTCTACACCGGCGCCGCTCCGAACCAACAGGCAATCCCTGCGACAGACTATTTTCTGGAGGAACTTGGGGTCGAGAAATTTGCTCTGCTCGGCACGGATTATGTCTACCCCAGAACCACCAACAATATTCTTGAAAGCTATCTGAAGCAGAACGGCATCGCGGATGACGATATTTTCGTCAATTACACGCCTTTCGGCCACTCCGACTGGTCCAAGATCGTGGCTGACGTGGTCGCGCTGGGCGCGGACGGCAAGAAAGTCGGTGTGATTTCGACCATCAATGGCGACGCCAATATCGGTTTTTACAAGGAACTGGCCGCCGCAGGCGTTTCGGCGGACGATATTCCAGTCGTAGCCTTCTCGGTCGGCGAGGAAGAACTGTCCGGTTTGGATACCACCAACCTCGTCGGTCACCTTGCCGCTTGGAACTACTTCCAGTCGGCGGATACCGAAGCCAACGCGGAATTCGTGGACACCTGGAAAGCCACCATGGGCGACGAGCGCGTGACCAATGACCCGATGGAGGCGCATTACATCGGCTTCAATATGTGGGTGAACGCGGCGACCGAGGCCGGTTCCACCGAGGTCGATGCCGTCCGCGGTGCGATGTATGGGCAGGAGTTCCCGAACCTGACTGGTGGTACGGCTGTGATGCTGCCAAACCACCACCTGGCGAAACCGGTTCTGATCGGTGAGATTCAGGAAGACGGTCAGTTCGATATCATCAGTGAGACTGATGTCGTGCCGGGTGACGCGTGGACCGATTTCCTTCCGGAGTCGGCTGTGCTGGTCTCTGATTGGAAAGAGCTGGGTTGCGGTATGTACAACACCGAGACCAAGACCTGCGTTCAGACCCTGTCGAACTACTAACAGACCACGCAAGGCGGGTTTGTTTGCCCGCCTTGCCACAAAAGACATTCGGGTTTCACCACATGGTACGACTTTTTCTTGCGGGCCTCGCAATCCTGTGCGCCTGCCTGACTGCCAACGCTCAAGAGGTCGGCCTGCAACCGATCTTGCAAGAGCATCAAGAGATCATCGCCAAAAGCTCGCGTAAGACGATCAAACCGGCGATTGATGCTATTGCGTCAAGCGGTTTGCCTCAGGCGCAAGTAATGCTTGAGACCTGGGCCGCCAAAAACATGTGGATGCGCAAGTCTGACGGTCTGTTCTTTGCTGGCCAGAAAGGTGAGGGGCGGTCGTATGAATTGACCGATTTCGATACAGGCAAGGTCGTCGGCACCTTCGAGAAGTCCGAGCTTAAGCAGTTGAAGCCCAACAGCGGTATCCGCGCGATGATTGGGACAGCGTTGGTGCAGTTCCAACTGACCGATCCCAGTCGCGCGAATCGGCTGGCGGCCCTGCAATCCATTCAGCGTGATCCTGAAAGTGCACTCTTAGAGCCGCTGCGGGCTTCGATAGGCGGTGAACCCGACGAAGAAGTGAAGGCGCAAAAGCGACGGCTCGAACGGTTGCTCACGATTGGATTTGACGAAGATACCACAGCCCGCGTGGCCGCGATCGAAGAAATGTCCGGTGATCTGGGCGTAGATGTCCGCGCCGCTTTGAACCCTTTGGTCGTCACCTCCCGGCACGCCGCTCTAGAACTGCCCACGGACCTGAATGTCGCAGTTGTTCTTGAAGCGGGCTCGGAAGCCTTAACGTCTGACGAAGCATATGACTTGCTCGTTGCGGGAAACCTCGCCCCACCGCGTGTTTCAGCGGCAGATATCAGAGCGGCACTATCGACTAACATTGTCGGTGGTCGTGTAGGTGACATTCCCGTCGCGCAACTGAGTTCAGATGCAATGCGTGAGCGTGCGTATGTCGCCCTGGCAGAGGCCGGGCTTGTGCCAGCCTTATTCACGGACGCAGACATCGACGCTGCAGTAAACGCGCATGTATTCTTCGAGACCTACGGCGAGCCGTCTGCTGAGGTCACCGAAGCAGCCGAGAAAACCCTGGAACAGATCGAACTGAAGGTCAGCCTGAACCAAACACTCGACCTGACGCTGGACGCGATCTCACTGGCGTCGATCTATTTCCTCGCCGCCATTGGTCTGGCCATCACCTTCGGTGTTATGGGTGTGATCAACATGGCCCATGGCGAATTCATCATGATGGGTGCCTACACCGGTTACGTGGTGCAACAGTTCATCCCCGATCATACGCTGTCGATCATCGTCGCCATCCCGATGGCTTTTGCGGTCACCTTCGCCATGGGCGTCGCGATGGAGCGGCTGGTGATCCGTTGGCTCTATGCACGACCGCTGGAGACACTGCTGGCGACCTTCGGTATCTCAATTGCTCTGCAACAACTTGCCAAGAACATCTTTGGCACGCAGGCTCGCCCGCTGACCGCTCCGGGCTGGCTGGATGGGGCGTGGGTGCTGAACGATGTGGTCTCGATCAGCTATATCCGCATCGCGATCTTTGTGCTGGCGATGATCTTTCTGGGGCTGTTCCTCTACATCATGAAACGGACCCGGCTTGGGCTTGAGATGCGCGCCGTGACGCAGAACCCGCGCATGGCGGGGTCGATGGGCATCAATCCGGGGCGGGTGAATATGCTTACATTTGGGCTTGGCTCCGGCATCGCCGGGATTGCCGGGGTTGCAATCGGCCTTTTCGCCAAGGTCACCTCGGATCTGGGCAGCGATTACATCGTGCAGAGCTTCATGACCGTGGTTGTCGGCGGTGTCGGCAACATCTGGGGGGCGCTGGCGGGTGCCGGAATGATCGGCTTTTTGCAGAAAGGCATCGAGTGGATGAACCCGTCGAACACCCTCGCGGCGCAGACTTACATGATCATCTTCATCATTATTTTCATCCAGTTCCGGCCAAGGGGCATCATCGCCCTCAAGGGCCGCGCGGCGGGGGATTGAGCCATGGAACGCAGTTTTGTCGCCAAGAATCCCTCGGTGCTGGTCTTTCTTGCCATCCTGTCCCTTTTCACCCTGAGCGTGACCATCCTGTCCGAGGGATTCGGGATCGGTGCAATCTCGACCAGCTTCGTCAAAACGCTGGGCAAAACCCTGTGCCTGTGCCTGATCGCAGTGGCGATGGATCTGGTCTGGGGCTTCACTGGCATCCTGTCGTTGGGCCACTTCGCCTTCTTCGGGTTGGGGGGCTACATGATCGGTATGTGGCTGATGTACGAGCGTACACGCCTGATCGTGGTAGACTCGCTGGCACAGGCCGAAATTCCACCCACTTCGGCCGAGGTGGTGGACGCCATCGCTACACAAGTCTTTGGCGTTGTCGGATCGTCGGAATTTCCGTTGATCTGGGCGTTTTCCCACAGCCTGACCCTGCAGCTTGTTCTGGTTGTGCTGATCCCGGGTCTGCTGGCGCTGATCTTCGGATGGTTGGCTTTCCGGAGCCGTGTCACCGGTGTGTATCTGTCGATCCTGACGCAGGCCATGACTCTGGCGCTGGCCCTGTACCTGTTCCAGAACGACAGCGGCTTGCGCGGCAATAACGGGCTGTCCGGCTTGCAGAATCTTCCAGGTGTCACTGCCTCGCAGGACGTGGTGTCGATCTGGTTCCTCTGGGCTTCAGCACTGGCGCTGGGTCTGGGCTACATGCTGGCTGCATGGATCGTGTCAGGCAAGTTCGGCTCGGTCATCCGCGGCATTCGCGATAACGAGGCACGAGTGCGCTTCCTTGGCTACTCGGTCGAGGTCTACAAGCTGGCCGTCTTCACCCTAACTGCTTGCATCGCGGCCATTGCCGGCGCGCTTTACTATCCGCAAGCCGGCATCATCAACCCCGAAGAGATGGCTCCCATTGCCTCGATCTATCTGGCCGTTTGGGTCGCCATCGGTGGACGAGGCCGCTTGTACGGCGCTGTAATTGGAGCAGCTTTTGTCAGCCTTCTGAGTACGTGGTTCACGGGCGGGCAGGCCCCGGATATTTCGCTTGGGTTTTACACGATCAAATGGGTCGACTGGTGGCAGGTGCTACTGGGCGTAACTTTCGTGTTGGTTACGCTGTTCGCCCCGCAGGGCATCGGAGGATTGTTCGACTTGTGGACCGACCGCCGCCACCCGGACAGGCATGGGGCAAATCTGGGACCAGATGACGGCGCGCTGCGAGAGACGGAGGCCATGGAATGAGCACTTTGCTTGAGGTTAGCGGCGTTTCGGTCACTTTCGACGGTTTCCGAGCTATCAACAACTTGTCGTTCCAGATCGGCGAGGTCGAGCTTCGCGCAGTGATCGGCCCGAACGGGGCCGGCAAGACCACGTTCATGGACATCATCACAGGTAAGACCCGGCCCGATGAAGGACGTGTCATCTGGGGAGAGAAATCTGTATCTTTGTTGGGGCTTTCCGAAGCAAAAATTGCGCAGGCTGGGATCGGGCGGAAGTTTCAGAAACCAACGGTTTTCGAAGACCAGACCGTACACGAAAATCTGCTGATGGCGCTTCAGAACAAACGTGGCTGGCTTCACGTGCTTTTCTATCGAACCACCACTGACGATTTGCAGAAAGTTGAAGATCTGGCCGTCGAAATCGGTCTGCATCAAGACCTAAGCCGCAAAGCTGGCGAATTGAGCCACGGTCAAAAGCAATGGCTGGAAATTGGCATGCTGCTGGCCCAGGAGCCACGACTCTTGCTGGTGGACGAACCCGCCGCCGGCATGACACCGCAGGAGCGCGAACACACCACCGACTTGCTTTTACAAGCCGCCAGAACCCGTGCCGTTGTCGTCGTGGAGCACGATATGGATTTTGTCCGACGTCTGAATTGCAAGGTCACAGTTTTGCACGAAGGGTCTGTCTTGGCTGAAGGCAGTCTTGATCACGTGACATCCAATCAGGACGTTATTGACGTTTATCTGGGGCGCTAAGCAATGCTGAAACTGACCGATCTGACTTTACACTATGGGCATTCGCAAATCCTCAACGGGATTTCCATGGAAGCCAGGCAAGGTGAAGTGACTTGCGTCATGGGGACCAATGGTGTCGGGAAAACCAGCCTGATGAAAGCGATATCAGGTACGCATCCGCGTTCGGCTGGCAATCTGGAACTGGACGGGGAAACTTTAGGTGTCCTGCCTGCTCATCAAATGGCGTGGAAAGGCGTGGCTTATGTTCCACAAGGTCGTGAAATATTTCCTTTGCTCACAGTTCGCGAAAACCTTGAAACGGGGTACGCCTGTCTGTCCGCCAACGAGCATTTCATTCCAAGTGAAATTTTTGAAATGTTCCCTGTCCTCAGGCAGATGCAAAACCGTCGCGGAGGTGACCTTTCTGGCGGTCAGCAGCAACAGCTGGCGATCGCGCGAGCACTGATAACGCGACCACGCCTTCTTCTGTTGGACGAGCCGACCGAAGGTATTCAGCCCAACATCATCCAACAGATAGGCGAAGTCATCCGGCACCTCAGAACCACGAGCGGAATGGCAATCATCTTAGTGGAGCAATACTTTGACTTTGCCTATGATCTTGCCGACAGATTTATCGCTTTGCGACGAGGAGAAGTGTTAATCGACGGCGCCAGGGAAGACGTGACACGCGATGAGTTACTGCAGGCCGTAACAGTCTAGTGCTGATACTGAAATTGGTTTCGGGATTGAAGGGTGAAACCCAAAATTTGGCTTAATCTTAGCTCGGGATATAGTCTGATCCTGTGGACACGTTCCACTGAAACTGTATTTTCTTCTTATTCTCTTCATCCAGCCTCCGTATTGCAGCGTTCATCAAAGCTGCCATTGGCAACCTGACGGAGCATTCACTCACGGCAGTGCCTCATGAAAGAGCTTCCGCGAGTTGCAGCTGCTGACCAATCAGAACGTTGTATCCATTTTGCAATGGTTAGAGCTGTTCTCAGGATCATCTGGTTTAAGCACGTTTTCTTGCTGCCTGAAGCTTTCCTGACTGCCCTTGGCTATGGTTGCCGTGGTGGTCTTGCCAAGGAACAGCGGTTCACAAGCCTTGTATTTATACAGATTGACCGGCCATCCGAATTACCTTCGACCATGGCAGTCAACTCGCGCGCAGCTTTACGCCCCATTTCCCGGTGGGGAACATGAACAGTGGTCAATGCCGGACTGACGATCTCAGCAAGCTCAATATCGTCAAAGCCCGTTACAGAGACTTGCTCAGGTACTTTTATCCCCAGCCTTCCCGCCTCACGCAGGGCTCCCGCTGCCAATACGTCGTTCCCGCACATAACAACCGTCGGCCTCGGAGTAAGCGACATGAGCTGCTGAAAAGCCTCGGCACCCTTTTCAATCTCATAGTCTGTTTCAATCAGTGTCAGGGAATTTGCGTCCAGACCGCTTTCTGCCATGGTCTGTCTGACGCCATCCACACGACTTTGCGCCCGGTCGTTGCCCAAAGTCTGGCCCGAAATCATCGCGATCCGCTGGTGGCCCGCTGAAATGACAGCTTGCGCCAGCTTTCCCATGGCATCCGTGTTGTCGAAACCAACAGAGGGACGATGCGCTTCTGGATCGTAGGACCAGGCGACCAGAGACGGAACCTGGTGGCGCTCCAGATAGGTGTAGATTTCCGCGTCGCGTGCGTACCCGATCAGCAGCAGACCGTCTGCGCCGCGCGCAACCAGTGCGCGGATCTGTTCCCATTCCACTTCGGGATCATACGCTGAACTGGACACCAGAAGTGTGTAGCCGTTCTCGCGAAGTTGGTCCTGAAACTCCTGCAACCCGCGGGCAAAGATAGCGTTGTCCATAGTGGGAATAATGGCGCCGATAGTGTAGCTGCGCTTCGCCGCCATAACCCGGGCCGCGAAGTTTGGCGTGTAGCCCAGCGATTCGACGGCCTGCATGACACGCTGTCGGGTAGCTTCAATGACCTGATCCGGTGAATTCAGGCATCGAGAAACCGTGGCGGTTGATACGCCCGCCGCCTTGGCGACATCGTTAAGTGTCGGAACTGAACGGTTTTTTCCCATGTGTTGCCCGCTGTGACTTTGAACCTTGTCATAACATAAAAACCCGCGTCTGCCATCCACGAATGTAAGCGCTTGCATTATCAATGTAAGCGCTTACAAATAGATTCGAGATACGATTCCGGAGTTCTATGATGTTCCTTTGGGCTGCTGCTGCCGTCTTTGCGGTGTTTTTTGCCAATGTCGCGTTGGGCGCCTTTGGCGGCGGTGCCTTCTTAGGAGACGTCGGAGAAATGCTGGTTCTGTTTGCCGCCTCGATCCTGTTCGTAGCGGCCATTCTCAAACGCGAAGCTGACCAAAAGAACAAAAACGGCAGCTGACGGATCAATAGGGAGGAAGACAATGACGAATGCCAAGGATGGCCTCAAATCTGCTGAGCGCCGGAATTTTCTGAAACTGGCCTCAACCGGTTCATTCACTGCGGCTGTGGTGGCCGGTGCTGGCGGTGTGCTGTGGTCCTCAGAAGCCGCTGCTCAAACCGCCAAGGAAGAGAAAGAGCGCGAGAGTGCAGCAGATCATGTCATGACCGTTGCCACTGCCTATGTACTGGGGGCGTCGCGCAGCTATCCGATTATGCAGTTGGATCTGAAGGAAAACATCCAGAACGCCACCAACGGCAAAATCTATGTCAAACTGGCACCGGGGGGCCAGTTGGGCGCCGGTGGTGCATTGGTGCAAAAGGTTCAGGGCGGCACTATTCAGGCAGCGCAGCATTCGCTGTCGAATTTCGCGCCTTTTGCTTCCACCGTTGACCTGATCAACATGCCTTATCTCTGCGGCTCGAACCAGCGGTTCACCAACCTGGTGAATTCAGACTTCTGGAAGTCCGAGGTACACCCCAACGTTGAAGCCAACGGGTTCAAAGCTCTGTTCTATGTGAACATCGATCCCCGCGTTGTCGCAGTGCGCAAAGGTGGCAATGCCGTAATGTCGCCCGGTGACATGGCCGGAGTGAAGTTCCGAGTGCCGGGATCGAAAATGCTGCAGCAATATTACCGCATGGTTGGCGCCAACCCGACACCTGTGGCCTGGGGTGAGACGCCTTCGGCGATCAAACAGGGCGTCGCGGATGCGCTCGATCCATCTGTCGGGGCACTCTATGTCTTTGGCTTCAAAGACATCCTGAGCCACGTGACATTCACTCAGGCAGTGCCGGACAGCCAAGTCTATTCCTGTAACCTCGAGTGGTTCAATTCGCTGCCTGCCGATGTTCAGGAAGGTGTGATGTGGGGGTCCGAGCTGACGGCGCATCAGAACCTGGCCAAAGTGCCTTCGGCCCGTGCCTATGCAATGGCGGAATTGGCCAAGGCCGGTGTCGAATTCCATGCCCTTAGCGATGACCAACTGGGCGAGTGGAAAGAGGCTGGTGGTTATCAGCTTAGCGAATGGGATTCCTTCAAGACTGAACTTGCAGGCTCAATGGACAACTTCGCCAAGCTCGAGGAGGCCGCAGGCACGCAAGGAAAATACTACGTGCACGACGCCTGAGCATTACCGGGTCCGGGCGCACAAGCGCCCGCCCTATTCTTCAACAGCCGCCTTCGCTGCAGCTCGCCAGGCTGGACGCAAGGGTGTGCCTGAACACCGGGAATGGTAATGAACATCCTGCGAACCATCGACCAGAACGCAGAACGTTGGCTGCTTCTGGTGTTCTACACAATGCTGGTCGTCACGATGGCGATTGAAGTGATACGGCGCGAGCTGTTTGCCTATTCCTCGATCTGGGGCGAGGAAATCGTCCGCTATTCCTTCATTTATCTGGCTTGGATCGGCGCTGCGGCGGCAGTCAAAGAGCGCGCTCATATCCGTATCGACGTGATCTTGCATTACCTTGGCCCGCGGACCAAGGCGCTGATCTACATCTTCGGTGATCTGGTGATGTTCGTAGTCGCGCTGGTGGCGCTTTATTGGTCCTTCGAAACGGTGCATGTCTCAGCCAAGTTCGGATCCGTCAGCCATGGCCTGCGGATTTCGATGGTCTGGTTCCTCGCGGCTGTGCCGTTGGGATTCACCTTGATGATCTGGCGATTGCTCCAGTCTTTCCGGCGCGATTTGCTCAGCCTTCGTGACGGCACACCCGTCTTCGAAGGCGACAAGCTGTTTGATTGAGGGGCCTGAGCGATGCTGTGGAATTCACTTAATCAAACGGTCGAGCTCGGCTGGGATTTCTACGTTCCGGTGATCATGTTCGTTGCTCTGATCGCGCTCGCGGTGCCGGTCTGGGCCGCGATTGGAGCCGCGGCCATCACCATGTTGGTCATGTCCGGAGACTTGCCGCTGAGCGCTATCGGCGAAAGCCTGTTCACTGGCATTGATGCCTTTGCGCTGACCGCGGTGCCGCTTTTCATTCTGACCGGAGACGTTCTGGTCCGAACCGGCCTCAGTAAGAAATTTCTGGATGTGGCCGAGGCGTTGACCTGCTGGACCCGAGGTGGTTTCGGATCAGCCACGGTTCTGGTTTGCGGTATGTTTGCGGCGATCTCGGGATCTGACGCCGCCGGTGCCGCAGCCGTGGGACGAATGACCATTAACCGCCTGGTCGAAAGCGGCTATCCGCGTCCTTACGCTTGTGCCTTGGTGGCGGCGGGCGCATGTACCGGCATCCTTATCCCGCCCTCCATTGCCTACATAATCATTGGATTGGTTCTGGGTATTTCAGCGTCCACCTTGTTTCTGGCTGCACTGATCCCGGGTCTGGCGATCCTGGTGTCGATCCTGATCACCAATATCATTATGAACCGGCTCTATACCTACGAAACCGGTGGAAACATGGGGCTGAGCGAATGGTTGGGAAACCTAGGCCAAGCGCTGAAATCCGGCTGGTACGCCTTCATCGTTCCGGGGATCATCTTCTATGGGATCTTTTCCGGACGCCTGACACCAACCGAGGCTGGTGCCACTGCAGTTGTCGTTACAATCGTGATGGGTTTCATCCTTGGCACTCTGAAACTGGCGGACTTTCCGGCCATGCTGGTTAGCTCCGCCAAAGTGAACGGGGTGATCCTGCCGATCATCGCCTTTTCCGCCCCGTTGGCCGAGGCGCTGGCAATCATGGGTGTGCCTCAGGGCTTTGTGACCGCAGTCACCGGTCTTACAGATGATCCCGCCCTGTTGATCCTGCTGATGATTTGCATCCTGATCGCAGCGGGCTGCGTGATGGAAACCACGCCAAACATCGTGATCCTGGCGCCTATTCTGAAGCCTTTGGCGGATAACATCGGCATGAATGAAATCCAGTTCTGCATCATGATGATTACCGCGCTTGGGGTGGGGTTCATCACCCCGCCGCTGGGCCTCAACCTTTTTGTCGTATCGGGCATAACTGGCGAGTCTATTCTCAAGATTGCTGCCCGTGCTGTGCCCTTTGTTCTGACCATGCTAATCGTGGTGCTGTTAATCGCCTATTTCCCGCCGATCTCAACCACGCTGCTTCCTGATATCTACAAGTAGGACCCCCTGGAAATGACCCGTGAATATCTTAAAAAGGCTACCCTGACCCCTAAGTCGGACGCGTCTGAAACTCATAAGATCGTGCAGGGCATCCTCGACGATATTGAGTCCGGAGGCGATGCCAAGGCTTTGGAGTACGCCGCGAAATTCGACCAATACGAAGGCAACGTTCTGCTGACCCCGGAAGAGATCGAGGCAGCCTGCGCATTGGTGCCGGAAAAGCTGAAGGCCGATATTAGGTTTTCCCACGACAATGTACGTCGCTTTGCTCAGTTGCAGAAAGGCACGGTGCATGACGTGGAGATGGAAATCTCACCGGGTTTCATCACCGGGCAAAAGGCGATCCCGGTGGATGCGGCCGGATGCTATGTGCCGGGCGGGCGCTACAGCCATATTGCAAGCGCCATCATGACTGTGACCACCGCCAAAGTGGCAGGCTGCAAACATATCACCGCTTGTTCACCGCCGCGTCCCGGCGTGGGTGTGGCTCCTGCCATCATCTATGCCGCGCACATCTGCGGTGCCGACAAGATCATGGCAATGGGCGGTGTGCAGGGGGTTGCGGCGATGACCTTTGGCCTCTTTGGCCTGCCCAAGGCAAACATCCTGGTGGGTCCTGGTAACCAGTTTGTCGCCGAGGCGAAGCGCATCCTGTTTGGCCGCGTCGGCATCGATATGATCGCAGGCCCCACCGACAGCCTGATCCTGGCTGACGGCACCGCAGATGCTCACATCGTCGCTACCGATCTGGTGAGCCAGGCCGAGCATGGCTACAACTCTCCGGTCTGGCTGGTAACTGATGATCGCGCCCTGGCGGAAGAAGTTATGCGGCTGGTTCCGGGATACATTGACGACTTGCCAGAAGTGAACCGCGAGAATGCCGCCGCAGCATGGCGCGACTATGCCGAGGTGATCCTTTGTGCGGACCGAGAAGATATGGCGGCCTGTTCCGATGAATACGCGCCCGAGCATCTGACCGTGCAAGCCGAGGATCTGGAATGGTGGCTGGATCGACTCACTTGCTATGGCTCGCTGTTTCTGGGCGAGGAGACCACGGTGTCTTATGGAGACAAGGCAGCAGGCACAAATCACGTGCTTCCCACCTCGCGCGCAGCCAGCTACACCGGCGGGCTTTCGGTCCACAAATACATGAAGATAGTCACCTGGCAGCGCGCGTCCCGAGACGGTTCGAAACCAGTGGCTGAGGCCACTGCGCGGATCGCCCGGCTGGAAGGGATGGAAGGTCACGCCCGCGCTGCTGATGTGCGGCTGGCCAAATACTTCCCGGACGAAACCTTTGATCTGACCGCAAATGGCTAACCCGAGCGCCCTGTTCGACCTGACAGGCCGCACCGCCTGTATCACTGGTGCCAGCTCTGGGTTGGGCCGACGAGCGGCGGTTGCCCTCGCAGCCGCCGGGGCAAAAGTGGTAGCGATTGCGCGCAGAGAGGAGGCATTGGCCAGCCTAAGCGCCGAGATTGGATCATCCGCTGCGCATGTGGCGGCTGATGTTGCGGATAACAGCAGGCTCGAGGCGCTGAGAGATCAGATTTCAACGCCCTTTGGCCCGCCGGATATTTTGGTCCACGCAGCAGGCATCAACACACGGCAGGCTGCTGATGATGTAACGATCGCTGAATGGAACAAAACTCTGGATTTGAATCTCTCGGCCCCGTTCTTTCTTAGTCAAGCATTGACGCCTGCAATGCGGGAACGCGGCTGGGGTCGGATTGTCAACTTCGCCTCTCTCCAAACCACCCGTGCCTTTCCCGGCGGTATTGCCTACGGTGCCAGCAAAGGTGGCATAGGCCAATTGACTCGGGCAATGGCAGAGGCCTGGTCACGCTTTGGCATCACCGCCAATGCGATCGGGCCAGGGTTCTTTCCGACCGAACTGACCGAAACCGTGTTTAGCGATGAGCAACGCGCTGCCCGTAACGCCGCACAAACCTGCATCGGCCGTAATGGTCGGTTGGAAGACATCGATGGGCCGCTCTTGTTCCTGTGTTCCGAGGCTTCAGCCTATGTGACCGGCCAAGTCCTGATGGTTGACGGGGGGTTTACAGCGAAATGAAGGCCTTGGTTTACGAAGATGTAGAGACGCTCTGTGTGCGAGATGTGCCAATCGCCGCGCCCCAAACCGGGGAGCATCTTGTCCGCATTGCCGCCTCTGGCATCTGTGGGTCTGACATGCATGCCTATTTGGGACATGATAACCGCAGGCCCGCTCCTTTGATTCTGGGCCACGAAGCCGCTGGCGTGATCGAAGAAGGACCGCTGGCGGGCCGGCGTGTCACGATCAACCCGCTGGTGACCTGTGGCGTCTGCGCCGCCTGCACTTCAGGGCGCGAAAACCTCTGCGCCGCCCGCCAAATCATCTCAATGCCTCCGCGCGAAGGGGCTTTTGCCCAGTTTGTCGCGATGCCAGAGCGCAATCTTGTTACCGTTCCCGATGAAGTGCCGCTGGAAAAAGCCGCTCTGGCGGAACCGCTGGCTGTGAGTTGGCACGCAACCCGGCTGGCACTAGAGGCGCTGCATCCCGCGATGGAGCGTCGCGCACTGGTGATTGGCGGGGGCGCGATCGGGTTGGCCGCAGCGCTGGCGTTGCGGGCGATGGGGATGGAGGATGTGACTATCCAAGAGCCCAATGCGGCACGAAGGGCTTTTCTGGCAGACCGCTGCAAGCAGCAGACAGCCGCTGAATTTCAGGGCATGGTTCCATTGGTCGTGGACGCAGTAGGCTACAGAGCAACGCGAGCGGCTGCCTCTACTGCTGTCGCGCCTGGCGGGGTGATCGTTCATGTTGGTTTGGGAGAAGACTCAGGTGGTCTGGATGTGCGCCGCATGACGCTACAGGAAATCACTTTCATCGGCACCTACACATACACCGCACAGGATTTTCGCGACACCGCGCATGCCATCTTTGATGGTCGTTTGGGTCCACTGGACTGGCCCGAACACCGGCCGCTGTCAGACGGGGCTGCGGCCTTCCGCGATTTGCGGCAAGGCGTGGTCGCGGCCCCGAAGATCATTCTTGACCCTTGGGCCTGAAGCCGCGCGCCAATTAAATGGAGAGCAACCATGTATAACAATATCCTGGTTCCCATGGCTCTGGATCACGGGGTTTCCGGAACCACGCTGAAAGCCGCTGCCACTCTGAGCAATCCGAGCGGGCGGATCACCGCTTTGCATGTCTATGAGGCGCCGCACGGTTCCGTCAGCACCTTTTTGGACGAAGATGCTGTGCGCGATGGTTTGGACATGGCCCGCCAGCAGCTTGCCAAAAAAACTGCAGACTACAGCGATGTCACGACAGTGATCGTCAAGGGGCGTTCATACCGTGGCATCGTTGAATACGCCGCAAAAAACGGTGTGGATTGCATCGTCGTCGGTTCTCACAAACCAGGTCTCAGCGACTTTTTCCTGGGCTCGACTGCCGCACGAGTGGTCCGGCATGCACCTTGTGCTGTACATGTTTGCCGCACCACATGACTTTGACCAAAAAACATCCGCAACAAAGGCAATCAACTATGAACATAGACAAAAGGATCGCTGACGATCTGGCGGCCAATGACGTCTCTTTCGTCACAACGGTGCCCTGCAAACAGCTGGCGGGAGTGATCGAAGAGATTGATCAGCGCGACGATATCTTTCACATCCCGTCCAACAAAGAAGATGAGGGTATGGGATTGTGCGCCGGGGCTTGGATGGGCGGCAAGCGGCCCGCGATCATCATGCAGAACACCGCCATCGGCGTGACGATCAACACACTGGCCACATTGATCCAGTACTACCGGATGCCGCTGCCGATGCTGATCTCCTACCGCGGCGAATTGCGCGAGCCAGTGGCTTGTCAGGTCGAAATGGCGGTTCACACCAAGGCGCTTTTGGCGCAACTCAATATCCCGACCTACCACTTTCATTGGCAGAAGGACGTCGAGGAGTTGGACAACATTCTGAAATACACCTTCATGTGCAACAAACCTGTTGCCATCCTGACTGACGCCAATTTCTGGGGAGGCTATGGCGACCAATGATCCGCTCCGAAATCCTGAAAGAGATCGCACCAATTCTTCGTAACGAATTGGTTGTGTGTAACATTGGCATCCCGTCGCAGGAACTGCATGCGATCGATGACCAGCCAAGCAATTTCTACATGTTGGGAACCATGGGGCTGGCCTCCTCCATCGGGCTTGGGTTGGCGCTCGCGCAGCCTAAACCAGTGATCGTGATTGACGGTGACGGCTCTATCCTGACCAACCTCGGGACCCTGCCCACTATCGGCAACAACGCACCCGGCAACTACATCCTGATGATCATCGACAATGGCTCCTATGGCTCGACCGGTGATCAACCAACCTACACCAGTCAGCGCACCGATCTGGCCGCGATGGCCCGCGCAGCCGGTTGCGCCAAAGTGGTGGAGGTGCAGGATAAGGACACCGGACCAGCGTTGGAAGAAGCCCTGTCCAGCGGCGAGGCCACAGTGCTGGTGGTCAAGTGCGACAGCGGCAACGCCAAGATGCCTGTGATCACTATGGACCCGGTGGTAATCCGCGATCGGTTCATGAAGGCTGTTGCCAACTGATGGGCGAAAACGCCATCCATTCCGCCGAGGATGCCCGCCGCCTTGCCCGGCGGCGGCTCCCTTGGATGGTGTTTGACTACATTGATGGTGCCGCGGGGCGTGAAACCGGGGCAGCGCGCAATCGTGCCGCGCTGGACGCGGTCACCCTGCGGCCCCGCATCCTTCGCGACGTCAGCCGACGGTCCCTGGCATCACAGGTTTTCGGCGCCGACGCAGACCGCCCCTTTGGCATCGCCCCCATGGGTATGTGCAATCTGGCCGCTCCAGGTGCCGACTTGATGCTGGCACGGCTGGCGGCGCGCTACCGTGTACCCCACGGCGTCTCAACCGTTGCCTCCACCCCGCTCGAAACCATCCTGGAGGCAGCGCAAGGATATGCTTGGTTCCAGCTTTACTTCAGTGGCGACGGTAGTGGTACTTTCAAGCTGGCCGAACGCGCCAAGGCCGCCGGTTACCAAACCCTTGTGCTGACAGTGGATGTCCCCGAAGTCGGCCGCCGGCCGCGTGAGCTGAGCCACGGCTTCACGATGCCCTTCCGTATCGGCCCCAGACAGTTATTCGACTTTGCCATGCACCCCGGCTGGTCGCTTAAGACGCTTTTCGCAGGCAGGCCAGAAATGGCGAATTTCAAGATGGGGGGTTATGACTTCGACCGCACCGAGAGCCGAGCCCGGGCCACATGGGACACGCTAGCCCGGCTGCGGGATCTCTGGCCTGGAAAACTGGTGGTGAAAGGGGTGCTGGACATCGAGGACGCCCGCGCACTGCGGTCTGCAGGCGTTGATGCTATTCAAGTCTCAAGCCATGGCGCACGGCAGCTGGAGGCGAGCCCCGCGCCGATCGAGATGCTCTCAAAAATTCGATCAGACCTTGGGTCGGATTTTCCCCTCTTCTACGACAGCGGGATATGGTCAGGAGAAGACGTTCTTAAGGCCCTGACACTTGGGGCCGACTTCGTCTTTGTTGGAAGGATACTGCAGTTTGCTATCGCAGCTGCCGGAGAGGCAGGTTTAGAACAAATGTGGGATGTTCTTAGCCAAGAGTTGAGTATTGCCATGGCCCAAACCGGACAGACTAAGCTAAATGGTGACCATTTTCTTTAGCAGCGCAAGCGCGACTTTGTGGGGCATTGAACCCCTATAGTGCGGCGTCGTTTGCTTCTTACAAACTGACAAGTCTAATTTGATTTACGAGACATCCGAAATGTCTTGTATCTGGGTTTCTGAGGCTCACCCTTATGATTTGGAGTTGCAATCAGTTTAGTTGCGCACTGACGACACTCTCGTCCTGTCCGCCTTCTCATACTACATACGACCTTGCCTCCTGGATCATGGATCACCTCGATGAGGCTCAAAGCGCGTGCAAAATTTTGAAATGTTCCTGCCATCGGCATTTGAACTCTACATTCGAGGTCGAATGCGAAAGCGCCCGCAGAGTAGAGATCTTGATCTTATCCAGATACATCGCCTCTGCCTGAAATTGGGTGCAACCTTCACCAGCACCATTTTTGAAATCGGTCTGACCGCTCTTGATAACGTTGACTGACTGCGGAAGGCCCGTTTGGCGAGGAATATTGGATCACTCTGATGTGACGGCAGATCTTTGCGTCGCAACGGCAACACCAGTGCGACCATGAATAATCGAATGATACAAATTCAAGGGTTTACCGGTCGCCGAATGGCAAGACTATGTGTCGCCCCACAGTGCCTTGCGAGGCGTCACATAAACTTCCGGCTTGTCTCGCTTGAATTTCTCATTTGGTCCCCCGTTTCATGACTTTAGGGCCGGATGAACTCTAAAGAGGCAGGATTGCTCACAATCGCCAACTGGATGTATTTGCTGGATATTACTTTCTTTCTTGTTAGGTTGCAGCCATCGCAGAATTAAGTCTGCAGTCGTTTTACACAGCGTTTGTCGGAGCTGACTTTTGATTATTCCATTTCATGTGCGGGAAATGCTGCGGCGTATAAAAGCGCGATATGACGCTGAACGCACGCCACAGCAGATGGCCCCAAGCGACGAAGGGTTTTCGCCTTTGCGCCCCTCTCGCAAGGCTGACAGTAAGACGGTTGCGCGGTTCTGGGATCATCTAAAGCCCAGGTCAAGCGACGCAGATCAAGCATTGATCGCGGATTCTGCAACAGTCGAAGCTTCTGAAACCTACAGCGCCAATATTGAGAACTTCATTGGAACCGTGAAAGTGCCGGTGGGCATTGTTGGACCATTGCGCTTGAATGGTATGAACGCCAACGGGGATTTTTATGTGCCTTTGGCGACGACTGAGGCCGCGCTTGTTGCCTCGTATGCGCGAGGGGCATTTGCTGCGGGGCGGTCTGGTGGGGTCAGCACGGCTGTCTTGTATGAAGGTGTATTGCGCACACCTGCCTTTGTGTTCGAAAGCCTTTTGCAGGCCGGTCAGTTCGTGGATTGGGTGGTCAGTAATATCGATGATCTCAAGGCGGCGGCTGAAGCCACAACCCGGCACGGCAAACTTGTCTCGCTGGAGCCTTTCATAGACACGAATATTGTCTTTCTGATTTGCCGCTACACCACGGGTGATGCGGCGGGTCAGAACATGGTTACCATCGCAACGGATGCGTTGTGCCGTGCCATTAACGGTAGTTGCCCGGTGCCAATTGAAAACTGGTATATTGAGGGGAATTTTTCGGGCGACAAGAAAGCCTCGGCGCTTGGATTGGTGACGGGTCGAGGCCGGAAGGTAAGCGCGTCGGTGACCCTGCCTGCGGATGTGGTGGAAAAGACGCTTGGTACCACCGTGGATGCCATGATGGCCTATGGCCGGGTCGCTAATCTCGGGTCACATCTATCGGGTCAGCTTGGAGCTCAGGCCCATTATGCCAATGGTCTGGCGGCCTTTTACATCGCGACCGGGCAGGACGCGGCCTGCGTCGCCGAAAGCGCGATGGGGGTGACGCGGATGGAGCCCCGAGGGGAGGATCTTTTCTGCTCGGTGACGCTCCCGAATATCCTTGTTGGTTCCGTGGGTGGCGGTACCGGCTTGCCCAGCCAGAGTGCCGCGCTGAACATTCTGGGACTAAAGGGCGCTGGCCACGGCACGGCGCTGGCCGAAGTGGCCGCCGCTATCTGCCTGTGCGGAGAAATATCTATTGTTGCTGCAATTGCTGCGGGGCATTTCACGCGGGCCCATGAAAGTCTGGCCCGCCAAAGATGACTCTGCTGGCTCGATTGTGGATCTATCAGTCCGAACGCTTTCCACTGAAGAAGACCGTTCCGCTTTTGTTGGTGTTTTCAGCAGCAAGTATTTGCGTCTCAGCCCGGATTGCTGATCGCCCATTGCCCGAATGGCCCGCCTTTGCGGTCGGCTTCGCGCTTGCAATGGCGTTGTTTTTCCAGATGCGCGTTTGCGACGAATTCAAGGATGCCGAAGACGACCGCCGCTATCGTCCCGAGCGCCCTATTCCACGAGGGCTGGTATCCCCGGCTGAGGTCTTGGTGCTTGGCTTGCTGACCCTACCGCTGGCTACCGCCGCTGCATGGTTGTGGTATCCTCCGGTTCTATGGTGCCTTCTTGTGGTTTGGGTATGGCTGGCGGCAATGACGGTCGAATTCGGGGCGCCAACTTGGCTTAAGGCGCGACCGGTTCTGTATCTGATTAGTCATATGGCGATTATGCCGCTGATCGATTTGCTGCTGACCAGCATCGAATGGCTTCCGGCCGGAGGGGCTGCATCAAAACTTTGGTTGTTTCTAACGCTGTCTTTTGTGAATGGCTGCGTTCTCGAGATCGGACGCAAACTATGGTCGCCCGAAAACGAAATTGACGGCGTAGACACCTATTCGGGTCTTTGGGGGTATCGGCGCGCTGCCATTGTTTGGCTGGGCTGTGTTGTGCTGTCCTTTGGGTTTCTGGTGGGCACAGGGTTTGCGACTGATGTTGGATGGATAACCGTCGTGGTCGGGGTCGCGGCTTTGGTGCCCTGTGGTCTTGCTGCACGCAGTTATATGACGGCACCAACGCCTAAGGCACAGGACAGGATGGACACAATCGCGGGACTGTGGGTGTTTTATTGTTATGCCACAGCGGGCTTTTTGCCGTTTCTGATCGGAGGCTTCAGGTGACCTTTATCGTCAATCAATCCGATGCAACTGATCCGACGGTGGTCGGAGGAAAAGCCACTGCGCTATCAAACCTCGCCCGTCACGGGTTCAATCCACCTGCGTTTTTTGTCATAACCGATGCCGCTTTCCGCGCAGGTAAGACAGGGCCCGTTGCAGCTCGCGGACTGAGTGATGCGATCAGCGCGGCATTGAATACGTTGGGTCCCGGACCTTATGCGGTGCGCAGTTCCGGTCGAGCCGAAGATGGTGCCGAGCACAGTCATGCGGGGCAGTTCGATACAGTCTTGAACGTCACCGGCAGCAAGGTGTTGCCGGCGGCGAAACAGGTTTGGCAATCAGGGTTTACGGATTTAATTGCTACCTATCGTTCGGTCAAATCCGGGGGCGAGGCAGAAGCCCCCGCCATCATTGTACAGCGCATGATTGATGCGACGACCGCCGGTGTCGCTTTCTCGGCCGATCCGGTGACCGGACAACGAAACACGGTAGTCGTGTCCGCCGTCAAAGGTCTAGGCGATGCCCTGGTGGCAGGTGAGGTTGATGGTGAGGATTGGACTATTGATCAAGACAGGCAGCCTGAATGCGCCCAAGCCACGGCTCAAGTGTTGACACCGGACCAGGCGCTTCAGGTGGCAATGCTGGCGCGCAAAGCGGAAGAGGCTTTTGGTATCCCACAAGACATCGAATGGGCGTTCGATGCGGATGGGCTGCACATTCTCCAGGCACGACCAATTACGACCGAGCTGAGGCCAGCGGCGGTGCCGGATGATGCGCTTACCATTTTTGACAATTCGAATATCGTCGAAAGCTATCCGGGCATGGTTAGTCCACTGACCTATTCCTTTGCCGTGCATGTCTACTCACGGGTCTATCGCGCCTTCGTGCGGCTGTTGGGTGTTTCAGATAGAACCGTCGCGCAGAACTCGGCCATCTTCGACAATTTCCTTGGGCGCATTGATGGGCGTGTTTATTACAATCTGGTCAATTGGTACCGGGCTCTGGCGCTGCTGCCGGGGTTCTCGCTGAACCGCGATTACATGGAAACGATGATGGGTGTGTCCGAGCCCATGCCGCGTGAAATCACGGACGGGATTGGTCCTGCTCCTGCCGAAGGCGCGCGCAAGATTTTGGAATACGCCAAACTGGCTGCGGTTGCGGGCAGCCTGGTCTGGCAGGCCGTGCGATTGCCGCGTACCCGGCGCAACTTCTATGGCAGACTAAATGATATTCTGGATCGTGATCTCGACATAGAAGCTGCGAACGCGACCGAACTGGCTGCTGAGTATCGCCATATCGAAAGTACCCTGCTGGATCGCTGGGACGCACCGCTTGTAAATGACTTCCTGTGCATGATCGCTTTTGGCGCATCACGCAACCTGCTGCACAAGTGGTTGGGTGAAGACGGGCTGTTGCTGCATAACGATGTCATGATCGGTCAAGGCGATATCATCTCAGCCGAACCGGCGCAGCGAATTGCCCACATGGCTCACTTGGTCCGCGAGGCCGGGATTACTGATCAGTTGAGTGCGGAATGCCGGATTGAGACCCTTGCCCCCTTTCCACAGATCGAGGCCGAGGTTCGCTCTTACTTGGACAAATTCGGGGATCGATGCACTGAGGAGTTGAAGCTCGAGAGCATACCGTTGTGCGATGATCCCGCCAGCCTGTTGATGGCCATCGCAGCCAGTGCAGCCCGTCCCGAGGGTAAGCGACACACCAGCACTGAGCCGGACTGGAAAACCCTGTTTCCTGCCAATCCGCTGAAACGCTACCTGTCCAAATGGATCATAGGCTGGGCCAAGGCCCGCGTTCGTGACCGAGAGAACCTGCGCTTTGAACGTACCCGTATCTTCGGCTATGCCCGGCGTGTTTTTCTTGGCATCGGTCGAGAGTTTTCTGCAAGGGGGTTGCTTGCCGAGCCCCGCGACGTGTTTCATCTGACGACGTATGAGGTCTTGGGAGCCGTAGAAGGGTTCAGTCTTTCGCCTGATCTGAAAACCATAGTTGCGCAACGCCAACGCGAAGATGCTGCAGCGTCCCAGCGTCCGGACCCGCCGGAACGTATCGAAATCCGAGGTCCCGCCATTTCTCCGATCTGGGCGGATATGGAAGAGGTCGACAGCGATCCGGAGCGCGTTAAAACTGGCACGGGTTGTTCAGCCGGGCAAGTAACTGCAAAAGCCCGTGTGATCCGTGATCCGCGGACTGAGGCGCTGCAACCCGGCGACATCCTTGTGGCGCGTCACACCGATCCGGGCTGGATCGCGGTGTTTTCGAACGCTTCGGCCATTGTTGTGGAACGGGGGTCGCTTTTGTCGCATTCCGCAATTGTGGCGCGCGAATTGGGCATCCCTTGTGTTGTTGGCCTGAAAGGGGCCACGCAATGGATCAAGGATGGTGAAACCCTGTCGGTCGACGGGGCAAGTGGTAAAGTGGAACGGTGCGATGGGGTATAGTGAAATCGAGAGCAAGGCAGATTTCGACCATATCCGATATGCCCAGTTGTGGGAGGATGCGGACGTTCTGACCGACGCGCTGGGCGATTGCGCGGGGGGCACGCTGGTGTCCATTTGTTCGGCAGGGGATAACGCGCTGGCTATGCTAACGCTGGACCCAGCGAAAGTTGTGGTTGTCGATCTTTCACCGGCGCAGATTGCCTGTCTAAAGTTAAGGATCGGTGCTTTCCGATCTTTGACACACCCCGAATTTCTGGAACTGACAGGATCGCGGCCCAGCAAGAGGCGAGCAGAGCTGCTGACGAAGGCTTTGAAGGCCACTGATCCTGAAACAAGCGCCTTCTGGGCCGGTCTTGCCCCAGATGTGGAGCGTTACGGGATAGGCGGGGTCGGCAAGTTCGAGCGGTACTTTCGTATTTTCCGCACACGGCTTTTGCCGTTTGTACATTCCAGACGTACGATTGATGAAGTCTTTGCACCCCGATCGCAGGACGCGCGCGAGGTTTTCTTCGATACGCGCTTTAATACCTTCAGATGGCGGCTGTTACTGAGTGTATTCTTTTCTCGCTTTGTGATGGGGCGCATGGGACGTGACAAGGCGTTCTTCGATCACGTTGAAGGCAGCCCTGCTCAGCATGTGGCGCGTCGCATTCGCCACGCAGGCGTTGATACTGATCCGTCGCAAAATCCATATTTGCACTGGATCCTGAAAGGTACGCATGGCGACGCGCTGCCGATGGCCTGGCGGCCTGAGCATTATGATACCATCCGCGCTCGCCTCGATCGTCTCGATATCAGACCCGGATCTTTAGAGGCCTTTGTTTCAACCGGTGAAAAGGCCAGCGGGTTCAACCTGTCTGACATTTTCGAATACATGTCGCCTGAAGTGTTTGCGCAGGTCTATGGATCAATCCTGTCAGCTGCCGCGCCAAAGGCTCGTCTTGTTTATTGGAACATGATGGCACCGCGCCGTTTGCCCCCTTCATTTAGAGGCGAAGTTGAAACACAACGCGAGATTGAGGACCGTCTAAAAGCACGGGACATGGCCTTTTTCTATTCAGACTTTGTCGTGGAAGAGGTGCTCGCGTGAGTGTCATGGTCCAGATCCTGCTGGCCTTGGCTTCTGTTCTGGCCCTGTTGGGATTGATGGCAGTTGTCCGACGGCTGGCGCAAAAGGTTGGCTTGAACGCAGAAGTACAACGTAAACTAATGCATGTCGGAACCGGGCTGTTCACGCTGGTTCTGCCGTGGATTTTCCCGGATCGCTGGCCGGTCTACATGCTGATCGGGGTAACGATGATTGTAATGGCGATCTTACGTTTGCCCCGGTTCTCAAACGGTCTGGGTGCAGCTTTGCACAGCGTTGAACGCACCTCTTATGGTGATTTCCTGTTGGCGATTTCCGTTGGGCTTTGTTTTTTGCTGGCCGGGGAAAACACTCTGTATTACGTGCTTCCGATCGCCGTTTTGACACTGGCGGATGCTGCGGCTGCGCTTGCCGGAACGACATATGGAACCAAGCGCTACGTGGTTGAAGATGGCGACAAGAGCCTGGAAGGGTCAGTGGTATTTTTTGTCGTAACGCTGTTGGTTTCCATCATCTGCTTTTTGTTTTTGTCGAAACTCCCGCCGTCCAACATCATGATGCTGTCCCTTATGGTTGCGGCCTTTGGCACATTGGTCGAGGCACAAAGCTGGCGGGGCTTTGACAATCTGTTCTTGCCGCTCGGCTTGTTGATTTTTCTGAAAGCCCATTATTTTAGCTCCCTGGCAGAGCTGGCCGTGCTAACCATTTTGTTCTTTGCTGCTCTGGTCAGTTTCGGCGTGGTGGGAACAAAGCTGGGTTTCACCAAACATACGACCCGTGTCTATGTTGTTGCGGTTTTTCTGCTGCTGGCAGCCGCAAAATTGCAGAACACAGTACTGCCTATCATGGTTCTTGCCGCACACGGCTGGGCGCGTACTGCTTCTCCTTGTGACAGTAAGTATCCCGATCTGGACATCGTAGCCGCCTTGGGGCTTCTGGGGTTCGGTTGGCTTGCGGCGGGAAATGCAACGGGATGGGATGCGATATCCTTTTTTGGGGTCAGTGCGATGGGGTTGGCCATGGGGCTCACTGCTGTGGCGCTGCGCACTATTCCTATTGCGATACCGCTGGTTGCCGCGGTCCTGTTTCTAATTCGTATCTGGGCGGTTTCCCTGAATTCTGACCAATCGAACTGGGCTGAACCCCTGACAGCACTCTCGCTTGTATCACTCGTAATTATGGCGATTGTGCCCCTGTTTTTTCCGCAATTACTCCAAAAGAACCGTGTTTCGAGGCTCACGCTTTTGGCGGCTCTGCCCCCGCTTGCCTACTACATTTGGTTCATAGCAGGGTCTATTGGCGACGGGTTTGTCACCGGAGTTGTATCATGACGAAAGAGAGCATTCAGACTGACGGCGCCAAACTGTCTGTTTATCTGCAGGGCCCCGATTGGGCTGGTGTTCCAGCTGCAACAATCGGCGACTTCTCGTGTGAGACCCCAGAGGCCGGCTTGGAAGCTCTGCAAATGGCAATTGAACGTGTCCGGCATGCCGGGGTTGATCGGATCATTGGTCCGATGTCCGGAGATACTTGGCACAGCTATCGGTTTGTATCGTACAGTGACGGTTCAGCACCCTTTTTGATGGAGCCGACGAACAAATCACATGAGCCCGACGTGTTTAAGGCGGCGGGATTTATCACCATCAGCAAGTATTTCTCGGCACGTGTGTCATTGGCAAAAACGGCCAGCTCTTCTCCTGCTGCAACCGACGCATTTAATGTCGAGCCCTGGGACGGAACCAACCCCGAAGAATTATTCCGGCAAGTGTATCATCTATCTGTCGAGGCTTTTTCCCGAAACGCTTTCTATAAGCCTATCTCTGAGTGTGATTTTCTTTCTATGTACATGCCTGTCGTTCCGACGCTGAAGCGCGAGCTTATCTTTTTTGCCCGGCGTCCGGACGGCTCATTGGCGGGCTTTCTGTTTGGCATTCCGAACTATGCAGAAGGCCCAAACCCGACAGCGGCAATCTTAAAGACCTATGCAAGCCTTGAACGTGGCGCAGGTCGCCATTTGGCCAGTCAATTCCATATGTCAGCCCTGAAGCTTGGCTATGAGTCCGCCATCCACGCGTTGATCCATGATGACAACCAATCCGCCAATCGCAGCGTTGTCGAAGGGGCAACGGTATTCAGGCGGTACAACCTGTTTGGGCTGCGTCTGGATGGCTAACCTGCTGGACCATTTTGCCATTGCGGTTGATCGACACCCGGACCGGACGGCCATTGTTGAGGGCAACGGTCGCGAGGTCACCTTTAGCGAAGTGCAGATGCGAGCACAGAAATTGGTCAGTAAGTGGAAACGCAAGGGGGTTGGCCATGGCGATCACGTTCTGCTGGCGATGCCGGTAAACGCTGATCTTTACGCTAGCCTTGCGGCCTTATGGTCATTGGGCGCGACGGTGGTTTTGCCTGAACCGGCAATGGGGCTCGCGGGGTTGCGTCACGCGGCGAGAACGACCCGATCCAAGGCCTTTTGCGCATCAGGTTATTTTGCGTTGCTGAAGTTCGTTGTGCCGGAACTGTTTAAGCTGCGTCTTTTACTACCAGGCAATGCCGGCAGTGACCCCGGAGTCGCGGCTGTTCATGACAGTGACACAGCGCTCATTTCCTTCACTTCCGGCACCACAGGTCAAGCCAAGGCCATACCCCGCAGCCACGCGTTTCTGATGGCGCAACATGATGCCATTGCGCCGCTTCTAGACAGTGATGCAGTTGAACGGGATCTGGTTGCGTTCCCGGTTTTCACCCTGATAAACCTTGCGGCCGGGCGTACGACTGTTTTGCCGAATTGGAAAATGAGCAATCTGGATCGACTATCTCGCGAGCAGTTAGCGGGCTGGATATCGAAGCAGCAAGTTACACGGCTTCTGATCCCACCGTCTTTGTGCGAAAAACTTGCGCAGTGTAAAGATACCGGCCAACTGCACACGGTTTTCACCGGCGGCGGCCCGGTGTTTCCTGACCTGGTTGAGAGGCTGCTCGCCAATACTGGTCTGGACGTGGTCTGCGTCTACGGGTCAACCGAAGCTGAACCGATTGCGCATCTTGATGTGCGTGACATCTCCGAAGTTGACCAACGTGAAATGGCCGCAGGCAAGGGGCTTCTTGTCGGGATTCCGGTTTCGCAAATCAAACTCCGAATTCGAAACGATGAAGTTCAGGTCGCGGGCGATCATGTAAATGATGGCTATCTTGATCCCTCGCACTCCAAGGAAAACAAAATCAAAGACGGCACCACGATATGGCATCGAACAGGCGACGCGGGTCACTTGGATGAACGGGGGCGTTTGTGGCTGCTGGGTAGACTGGGGAGCGATGTAAGAACCCCAACTGGCCGCACCTTTCCTTTCGCAATCGAAATAGCAGCCCGGCAATGGCCAGGCGTGACGAACAGTGCGCTTATGAACTTCGAAGAAAGCCCCGCTTTATGCATTGAAGGTGACGCGGGTCGGCTATCAAACTGGAGTAGTCTGGCGCGGGAACTGGGTATTGCCAAAGTGATCCACGTGAGAAAAATACCAATGGACAAACGCCACAATTCCAAAGTTGACCGAGTAAAACTTGCTAACTTGTTGGGTTGTTGATCCTCGGTAATTTACCATCAGTGTTCCGACGGGAAACCGCAGTCGAGCACAGTTTTGTATCTGCCTATTAATCGGCAAAAAAGTCCGGCAACTTATAAAAAGAAATTGCCAGTAGATCTGCACGCCGCTCGAATGACCGTTTTTCCGGCTACAAGCTGCGAAAAAGTCCAAGATGCTGTTGGGCTCATTAGAGGCTTTTGTCGTAGCGTCGACGAGAAGCTGCCCTAACTGGGCCAAACCATTTGAAGATTGGATTGAGGAGAACAATAGAACGTATTGATTTGCGTGCGAGGAATCCGATGTCTGTTTTGCGTCCGCGAATGTCGCAAGTATTTCAGCGGTTAAAAGCGACTGAAATAACTTGGTATTCGTGAGGTGCCGCTGTTTGATTCTCAGGCAGCGGAGAATTGGGAAGCCGGTGTAAGTCCGGCACTGCCCCCGCAACGGTAAGGAAGGTCAGGTTCGACAATCAACCACTGGGACGAGGATCCCGGGAAGGTGTCGCAACCGGGCGCAAGTCCCTTTCAAGTCCGGAAACCAGCCTCTCAGATATGTCAAACCGCGGGTGGCGGTGGGGGCACGGGTTTCGGACGCGATCCTCGCGCGCCTCCGGACGGTTCCTCCTTGTCATCTGCCCAAGCAATGCCGCGGGGCGCGGCAGGAGAGCCAGAAATGAACAATATCCAAGGCCTGTTGGCGCGTCGAAACCCGGGTTATGCTCTGGAACAGGCGTTTTATACCGATCCCGAGATTTTTCAGACCGACCTTGAAACCATCCATTATCGCGACTGGCTGTTTGCCATTCCCGCGTGTGAGTTGGTGAAATCGGGCGACTACGTTACGTACAATGTAGGCGCCTACCGAGTGATTATTGTGCGCGGCTCCGATAACCAGATACGAGCGTTTCACAACACGTGCCGTCATCGCGGTTCGATCATCTGCAAGGCAGCAAAAGGCAATGCGCCGAAGCTGGTTTGCCCGTATCATCAGTGGACCTACGAACTTGACGGCTCATTGCTATGGGCCCGTGACATGGGGCCGGACTTCGATCCCAAACAGCATGGATTGAAGACAGTTCACTGCCGTGAGCTCGCCGGGTTAGTATATATCTGTTTGGCGGATGACGCCCCGGATTTCGATACGTTCGCCAATATCGCGCGCCCCTATCTTGAGCCGCACGATCTGGGGAATGCAAAGGTCGCCTTTGAAAGCTCAATCATCGAGAACGGCAACTGGAAGCTGGTTTGGGAAAACAACCGCGAGTGCTATCACTGCGGCGGAAACCATCGTGCTCTGTGCCGGACTTTTCCCGACGATCCGGGCGTTACAGGGATCGAAGGTGGTGAGACACCAGCCTACATGCAGACCCATTTCGACCGGTGTCAGGCTGCGGGCATGCCTTCGCAGTTCTACCTGAATGACGACGGTCAATACCGTCTGGCGCGTATGCCGCTGAAAGAAGGCGCTGAGAGCTATACGATGGACGGAAAGTCTGCCGTGCGCCGCTGGTTGGGTCGGTCGCCCTTTGCCGATGCGGGATCGCTTTTGAAGTTCCACTATCCGACCACGTGGAACCACTTCCTTGCCGATCACTCGCTTGTTTTCCGAGTCACTCCGATCAGCCCGACAGAGACTGAGGTCACTACCAAATGGTTGGTCAACAAGGACGCGGTTGAAGGCGTTGACTACGACGTGAAACGTCTGACCGAAGTCTGGGTCGCCACGAATGACGAAGACCGGCAGGTGGTTGAGGACAACCAGCAGGGTATCAACAGTCCGGCCTATGTACCTGGTCCGTATTCACCCATTCAGGAATCCGGCGTGCTGCAGTTCGTGGATTGGTATTGCAACACGCTGTCGGCTCGCTTGGCGCCGGACACGATGGCGGCGGAGTAAGGCTGATGAAAGATCTGAACACGCTCTCTTCGGCCATCTGGCAGGATGGCGAAATGCTGGAATGCGTCTCTGTCGTGCCCGAGATGCCGAACACCGCCAGTTTTTCATTCCGTGCCCCGTCTGGGGCGCAGTTCGCCTATCATCCAGGTCAGTTCTTGACGCTCGAAATCCCAGCTCCGAGTCAACCCGGAGGGGTCGTGCATCGCACCTATACGATCTCATCATCGCCGTCGCGGCCACGGTCGATAACCATCACTGCCAAAGCTCAAGCCGACAGTATCGGCACGCGCTGGATGCTGGACAACCTTCAACCCGGTATGCGTCTCAAAGCCATTGGGCCTGGGGGGCTGTTTACCAACGCCCAAAGCCAGGCAGGAAAGTACCTGTTTATCTCGGCTGGCTCCGGCATCACCCCGATGATGTCGATGACCACCTGTATGTGGGATGAAGGTCGTGATTTGGATGTCGTTTTCATCAATTGCGCCAAACGACCGTCCGAGATCATCTTTCGGCAGCGGTTAGAGCAGATGGCCAGCCGTACTGATGGTTTGGATCTGAAATTCGTTGTTGAAGAGCCGGATCGCTACCGTCCGTGGACGGGATATCAGGGTCAGTTCAACCAGTTGATGCTGGGTCTGATGGCGCCTGATTACCTTGAGCGCGAGGTCTATTGTTGTGGCCCTGAGCCCTTCATGCAGGCGGTGCGGGACGCTCTGGCTGGTCTTGGCTTTGATATGGACAAATACCATCAGGAGAGCTTTGGCGCACCAGTGGAAACTGAGGCAGATCTACCTGAGTTGGATGACGTTGTACTCGACGATGACAGCAGTGCAGAGATCCTGTTCGCGACCTCGGGTGTGACTGCCAAAGTAGCCGAGACCGACACAATTCTCGCCGCCGCGCGCTCGGTTGGTTTGAACATTCCGTCGGGATGTACTTTCGGAGTGTGCGGTACTTGCAAGGTCAAGAAAACCTCTGGCGATGTTCACATGGTCCACAATGGCGGAATCTCGGAAGACGACATCGAGGCGGGTTACATTCTGGCCTGCTGTTCCAACGCTATAGGCAAGGTTGAAGTCGAGGTTTAAGTGGATCGTGTCACGATCGAAACCGTGGTGAGCCTGGCACTTGCTGCGGTTTCGATGCGTTGGCTTCGAGTTTGGACAGGCAACTCTTCAGGCAGTGTTCGAACGGCTTTGGGTGATCTCAATATCTATAAATCCAACAAAGGTGGGAGCCGGATGGTCCCTGTATGCCTGCCAAGATGATCGCGAAATGATCTCAGGTGGTAACTTCATCACCAAGTTATACGATTTTTGCGCGGATGCTTGTGAATGAAACGCAACTTCAAGCATCCGCTGGAAAGACCTCTGTGTGCTTATGACAAGGCATCAGTGCATGCATCAACGCAATCTTCATCAATCGAGTTTTCTGAGGTCGAACCGTAACCACGGGCAGGTTTTTTGATGGTCTGGTGATATTTGGGTTTTGTGTCACCGTGCGTGCGGGTTTGTGAAACTGCCGAGCGAACATCATGTGCATTGCTCCGTTGGCTGTGGTCACGCAACGGTCCAGCCATGCACATTCCAGCACTCAGAATAATGGCGAATGCGGTGACGGATGTAATCAGAGTCTTTCTCATTTTCTTGGTCCCTTTTGATTGAGCGTGCTTGATACGCTGTGTGTGAAACCAGTCTGGCAATCTGCGGCCCGGATTTATTGCGCTGACACGTCAAGGTTTTGAGAGAAGACATCAAGCTGACGCCTGAACACCATTTCGCTTTAGAACTGGACCTCAAAGCCGATGTTCCAGCCGAAGCTGTAGTCATCCGAGCTGCTCCCCAATCCGCTTTCACCGGTGATATCAGCATAGAACTGCGAGCGATCCGACAGAGGGACATTGCTGCCTAAGGTCAGGACCGCTGTGTCCTGACCGCGCTCGGTGAATACTGTATTTTGCCCAAATACCACCGAAGTCGTGTTGTTGAACGTATGGTAGAAATCGATTTGACCGTAGAGCATTGAGTTGTTTGCTATGGCACGTTCAGCGCGCAGTCCGACCCGGGCTGTTAACGTGTCGCCTTCCACCAGGGATCCGATCCGACCACTCTCGACCCGATCAGGGACATCGTCCATGTCGATATCGCTGTACATGACCTGCACTTGAGGGATGAGCGTCCATTCGCTCTGCAGCTTGAAGGGCTTACCCACTTCAACAGATATCTCATACCCACTGCCGTCGGCATCCACGGCTGCCCCGCCGTTGGGACGTATCTCGCCGTCGAAATACCCATAGCGAAGCTGCCCTTCGACATAGAACTGACTATCCGCTACCCAAAGCGCGCTAAGCGTTGCATCGTAAGCGTCGGCCGAGATATCGGCGTTGGCAAAGTTGGTGCCAACGTCCGATGACAGGCTGCTGATCCCGAACTCCAACCCGCCGAACACCTGTCCGCCTGCGACCTCACCTAAAGGCAAATTCGCACCATAACGCAGGCTGCCGCTGTTCGTCGTCATCTCTCCTGCACCGACATCATAGTTGTCACGTTCACCATTGGTCTCAACCCAGAACGTTAGTCCCGGGGTTGTCGACAACTCAGGCAGCGCCTGGCCGGCGGTGAAGATTTTGGAACCGTTACTTTGCGTCGCGGTGCGGAACTGCTTGATGCTGTTCTCTGATGGACGAATACCCTGTGCAAACCCGCTTAGGCTGTCGCGAGACGGACCGGCCATGGACATTCCGGCACTCATGACAATGGCGAGTGTCATAGCGGATGTGATCATGACGTTTTTCATCTCTCAGTGCCTTTACGCTAAACCTGTTTGATAGGCTGTGTGTGCAATCAATCTGGCAATCTGCGGCTCAGATTGATTGCGCTGGCACGTCAAGGCTTTGAGAAAAGGCATCAATCTAGCGCCCGCTCGCATTTTTCGCAGTGGGACGGTCGCTGTCGGGTAGATGAGGTTACGCCCCCCTCGAACCTGAATAGGTTGACGTTGACAAGCGCAGCCGAGCCCCGGAGTGAAAGACCGGGGCCCGGAGTTATGTAGCGACACGTCGCTTTTTAGGGCAAATCTGCCAGGATCAACATTCGGCTACCGGTAGTTCATCCAGATCAGCTGATCAGACAGGTCGGAACCCGTCGTCTTGCCAAAAATCCAAGTGTAGTTGCCATTGTCCTCAACCGGAATGACTACAACATAAGGCAGTTCCGAGCTCCAGTTCGCGCCAGACAATGTGGATGATGTAAAGGCTTCATAGTACATATCTGCCTTCTTGTATTTGCTGTTTCTTTTTGCAGCGGTTTTGAAAGCTTCCCCCGTAAAACTGCGTTGGCTGTGGTCACGCAGCGGACCGGCCATGGACATTCCAGCACTCAGAGCAATGGTGAGCGCGACGACGGATGTAATCAGTGTCTTCTTCATTTCTTGGTCCCCTTCAGTTGAGCGTGGTTGATACGCTGTGTGTGAGACCAATCTGGCAATCTGCGGTTCAGATTTATTGCGCTGACACGTCAAGCTTTTGTGGAAAGATATCAAGCTAACGCTGGTTTGCGACGGCTCCTGAAATAGGCTCGACCTCAGTCAAGCCAACACTGAATTTGCAACAGCATCTCGCAAAACTGAACTGATGGAAGCCGATAGAATGCGCACTATTGTCGTTCGTACCCCGCGCAGCATTCGATACACCGACATTATTGTAGATCTTCTCTACACCTAACCATTCATGCCTTTGAGAATTCGTTGGTAGAACGCGCCATGTGCATCCTCAACTGCAGGCCTTGCGACCCATTTCCGGTCCAAATTCAGTTCTCCTGCGGGTACGATTTGTTGCGCGATATCGGCTGGTGTGGTTTCGTCAGACGTTCCGTTCTTCCAGTCGTGAAAGGCTGATGAGTATCGAACGACCGCTCCACTCACCGGCAAATTGAGCAACCCGCCCTCGGCAAAGAACGTCAACCCGTCGCCCATTTCCTCCCCAATGAGTTTGAGCCTGTTTCCCAAACGATGTTTAAGGATGGCTACGAACACGATCGCTGCGGAAAACGTGAATTTATCGACAAGCACAACAACCTGCTGGCTTGCGCGTTGCGAGATCGCGTCGACTAGGGGCATCGTTAGAAGAAAATCGCCCCCGG
Source organism: Ruegeria sp. CE12 (assembly GCF_056537525.1). NCBI lineage: Bacteria > Pseudomonadati > Pseudomonadota > Alphaproteobacteria > Rhodobacterales > Roseobacteraceae > Ruegeria > Ruegeria sp. CE12. Next base: position 142,518 of record NZ_JBQFRS010000003.1, on the reverse strand, counting down.
TGTTTCCGCGAACGTCAATTAATAGGGTTTTGTCCGAGCAGACGCGCACGCGGTCCGCTGCATCTGAGATGGCTTTAGGCAGCGCAGTTTCGCTCGGATCAAAGAAACTTGGCAATGCTATTGATAACCCGAGATCTTGCCAGTCCTTAATCTCTACAAAGGTTTCGGGTTCCCAGGCCGGATCAGCCTTGCCGTGCTCGTTTCTTGGATAGAGCATCGATCCAGGGACAGTATTTCCATTTTCCACTTTCAGGTTGGTAATCTGCCCATTTTCGCCCTGCACACGATACTCGGTCGTGCCGCCGTTTGACGAAAAACCCAAACGTGTCAGAGCGTAGGGCCAAGCCAGAAGTATCGGTCCGATAACCCGTTTCCTTTGGCACGTTCCCGCCAAAAGTTTCTCCGCAGTAGCTTGGATTTGGCTCAAAGTCGCACCATTGACTGCGATTAGTTCTCCTCGCGGTGCAGTTATCCCTGGTGCCGCCCCAATAACTTGAACTGAACGCCCCACACTCACGAACCGCAGCGGTAGCACCGAGATCGCATCATTCGGGATCAGCCGTGTGTGTCCATTTTGGGGAAGCGCCAATAGGCGCATCGCGGACATCAGAAAGGCTTCGATAGAGCCCTCCGAAGCGTATCGCCGGGTTTCACTAATACAGTTGTCTATCACGGCCCTTTCGATCTGCCGAAAGCTGGGATCGGTTGGCAGGGCAGTTTCTAATATTAGGTCCAGGTCTTCCGTGAGCGACATGTTTCAAGGTGCGCATAGCCGCTCGTCAATGTCCATATTGGGATCGAAATCGACGTTCTCTGCATGCAGGAGTATTGTCGGTTATTTGACGGGGTGAAATGATGGTTCAATTGATCTGCAGATTAGGGATGCACTCAATCAAAGAGCGCTTCACATTACACCCCTTCAGAGATTTTTTGTCGTTCGTTGCAACGTCGACATACACCCAATGGACGTCAAACTGCCAATGAAGGCATCTACGCGCGTTGAGTAATCAAATAGCTAAAAAATCTAGTTTCACCGGGTCGCTCAAGGTCTGGTAACCACCAAGAACCGTGGAAGCGAGCAGGAAGCCCGATACTTCACCTTCGGCCGCACATAGCCCTTCGCAAAGCTCTTCAATTGGTCGTTTGTCGTCTAGTCCAGGCCTGTGGCTAGGGCGGTCAAACAATTGGTTCAACAGATCGCTCAGAAACCAACTTCGTCGCACATTAAGAATTCATCTGACTACTCAGATACTCACCTGTTCTACGATAGTGATCGATCAAGTGCTGAGTTGCGCTATCTGCGTCGTGATTTAATGCCGCGTCCAGGATTTGCTGGTGTTCGGCGGCGATGTCTCGCTTTTTGTAGCTCGAACCGCCGGCCGCCAGATAGCGGTAGCGAATGTTCAGGTCGTAAAGCTGCGAACAATACCTTAGCAGTAGCGGCAGTTTTGAATTGGACAACAAGGCCATATGAAAGGCCTTGTGAGCATCTTCAAAATCGTGCGCCTCGTTCTGGCCAGCTTTTTTCATATGGTGGTGACGCAGGACAAGCCGATCTTCCCAGGCCGCATCCGCTTTGGCGATGGAGGCGCGAAGCGCAGTTTCCTCAAGGTTGCATCGCAACAGCAGGATTTCTTCGAAGTTACTCTTGCTGACTGGCGCTGCCCGAAATCCGCGCTGATCAATCCGCTCGACCAACATGTCCGAAGTCAAAAGGCTAAGTGCTTCGCGAACCGGGCTTGCGCCGGTATCCAGTAACCCGCGAAGCTGCTCGATCTTGAGCTTTTGTCCAGGAGGTAGCTCGCCGGTCAGGATCATCTCGCGCAGCCTACGATACGCACCATGAGTGGCTGATGTTTCTTTGCCCTCTGTATCAAGCATGGGATCCATATCCGGCTGTTCCTTTTAACCAGCGCAAACTCTTGGGTGCTCTTAACTGAGGGCACTCGTTCCAGTCGATAGGCCAATTGAAACGTTCAGTGAGCCTTCGTTGATCATCCAACGTCGAAGTACAAAGCTGCGCGCTCCGCTTTTGTGCATGGGGTCGTCCTCGGCCAGCTTTCGGGCGGCTTCAAGATTGTCTGCGCGATAGATGATCAAGCCCATGCCTTGCATATGTTCCCCGGTTTCATCCGACATAGGTCCGGCAAAAGCCAGTTGCCCCGAACGCTCAAGCTGCGTCTGATATGCCAAGTGATCTGCAAGCGAAGCTTTTACATCTTCCGGGGCTTTGGCCGGTGTGCTCTGTGCAACGTAAAGCTCCAAAGCAAGTGCGCCACGGTTTTTTGCTTCTGATTTATAGTCTGACCAGGCGACCATCGGCACTCTCCAAAAATATCGATATTATTTGACATAATGCAGAATAGTCGGCAAAAATCAAGTGAACTGAGATGGATGGTGAAAATGAAATACCTGGTGGGAGAGACTTCGGAAGGCACAGCGGTTTTTGCTGTAAACGGCGAAAACGCAGTGAATCTAACGGCTTTGGACCCTGCTGTCGGTTCGGATTTGATGGGTTTGATAGCCAAGCCCGAACTGGCCGACTCACTTGCCAGCAAAATTGACGCCGCAGACACTGTGCCCGTGTCTTCCATCACTCCGGCATTGCCCATTGCCGCTCCCGGAACGATCATTTGCATGGGGTTGAACTACACGGACCACATCAAGGAAGGCGGGTATGACATCCCGGAATATCCGACGCTGTTCATGCGCGGGAAGAACTCGATCATGGCGGCAGGGCAACCTATGGTGCGGCCTGCCTGTTCCGAGAAGCTCGACTACGAAGCCGAACTTATGCTGATCGTTGGAAAACGCGGCCGCCATATCTCGGAAGAGGCTGCGTTGGACTATGTTTTTGGCTACACCGTGTTCAATGACGGGTCACTGCGAGATTATCAGCGCAAAACCGTTCAATGGACGCCCGGCAAAAACTTTGATGACACAGGTGCGATCGGTCCATTCACTGTAACGCCAGACGAACTGCCCGTAGGAGCATCAGGTCTGAAGATCGAAAGCCGTGTGGGTGACGAAATCCTGCAAAGCTCGAACACGGCCAATATGATCTGGGGCGTTCGTCAGGTCATCGCGACGATCTCGGAATATACTACTCTGGAGACGGGGGATCTTATTGCGCTGGGTACGCCACCCGGTGTCGGACACGCCAAAAAGCCCAATCCCCGATGGTTGAAGCCCGGCGAAACCGTTGAGGTCGAGATTGAAGGCATCGGAATTTGCGCCAGCCCAATCATTGACGAAAAAGACGCCAAGTCCAAGGTGGCCGCAGCATGAGCGCACCAACCGGAGCAGAGCTGGAGGCACTTCGCGCCAAGGCGCAGCAAGATCATCGCGATCTGCGTGAGCGCATTCCACGCTTGTCGGATGACGCGATCGCCTTGATCCTGCGCGAATCCAGATCGCACTATGCGTGGACCAACAAGCCTGTTTCTGACGACATACTTGAAGAGATCTACGACATCACGATCAACGGCGCGACCAGCATGAATACGTTGCCCGCGCGCTTCGTTTTCGTGAAAAGTCCCGAAGCGAAAGAGCGGCTTGCAAAGTCTTTAAAGCCGAAGAATGTGCCAAAGATGATGGATGCTCCGGTCACGGCGATCATTGCCTATGACATGGACTTCTGGAAGGAACTGCCATTCCTTTTCCCGCACGAAGACCGTCGGCCATTGTTCGAAAACAAGCCCGACTACGTGGCAGACACGGCCTTTCGCAATGGCACGCTTCAGGGCGCTTACTTCATGATTGCGGCCCGGGCGGTCGGGTTGGACGTCGGCGCCATGTCAGGTTTTTCGAACAAGATCGTCGATGAGGAATTCTTCGCGGGCACGACGCGCAAGTCCAATTTTCTTTGCAATCTGGGCTATGCGGACGAGACCGGATTGTTCCAGAAGCTGCCGCGCTTTCCATTCGAAAAGGTTTGCTCTTATGCATGAGGAGGTGACGCTGTGGCTATGAAAGTGAAACCCGTCGTGACTTACCGCACGACAGCTCAGTGCCCGACTCATGCGCGGACTGAAATACCAATTCGCGATCTGGATGTGATTGTCGACGAGCCTGTCGAACGGGGTGGAACAAATCTTGGCCCGTCCCCGACCGAAACCGCAATGGCAGCCCTGATCGCCTGTACAAACGTCATCGGGCACAAGAACGCGCATCGCTTGGGAATTGATCTTGGCACAGTGACGATCGATGCGAAGTGCAGGTTGGACCGGCGCGGTGTTCTGATGGAGGAGGAGATCGATGTTCCGTTTCCGGAAATCGAACTCACCGTGAATTGTGAGACGCCCGCCAGTCAGGAGGATCTGACGCGCGTGGGCGAGGAGACAGCCAAGTATTGCGCCATCGCAAAACTGTTCGAAGCGGCAGGCACGGACCTGACCGTCAACTGGGTCAAAACAAACCAATAAAAGACAAAAAGACCCGACTTTCTGGGAGGAGAGAAATGAAAAACTGGACCAAACGCGGCCTTGTGGCAGCTGCTCTGGCAGGCGTCATAGCGATGCCTCTGGCGGCGGAGGAGACCATTTCCGCAGTAGTGATCGATGGTTACCCAGACCGGGCGTTGTGGGTGAAGGAATTCAGCAACTTTTTCATTCCAGAAGTGGACAAGCGGCTGGCCGAGTCCGGCAACTACAAGATGAACTGGCAAGAGAACTACGGCGGTTCGATCGTAAAGCCGAAAGGCGTTCTGGAAGGGATCCAGCTTGGCCTTGGTGACATAGGTATCGTCACAACCATCTTCCATTCTTCGAAACTGCCCAGTCAGGGCATTTCGGGCTCGACACCCTTCGTGGCCTCGGACTCCCGTGCCGTGGCCAAGGCAGTAGATGAAATTGCACGCGAGTATCCTGCGATGCAGAATGAGTTTGCGGCTCAGAACCAAGTCTATCTGGCGACTGGTGTTGTTCTCGACACGTATCAGATTTTCTGCACAGAGCCGGTCTCTTCGGTTACCGATCTTGAAGGCCGTAAGATCGCCGGTGCAGGTCTTAACCTGCGTTACCTTGAGGGTATAAAGGATGCGGCAGGCGTGCGCGGAGGTCTGACCGATTTCTACAACATGCTTCAGACCGGTCTGGTCGATTGCGGTATGCTTTGGCCCGAAGCTGCAAAGACGTTCAAGATCGCGGAAGTGGCCCCATACATGCTCAAGGCTGATCTGGGGGCCGTGAATTCCAAGACCATCACCGTCAATGCCGACTACTGGGCAGGCCTGCCGGACGAAGTCAAAGACGTGTTGAAGGCCGTCGCCATTGATTACCGGGACCACGTCGCAGGTATCGCAATGGACCGGGCTGCTGCTTCGCGGGACGCATACGTTGAAGCGGGTGGAACCATCGTCGAAGTTTCAGACGAAGACCGTGCCGCCTGGGCAAACGCCATGCCGAATGTCGCACAGGAATGGGCTGCGACGCTGAACGACAACGGTGAGCAGGGAGCAGAAATGCTGGCTGCCTATCTCGGTAAGCTTCAAGATGCCGGTTTCACCGGTGTGCGTGACTGGACGGCTGAATAACCGGCCGGCGATCCACGAAAGGGGCCATTTATGCTGAAGACCGCAGTTGCTGGCTTGTCGCGGGTCGCCAATTCGCTCGCAATCGCCGCCAACGCATTGGGAACACTTGTCGTCCTTGCATTGGTGGTCATTCTGAACATTGACGTGATTGCGCGCGGTCTTTTTTCGGCTCCGCTGCGCGGAACATATGAGATGGTGCAATTCTCGGTCGTGATGATCGTCTTTCTGCAATTGGCAGACGTGGTCAGAGTGGATCGGTTGACGCGCTCGGACGGGTTTCTGAACCTGCTGCACCATCGACGCCCGGGGCTGACCGCGAATCTGAGGCGGATTATCAACGCGATTTCGGCCATCTTCATGGGCCTAATTGCCTATGTGACCTTCCCGGAATTCCTGCACATGTGGGAGACGCAGGACTACTTCGGTGTGCCAGGTCTTTTCACATTGCCTTGGTGGCCAGTCAAACTGGTCATCGCGTGCGGTACTGCGCTTGCCTGCGTGATCTTCCTGCTCAAGGTCGTCACGGCGCAGGACCGCCCGCATCTTGTGCGCACCCCTGAACATGACGAGGCCGCCGAATGACGCCGATTGAAATTGGCCTGATCTCGGTCATTGCCATCGTCTTTCTGATCTACGCTGGCGTCTATATTCCTATTGCCCTCGGCGTGGTTTCGTTCGTGTCGATCTGGCTGATGCGGGACAATTTCACGCTGGCGCTGAACCTGCTGAAAGTGGCGGTCGGCGACAGCGCGATGGAATATAGTTTCGCGACCATCCCGCTCTTTACCTTCATGGGTCTCATCGTGTCAAAGGCCGGGTTAGGCAGGGATATCTACGAAGTCATGACCATGCGGTTCCGCAAGGTCAAAGGCGGTATCGGAATGGCAACTGTCGGAGCCAACGCCGTCTTTGCCGCCGTGACCGGTTCGTCGATTGCATCTGCATCCGTGTTTACCAAAGTCTCGGTTCCGCAGATGATGGCGCAGGCTTACAATCCGCGTTTTGCTGTTGGCGTGGTGGCCGGGTCTTCGGTGCTGGGCATGATCATTCCACCATCGGCGATGCTGATAATCTATTCCTTCGTCGCCGAACAATCCGTCGGGGACATGTTCCTGGCGGGGGTCATCCCGGGGATTATGCTGGCAATCGCTTATGTCGGGGCGATTTGGGTCATGGGGCGCTTCACCCCAGCTTTCGTCGGTGGCCGTGTTGTCGAAGACACGGAGTGGATGTCAGGGCGCGAGATCGCCTCCAAGACACTGCCGACACTGTTTATCATCACGGTTGTGCTAGGTGGTATCTATACAGGCTGGCTGACGGCGGTCGAGGCAGGGGCCGCAGGAGCCTTTGTTGCGCTGGTCATTGCTGTTGCCCGCAAGTCGATGTCACCTCGCGCGTTCTGGGACGCGTTGTTGGAAACCGGACATATCACAGCGGCAATCCTGTTCCTGATCACTGCGGCGTCGATCTATAGCCGCATGCTTGGTTTGGCCGGTCTGCCCAACCAGTTGCAGGATTTGCTTGCCGGGAATTCCGCGTCTTTCTGGTCGATCATGCTGCTCTATGTCTTGCTGATGCTTTTCCTGGGAACATTGCTCGACACGGCATCAATCATCCTGATCGTCGTCCCGCTGTTTCTGCCCATGGCCGAGGCCCTTGATATGTCGCTGATCTGGTTCGGGATCATCACCGTGGTCGGAGCCGAAATCGGACTGTTGACCCCGCCTTTGGGCATATCCTGCTTTGTTATCAAATCCACGATCAACGATGATCGGATATCACTCAAGGACGTGTTCATGGGCGCGCTTCCGTTTGCATTTGTGATGCTGATCGTCCTGTTCATTCTGATCGAGTTCCCGATCCTCAGCCTTGCCCTGATTTAAGGAGGCCAAGATGCGCTCTGTCACTAAAGACAATATCACCGACGTGTTCATGGGGTACTTGTCCAAGGACACCGATCCGCGGATACGTGAAATCATGAGCTCGTTGGTTAAACACCTCCACGACTTCGCGCGGGAAACCAATCTGACGCATGACGAGTGGCGCGCTGGGATTGCGTTTCTGGAGGGATGTGCCGCCGTGGAATCCGAGGATAGGCATGAGTTCGTGTTGGCCTCGGACGTGTTGGGCCTGTCCTCATTGGTGGACATGCTACAATCCAGTCCGGAAGCAACAAGTTCATCTGTACTTGGACCTTTTCACGTATCCGGCGCGCCCGCGCTGCCAGTCGGTGGGGATATGAAGCGCCACTATGGTGGGCCGGTGTTGCTCGCCGAAGGCGTAATCCGAGACGTTGAAGGCAATCCCATTGCCGGAGCAGAGCTCGACATCTGGCAAACTGCGCCAAATGGAATGTATGCAAGTCAGGATGAAGAGCAGGATACCTATTCTTTTCACGGCCTGATGACTGCCGGTGACGACGGTAAGTATGCATTCACGACCGTCAAGCCAGTTGAATACACGGTACCGTCAGATGGGCCTGTCGGGGACATCCTGCGCGCCTGCGGCCGCCATCCCTGGCGACCGTCACACCTGCACTACATCGTCAAGGCTCCGGGGTACCGATCTCTGGTGACCGAGATTTTCCCCGACGATGATCCTTATCTGGATCAAGATACGGTGTTTGGTGTTCGAGATGATCTTGTAATGACTTATGTTGAACGGCCGGCTTCAGAGTTTCCCGATGGCATGGAACTTTCCGGTAAGATCACCGAGCCTTTCTTGCACGTAAAGTTTGATGTGAAGCTTGCCAGAGATTGAACGATATTGAGGAGGCTTGAGGTGCTGAAACATATCTTCATTTTAGGTGCCGTGCTGTTTTCCAGTACTGCCATCGCAGACGAGCGACCGATCTTCGACGCGCATATTCATTACAGCCACGATGCCGTCAAACAAGTTCCTCCTGAACAGGTGGCCAAAATCCTTCGGGACGCGGGCGTCCGTAAAGCCTTGGTTTCCAGTTCAGACGACAATGGTACTCAACTGTTGTTGGCCGCAGCACCAGATATCGTTGTTCCAGCACTGCGTCCCTATCGTCGTCGCGGTGAAATCAACACCTGGATGCACGATGAAACTGTAATCGACTATCTGGAAGCAAATCTGTCCAAGAACGAATACCAAGCCATCGGTGAATTCCACGCCTATGGAGACGACATCAAAACGCCGGTTATCCAACGCATGATCGCACTTGCAAAGGAGAGGAACCTAATCCTGCACCACCACGGTGATCGCGAGGCCGTCGACTTGATCTTCGAAACCTGGCCAGAGGCGCGGGTTTTGTGGGCCCATTCTGGCTTTGACGACCCAGCTAGTGTTGTCGATGCTCTAGATACCTATCCCAAGCTTTGGGCCGATCTGGCATTTCGTTCGGACATGGTCTCACGAGGCAGTATCGACCCGAATTGGAAAGCTGCGTTCGAAGCTCATCCTGATCGGTTCATGGTCGGCACCGATACGTTCGCGCCGGAACGTTGGTATTACGTAGGTCCTCATGCCGATTTTTCCCGTGAATGGCTGGATTTGCTTCCGGACCAGATCGCGGACAACATTGCGTATGCCAATGCGGAACGTATGCTGGCATCAGAATGATCCGCTGGGTTGCCTTGTTTCTAATATCTTCGGGCATGGCTGTTGCTTGTGAAGCGACAGGGCAGCGTTTGAGTTCCGAAGTTCTAGACGCACCCGAAGTGCATATGGTCGTGGATGAAGTCCCTTTGGCCCAGCCATTTTCCATTCTGATTTCAGTCTGCGATGAAATTGCCATCGACACGCTTCGTGTCGATGCAACCATGCCTGCTCACCAACACGGGATGAACTACGTCCCCAAAGTCACAGAGTTAGGCGACGGGTTGTTCCGTGTCGATGACATGCTGTTTCACATGCCAGGTTTATGGGAGCTGCAAGTTGATGTTGGCTTCGGTGGGGGACCGGTATCGTACACGTCCAAAGTTGAGTTGAAATGAAGGTGTTGCTGACAGCTGCGCTAATAGTCCTGACGGGTTCAGTGCACGCAGAAGTCCTGTTGTCTGAAGACGAAATTCAACAAACGCTGTCCTTCGGGCCATGGCCACCATCCGCCTCCTCGGATCCAAGCAACAGGGTTTCAAACGATGTCAGAGCGATCGCGCTCGGAGAGGCATTGTTCAATGATCCGGTGTTGTCCGTCGACGGAGCATTTGCCTGCGCGAGCTGTCACGATCCTGGGCAGGCATTTACCACGTCCGAGGCCCGGGCGCTTGGTCGTGTCCTGTTAGATAGGAATTCACCATCTCTGCGGAACCTTGCCGGTCTCCGCTGGTACGGATGGGGCGGCAAGAGCGACAACCTTTGGGCAGCCAGTTTGCATCCGATCATCCAAGAACAAGAGATGGCGCACAGTAAAGAGAGTTTAAAATCGGCTATTTCTGTGAGTGCCTATATTGATGATTTTGAGGCCATTTTCGGTGGTATACAGAACCAAGAACCAGAACTTGTGCTGGTCAATACTGCTAAAACTCTGTCAGCCTACCTGGAAACGTTAGTTACCGACCGGACACAGTTTGACGACTTTCGTGATGCCCTGGAACAACGTGATCTGGCGGCGGCGTCGAACTATCCCGAAGCCGCCCAGCGAGGTTTGCAGCTCTTTCTAGGGCGCGGGAATTGTGTGTTTTGCCACAACGGTCCGAGATTTTCCAACAACGAGTTCCACGACGCCGGCGTGCCCTATTTTTTGAACGAAACCAAAGTCGACGAAGGGCGGTTCCGTGGGCTGAACTTTTTACTATCCAGCCCGTATACCTTAGACGGCGTATGGAACGATGATCCAGATAAGCAAGGCGCGTGGGCGGTTCGCAGCGTGCGCAGAAGCCATTCTGATTTTGGAACTTTTCGTACGCCCAGCCTGCGTGGAGTGGCTGAAACTGCGCCTTACATGCATGACGGCAGTCTGGTCGATTTGGAGGCCGTCATCAGGCACTACAGCGAGATCGATACGGAAAGGTTGCACGCCGATGGCGAAGCCGTACTTGCCGAACTTAATTTGTCTGAGCAGGAGATTGCAGACTTAGTTGCATTTCTTGGAACACTGTCGAGCTCGCCTTAGCACCAGTCTTATTGAAATGTTTGATGTATATTGGCGGCTGTCTCTAGCAGCGCTTGTTCGATCGTGTCTCTTTGCCTTGAGAACCGCGTCGTTGGTACCGGTATCGAGATCGCGTGCAGATCCCCGACCCAATCGACGAAAGAGAACCCTATTGCCGACACTCCGGCAGAATGTTCGTCCAAATCATAAGCGAGGCCGTTTTCCCGGATCACGTCCAGCTCGGACAAGAACTCATCCAAGTTCCTCTGTACACCATTCCGGTCCCATTCATTTCGAACCAGCTTGATCGCATCCTCTTTATCGAGCTGCGCGAGGCACGCTTTACCATTCGCCGTGGTGGTCAATGGAAAAACTTCTCCAACTTGCGAGACCGTCGTCAAACGATAAACACCGGGAACCTGATCCAGAAAAACCATACCGATGCCACGCATAACCGCGAGGTCTGTCGTTTCTCCGGTCTTTTGCGTCAGCTCTGTCAGCAGAAGCCGGCAGTGTTCGACAATGTTGTAGTGAGCCGCACCTGCGAGGACGCTCAATTCAGGGCCAAGCCGTAACCCACCGCCATTCGCGTCGGCAATAACAAACTTCTCTTCCGCGAGGGCGCTTGTGATTCTTTGTACCGTAGAGCGGGGCAGGCCAACGCGTTCGGCAATTTTCCCCAGGCTCATCCCAGATTGGCTTTCCTTCAAAACACGCAGAATTGAAGCTGCTCTCGAAATGACTTGAATGCCACCTTTGTCATTTTTATCAGACATTTGCACTTCCCTATCGTTTCTTGACGACGCCGTTCCGGGTAACAAACACCTTCGCAAGGTGTACCACTATGCGATGCAAGTCAACCGTATAGTGAGTTTATAGTTGACCGCGATGCGGTGCGCATGCATCATCATTCGGGACAAGTGGGGAGGCCACCCAGACAATTGGAAATGCAGAAAACGCCGCATCACCGGCGAACAGAGGAGATATGCCCAATGGTTGAAATCCGCGGCATTGAGTTTCAGGCAAACACCGACAATGACATGGGGCTCGAGTTTTACAACCTGAGCCACAGATACGGGTTTCAGTGTCCGAATTGGCCCTATTTCAAAGATGTTCAGATTGACCGGAAACACTATATGGCCAAGTCCGGTGTGCTGTCGCAGACGATTACCACAACGATGCACGTGACAACACATATTGATGCTCCAGCGCATGTTGTTCAGGGAACGCCATTCATCGACGAGGTGCCGCTGCCGCATTTCTTCGGTTCGGGTTTGGTCGTCTCGGTTCCCAAGAAGAAGTGGGAGCAAATCACGGGAGATGATCTAGAGAAGGCCTGTGGTCATGCAATCCGCAAGGGTGACGTTCTGATCATCAACACCGGTTGGCATAAGCAATACGAAGACGGTGACTACTTTGCTTATTGCCCGGGTCTCGTTCCTTCCGCTGCCGAGTGGATGATCGAAAAAGGTGTGAAAGTCGTTGGCCACGATACTCAGGCGAACGATCACCCGCTGGCAACTGCCATTGGCCCGCAGCGTAACGGTCCGATTCTGCCGTACCTTGAGAAAGAGTACCTTGAATGGTCAGGCGGCACCCCCTGGGAGGTTGACTTCCCCGAGTGGGAGCCGGTGCACAACATGCTGTTCTCTAAAGGTATTCTCGGCATCGAAAACGTCGGCGGCGATCTGGATGCAGTGACCGGCAAGCGTTGCACCTTCGCGTTCTTCCCGTGGAATTGGGACCGTGGCGACGGTTGCATCATCCGCTTGGTCGCGATGATCGACAAGAACCAATCCTACCGCATTGAAGCTGGCGAAGACTTCTGAACACTCACGGACCGGTCGCTGGTTCGCCGGCGGCCGCCATTAATCCTGAGCGGAGATGGACATGCATCTGAAGCGTTTTCAAGACGCCCAACCCTACGAAGCCCCGAACCATTTTGGATGTTATGGGCTTCGCTTGCAGGGGTTTGAGGAAGGCGGGCCGACAAATCAGTGGATCGGCTTCAGCCAGTTCCTACCGGGCGGTGGCGCAGGGCCGGACTCTACCCCTTTTGAAAAAGTCTACGTCGTTCTGGAAGGTGAACTGACCGTCATCGTTGACGGCATAGAAGCCATTCTTGGGCCCATGGATAGCTGCACGATCGCGCCGGGCGAAATACGCAAAATTAAAAACCGCACCAACCACACCTGCAAAATGCTGGTGGTCATTCCGTATCCGCCAGAAAGCTGAGGACTAAAAGAATGTCTGATCCACTCAAGATGTTTGACGTTAAGGGAAACGTCGCGCTGATTACCGGAGCCTCGGGTGCCTTCGGGATGGTGGCCGCGCGTGTCCTCGCCGGGGCTGGTTGCAATCTGGTACTGGCTGCAGGCAACCAAGATGCGCTCGATGAGATTGCCAAAGAGTGCGAGGCACTTGGTGCAACGGTCGTTGCAATAAACACACGACCGACTGATGAAGCGTCATGTGCGGCCTTGGTCGACGAAGCCATCAACAACTTTGGTAAACTCGACATTCTCGTTGTCGCGTCCGGTATGAACAAAGTTGCGCCGATCAACGAAATGGCGCCGGAAACCTTTGACGCAGTGATGGATGCCAACGTTAACCAGAGCTGGTTGTTGGCGCGCGCGGCGGCCGCACACATGAAGCAAAGCGAATATGGCAAGATCATTTTCGTCAGTTCCGCTCGTAGTATCTTGGGCCACCCAGCCGGTTACACGGCGTATTGCGCGTCAAAGGCTGCCGTGAACGGGATAACCAAAGCCTTGGGATGTGAGCTGGGTCCAACAGGGATTACCGTTAATGCGATCGCGCCGACGGTATTCCGTTCGCCTTTGACGGCTTGGATGTTCGAAGAAACCGACGAAGCGAAGGCGGTGCGCGATGGCTTCCTGACCCGGGTTCCCAAAGGACGACTAGGTGAGCCAGAAGACCTAGCTGGTCCGCTCCTTTTTCTCGCGTCGCGGGCATCTGATTTTTACACCGGGCATATCCTTCATGCCGATGGCGGATACACGGCGGGTTAAAGGATGGTGCGCAAGAAGCAGCAGATAGCGGTAATTGGCGCGGGGCTTATGGGGCACGGCATTGCCCTGACTTTGGCAAGAGCGGGCCAGTATGTCGCCATCACAGAACCGGTGCTAGAAGCCCGAGATACGGTATCAGAGCGCATTCGCGCCAGCATGGCCGCGATGGGGGATGACGAAGTCACAATCACAAAGACCCTCAAGATGATTGAGATCTTTGCGACGACTGAAGGTGCCGTTCAAAATGCTGACGCTGTATTCGAAGCGGCACCGGAAAAGCTGGAGCTTAAGCAAGCGATTTTTGCTGAGATTGAAGCGCACGCACCAGAGACCTGCATTCTCGCGTCGAATACTTCGGTCATGCCAATCACTCAGATCATGTCTGGGCTGCGGCTGAAAAACCGGGCCCTCGGAACACACTGGTGGAACCCGCCACACATGATCCCGTTGGTTGAAGTCATCAAGACGGAATGGACAGACCCTGAGATTGCACAGACGATGTTCGATTTGTTGAAGGATGCCGGGAAAACTCCGGTGATGGTCGAGAAAGACGTGCCCGGCTTTATCGGCAATCGACTCCAACACGCGTTGTGGCGCGAAGCGGTCAGCCTGGTGGAAAACGGGATCTGTGACGCGGAAGCGGTTGATACTGTGATCAAGTCCAGCTTTGGGCGGCGATTGGCGGTTCTCGGTCCGTTGGAAAACGCGGATCTGGTTGGCACCGATCTGACGCTCGATATCCACGAAAACGTGCTGCACGATCTTGAGGCGCAAAAGGGCCCTTCATCTTACCTAAAGTCGCTTGTCGAAGCGGGTAAGCTGGGCATGAAATCCGGCGAAGGGTTCAGGAAATGGGCCGAGGGCGAGGCGGATCAGATTCGCCAGCGCGTCGCGACACATCTGAAAAATCTCGAGAAGACTTTGTAAGATCAATCAAACACTGGCGGGAGGCCGGTGAAGGGAGGACGCAATGACAAGGACTTTTAAGACGGCCACAAGGCGCAGTTTCCTAGCCGGAGCCACTGCAGCAATCGCGGCTCCGGCCATCCTCCGGGCAACGCGTGCTTATGCCGCAAACCCGACTTTAAGGATTGGTAACGTCAGCCCGCGTACCGGTCCATTGGCTGGTTTCGCTGAGGCTGATGAGTATGTGCTTCAAGCCATCCAGCAGGTCTTTTCGGCTGGGTTGGATAACAATGGCAAGACCTGGAATGTCGAGATCATCTCGAAAGACAGCCAGTCCAACCCGAACCGAGCAGCCGAGGTCGCGGCAGATCTGATCTTGGGTGATGAAGTTGATATCATCGTGGCAGCGTCAACTCCGGACACAGTGAACCCGGTCGCCGATCAGGCAGAGATAAACGAAGTTCCCTGCATCACGACCGACTGCCCGTGGCAGCCTTACTTCTTTGGCCGCAATGGTGTTCCGGGTGAGGGCTTTGAAACGACCTATCACTTCTTCTGGGGCCTAGAAGATGTGATCGCGGCGTTCCTTGATATGTGGGACAAAACTGGCGTGACCAAGACAGTGGGTGGTCTTTTCCCCAACGATGCCGACGGTAATGCTTGGGGCGATGCGGAACTGGGCCTGCCTAAACCGCTCGCCGCAGCTGGCTACACGTTGACCGATCCCGGTCGCTATCAGCCTCTGTCCGACGACTTCTCAAACCAGATCGCTGCGTTCAAGGCTGCTGGTTGCGAAATCGTCACTGGCAACATGATCCCACCCGATTTTGCTACGTTCTGGAGCCAGGCTGCCCAGCAAGGGTTCAACCCGAAGGTCGTTACCATTGGTAAAGCATTGCTGTTCCCATCGGTCATTGAATCGCTGGGCGACCGTGGTGACGGGTTGTCGACCGAGGTCTGGTGGTCACCGCATCATCCTTTCTCGTCCTCACTCACCGGCATTTCTTCGAAAGACCTTGCCGAAGGTTATACGGCAGAGTCGGGCCGTCCTTGGACACAACCGCTCGGCTTCAAACACGCACTGTTCGAGGTCGTCGCGGATGTCATCAAACGGGCGGATGATCTGGAAGACCCGTCTTCGATCATTTCCGCAATCACGTCCACGAACCTAAACACAATCGTCGGACCGGTGAACTGGGGTGATGGGCCGATGAACAATGTCACCAAAACGCCGCTGGTCGGCGGTCAGTGGCAGAAGTCCGGCGATGGGTATGAGTTGCAAATCGTTGCAAACAGCACCGCGCCCGAAGTTCCGGTCACGGCGGATATGAAGCTGCTGGGCTGACTAGACGTTCGGCGCCGATCTTGGCGCCGAACCCTCTATCCGAGAGAAGCATGACGACAATCTTGAGACTCCAAGACCTGAGTAAGGCATTTGGCGCAGTCACTGTAGCCGATGCTATGAGCTATGAGGTCCAGCAAGGCGAAGCACTCGGGGTAATCGGCCCCAACGGCGCCGGCAAAACCTCGATGTTCAATCTGATCACTGGGACGCTCAAATCGAATTCCGGGATGATAGAATTCAATGGGCAGAACGTTACAAAGTGGAGCGCCGCAAGGCGTAGCCATGCAGGCATCGCGCGTTCTTTTCAGGTCCCGCAGCCGTTTTCGGGAATGACCGTTTTCGAAAACGCAATGATCGCCGCCACGCAATCGGCCGGCTTGCATGGGCATCAGGCTGAGCGCTTTTGTCTGGAGATTCTGGACCAAACGGAGCTGTTGCCCAAGGCAAACGTTCTAGCGGGCAGCCTGACTTTGTTGGAACGCAAACGCCTGGAACTGACACGTGCGCTCTGCGCCAAGCCCAAACTGCTGCTGTTGGATGAGATTGCTGGTGGTTTGACCGAAGCTGAGTGCAAATCACTGGTTCAAACCATCAAGGACATTCACGCGTCTGGTGTCACCATCATCTGGATCGAACATGTTGTGCACGCCTTGCTGGCTGTCGTGGATCGTCTGATCGTCATCGACTTCGGAAAGAAGATCGCCGAGGGCGAGCCGCAGGCAATCATGGAAAGCGCGGAAGTCAAAGAAATCTATCTGGGGATCGAAGCCGATGCCTGATCCCATTCTTCAAACACGCGGCTTAAATTCTTACTACGGTGATTTCCAAGCGCTCTACGATGTCGAATTGGAGGTTGGCGAAGGCGAAGTTCTTGCCATCATCGGTGCGAACGGTGCAGGCAAGACGACCCTGATGCGGTCTATCACCGGGTTGCTGACGAACGGAGAGGCTCAGATTCACTACCGAGGTCAGGATATCAGCCGGCTTCGCGCAGACGAGGTTGCAGAACTTGGCCTCGCCATGGTTCCGGAAGGTCGTCAATTGTTCCCGTCTTTGTCGGTCAAAGAAAACCTGATGATCGGGGCCCAAGTTGGTCGCGCAGGTCCTTGGGATCTGAAAGCTGTCTATGATCTATTTCCGATCCTTGAAGAGCGAAAAGATCAGGCCTCTACATCGCTGTCGGGCGGTCAACAGCAGATGGTCGCCATCGGGCGCGCATTGATGGCCAATCCCGATCTGATCCTCTTCGATGAAATCAGCCTCGGGCTCGCGCCGATCATCATTAAAGACATCTACGAGGCTCTGCCCGGCATCATCGGTGAGGGCATGAGTGCGATCATCGTCGAGCAGGACATAACCAAGGCACTGTCGGTCTCGAGCCGGGTCTACTGCCTGCAGGAGGGGCGCGTTTCGCTGGAAAGCGCGTCTGACACCGTTTCGCGTGAAGACATTTCACGCGCGTATTTCGGGATCGAATAATATGGAATGGCTGAATGCTATCGTGCAGGGAACTTTGCTGGGTGGGCTATACGCGCTGTTTGCCGCAGGTCTGTCGTTAATCTTTGGGGTCATGCGGCTCGTCAATATTGCCCATGGCGATCTGATTGTGTTGGCCGCATATCTCGGACTGACCGTGACGACCGCGACCGGGATGCACCCAATGGCCGCGTTGGTGATTGTCGTTCCCGCTATGGCGCTGATTGGGTATGCCCTTCAACGCGGCCTACTGAACCAAACTCTGGGCGACGATATTCTTCCGCCGCTGCTTGTGACCTTCGGGCTGAGTGTAATTATCCAGAACGGATTGCTGGAGGTCTACACGGCCGACCCCCAAACACTGAATGCCGGTGCGCTGGAAACAGCCAGCGTTGCAGTAGGCGGTGTGACCCTTGGGATCTTACCGCTGCTGACCTTCGGGATCGCCATCGCTGTGATCTGGGGGCTGCAATGGACCTTTTATCACACCGCACTTGGTCGAGCATTTCGGGCTGTTTCCGACAATCAAGACATCGCCCAGCTGATGGGCCTCAATCGTCGGCACATCTTTGGTCTGGCCATGGCGCTGGCCCTCGGAGTGACAGCAATCGCCGGTATCCTGCTTGGCATTCGGACAAGCTTTGATCCTTCAATCGGTGGAGGTCGCCTGATCTTTGGCTTTGAGGCCGTTATCATCGGTGGGCTTGGCAACCTTTGGGGTACATTAATTGGCGGCGTTATACTTGGCGTCGCGCAAACCATCGGAGCCAAGATTGATCCGGGCTGGCAAGTGCTTGCCGGACATATCGCTTTCCTTGTCATTCTTGCCGTTCGTCCGAACGGCCTCTTCCCGAGGGTTTCCGGATGAACCTGCAGGACTACTCTGTTTCTCGATCGTCTAAAGCAGCACGAGTTGCCGCGATCCTTGCCGCAATCGGTTTGCTTGTTCTGATTGCTGCGCCTTGGTGGGCAGGCCGCGCCGACATGCGCCTGATGGGAGAGCTGTTTCTTTACCTGTCCCTCGCAACTCTTTGGAACCTCATGGCGGGTTATGCCGGCCTCGTCTCTGTTGGTCAGCAGGCCTATGTGGGCTTTGGCGGCTACATGCTCTTTGCACTTACGATGCTGGGTGGGCTGAACCCATTGGTTGCTATCGCAGCTGCAGGCGTGCTGGGGGCTTTGATCTCGATCCCGGTGGCTGTTCTGATCTTCAGGCTTCGGGGCGCATATTTTGCCATTGGCACCTGGGTCATCGCAGAGGTCTTTCGGCTGAGCTTCGCGCAAATCTCCGCGCTGGGCGGAGGCTCAGGATCTTCGCTGCCCGTTGCCATCGTCAAATCTCTGGCGTCCGGGCGCGCGATGCGAGAGGCGCTCAGTTATTGGCTGGCGCTCGGAGCCGCTGTGCTGGTGGTGACTGCCGCGTATCTCTTCCTGCGCTCACGCCAAGGGTTGGCGCTGACGGCAATTCGTGACAATGAACTGGCCGCCGGTAGCCTCGGCATCGATATCTGGCGCACGAAGTTCATTGTATACGTCGTCACGTCGGCGTTCACGGCAATGATCGGCGCTCTCATCTTCCTACAAAAGTTGCGCATATCGCCGGATGCGGCGTTCAGCGTCAATGACTGGACCGCCTTCGTCATCTTCATCGTCGTAATCGGCGGCATCGGTACCATCGAAGGACCGATCATCGGCACACTCGTTTTTTTTGCGCTGCGCGAAACGCTGGCCGACCTCGGAACAACTTACCTGATCGTACTCGGCGTCGTTGCGATTGTCGTCATGCTCAAGGCACCGAAAGGCATCTGGGGCGTGATCCGTAGCCGTTATGACCTGCAACTATTCCCGCTGGGCTATCGCGTACAGCACATCGGACAATCCAAGGAAAACTGAACTCATGGCCCGTCAGAAAAAAACCATCATCACATGCGCCATAACAGGGGCTATTCACACGCCCACCATGTCGGATGCACTTCCGTACAGCTATGATGACATCGCGCGGCAGGCGATCGACGCAGCAGAGGCCGGGGCGTCAATCCTGCACCTGCATGCCCGCAATCCCGAGAACGGATCGCCATCCGTTGATCCGAATGACTTTGCGCCTTTCCTACCCCGCATAAAACAGGCTACAGACTCCGTTGTGAACCTATCGACCGGAGGATCGCTGACTCTGTCTATTCAGGACCGGATAAACCCGGCCAAGACTTTCAGCCCCGAAATGTGCTCGATGAATATGGGTTCGATGAACTTCTCGTTTCACCCATTGGCCAACCGGTATGGCGACGACGATTGGAAGTTTGATTGGGAGAAAGACTATGTCGCAAACTCCGATCAGAACATCTTTCGCAATACGTTCCGGGACATTCGCGAGGCGGCGGAAACACTCGCGCCGCATGACATCAAGTTCGAGCATGAATGCTATGATGTCGGGCATTTGTACAACCTGAAATTCTGCATGGATATCGGGTTGTTCAAGGCACCCATTTTCATTCAGTTCATCTTTGGCATCCTCGGCGGCATCGGACCCGAAGTCGACAATCTGATCTTCATGAAACGTACTGCCGACAGGCTGTTCGGTGACGACTATCGGTGGTCGGTCTTGGGCGCAGGTGGAGCACAGATGTCCCTTGCCACGACGGCAAGCCAGATGGGTGGCAACATTCGCGTAGGTCTTGAAGACAGCCTGTTCATCTCTCGTGGAAAACTGGCCGAAAGCAACGCTCAGCAAGTCGCCAAAATTCGACGTATTGTAGAAGATTTGGGCAGTAAGGTCGCAACTCCCGACGAAGCGAGAGAAATTCTGGATTTGAAAGGAGGAGACCGCGTCGCATTCTGAGGATAGGGTAACAGGCATCAACTCATATCGAGCGACTTGTTTGTTTGAAAATTTCGAAACACCGAGGAGACTGAGCCATGCGAGTGAAGATTTTGACCTTCAGCGCGCTTCTGACAGGATTTACGGCAGTTCAGGCTCCTGCGCAGAACGCAGCTCAGGACATCACCGATCTTTTGCTCAGCAACCGGTCTGCCGACTGTGCGGACTATGCGGGCGTGTATTCCGCTTCAGTGGAAGACGTCACCCGCCAGCAACGTTTTAACTCCGAAATCGAAATCTCTGCAGATAGCCAGTATTGCACCCTCAAGACCAACGGCATTCCTAACCATGATTTTAACGGTCCGACAGCCAACTTCGCCAACGATGTGCGGGAACTGCCCGGCACTTTTCGAATTCCTAGAAACCCGAAGAATACCGGAAGCCAAACAGCACTGTCACAACGTAGCTATGACGCCATTCTGCTGAATGGTGTGCCGGTCGATTTGCTCTCGGCCGGGTGTTATCGCCCAAGCGGGCCGCGCGCGGATAAAAACGGCAATGTCTTGGCGGGGTGTCGAGACACGGATCCATGGCTGCTCGATCCTCCGTCCTACGATCAGTATTTTGGTGTGGATCTTCACAATGCCCACGCCCAGCCCGACGGAAGGTATCACTACCATTCCAATCCAAATGCTCTGTTTTTGGACCACGACCTTGATAAGCCATCGCCGGTGATAGGTTTTGCAGCTGACGGCTTTCCGATCTACGGAACGATTTTCAAAGACAACGAAGGCAAAATTAGACCTGCGATCTCTGGCTATGAGCTCAAAACCACGCCACGACCCGTTCCGCCTGCAGGGCCGGGGGGTACTCCAGATGGGACATATATAGACGACTACGAATTCACCGGTACTGGCGATCTGGATGAGTGCAATGGCATGACTGTGGATGGTGAGTATGGATACTACGTCACCACGACCTACCCGTGGATATTGAACTGTTTGGTCGGGCAACTTGACCGCTCATTTGACAAAAGGCGGTGAATTGCCTCGGCTCCCAATCGCCTTAAGAATATTGGGTCTAAGATCCCAAGCTCGCAATAACTGCGATTTTGCCATCTGATTAATCAGTGTGGTGCTGGACAGTCCTTCAACAACGTTCGGCACTGCAAAAAAAACCGTTTATAACATTATGCGCAGCTCCAACCTGTTTCGCCCTAGGAAGAAAGGCTCTTTTCTCCAACCCAACGTCGTAGGCAAAGTTGCCAGATGTTAAAATGACACGATCAGTCATTCCAACTGTCCCAGCTTCAAACACTTCCGCGGCAGTTTTCCAAACAAGCTTGAGAGAGTCTCAGCCCACTTCGCTTCCGCCATCGATATCTACGGCCGAAACGTCATCGCGATATAGCAACGCTGCTCATTGAACACGCGATTCTGTGCCGCTTGAAATGTATCGGAGGCAGCAACAAATGCCACGTCTTGTGCCGTGTGGACGAGGCAATGCTATTCGACAATAGTGGTGTGGTCCGCAGGCGCAGCCGAGGACACGGTTTCGTCATAGCGACGATTTAATGGGCTATCGGAAGCTCAAGCGTAACGCTCGCTCCTCTTTCGACGCGGTTGATTGAGACTGTTCCGCCGTGGCGCTGTGCCACTGCTGAGACGATAGACAATCCCAATCCGCTGCCTTCGGAATATTCCAACTGTGAAAACCGGCTGAAAGCTGCTTCGCTTTGCTCAGGCGAAAGGCCAGCACCGTCATCGGCCACAGTTAAATTCAGGTATTCGCCGTCACTGCCCAGCACAACTGAAATATGGCTCAACTTAGTACCACCGTGTTTGACTGCGTTGTCCAACAGGTTCTTGAGAGCCTCAACTAGAAACACCCTATCACCGGATACCATGACCGCCGTTTCAGGCATCGTGACATCAAACTCGATACCTTTTGCAAGAATGTGAACTCCCATCTCCGTGCAGGCCTCTTCCACAACCGAGCGGAAATCAATTTCAGCCATTTGATCTTGGTGCGTCGGCTGCCTGAGCCTTTCAAGCGACAACAATTGCTCGGCCACTGTTGCTGAGTTTTTTGCAGCCGCCACAAGCTCTGAGATACGTTTTTCTCGATCATCATCTGTTTTCGCATCCTGCAGCGCTTCGGCCATCGACTGCACGGCGGCCGCCGGATTCCGCAGCTGATGTGCTGCTTCGGATATAAACACTTGATGGGCGTTGATACTGTTCTCTACCTGACCAAAGAGTCGGTTCAGTGTTTTGACAACACCTTGAACTTCGGCCGGGACAGGGCGCTTGATCTCGCTCAGGTCATCCGGTGAGCGCAGGTCGATCGCGTCCTGCAAGTCCAGCAAGGGCCTCAGGCCGCGGGCGACACCGAACCATACCACAAAGGCCAGGGTCGCAAGCAGAATACCCATCAGAATTCCCGCACGGATTGACAGTTCATTGGCAAATGCGTTGCGATCCGCCATTCGTTGCCAAACTGTGACCGTCGCATCTCCGATAAGATGCTCTAAAGTCACTCGTTCTGTCATTTTGAGAACGCGTACCGGTTCCTCACGGTAGAGCGCCTCGAAAAAAAACGGCTCGTACGCGTCTTGGATAGACGGGGTCGAGGACGCAGGAGGATACGCATAGCCTGTCACGTAGATGCCACCGGGACCCGTTACATGATAGAAAATCTCTCCGCCGGACGCGTCACGGATCAAGCTGCGTGTGGTGGGCGACAGAGCGTCACCGCCTGAGATCGCGACATCTCGCGAAATCGCGAGACCAGCAGATAGCAAACTGTCGTCAAACAACTCCTGGGCTGTTTTCTGCGCGATCATAAAGCGCCAAAGCCCAAGCAGAATCGCAAGTAGCACCAAGGGTGTCAGGATAAGAATGAAAAGCCGTAGCCTGAGGGAGCCGTGCTTGATCACTTCTGCACCTCAAGCAGATATCCCAGACCACGGGCTGTTTTTATTCTAATTCCCAGATTTTGGAGACGCTTTCTCAGCCGCGATACATGAGGCTCGACGGCTGAGGCCTCGACATCGGCCCCTACGCCATAGACATAGTCTGTAAGTTGGCCTTTGGGAACAATTCTGCCCCGTCGTTCCAACAGGCATTCAAGCACCGCAATTTCCCGCCGAGGAATATCCATTACCTCGCCCTGTACACTAACCTGACGTGCAGCGCGGTCGAATTCCAGGCCGCCGATGCTCTCTTTTGCTCCGTAGTCGAGCTCTTTGCGTCGAGAAAGCGCTCGGATGCGTGCTTCCAACTCGTCCATTTCGAATGGCTTAACCAGGTAATCATCGGCACCCATGTCCAACCCCGAAACCCGGTCGCTTGTTTCGGCGCGCGCGGTAAGCAGGATCACTGGTACCCCGTCACCACGGTTGCGAAGAGATTTCAGGATCTCCAGCCCTGACTGTCCCGGCAGATTGATATCCAGCACAACTAAGTCGGCGCCCTCTTGCGCAAGATACAAATCAGCCTCATCACCATCAGCAAGCACTTCTGCTGCATGCCCACGGTCACGCAGACGATAAGCAATAGCGTTGGCGAGGGTCTCGTTGTCTTCGACGATGACGATCCGCATCGGGTCTCCTGCAAGTTTCGCGCAAGGTTGGCGCTCCATGATTGCCAGATGGGAGGGGGAATCAACCCCACAGTTCTATTTGCGATCACGGTGGCGCAGAGGGCGCCGACGTGGTTGTCTGGTCAATAGGGAGGAACCAATGGCCATTTCCAACTTCACCCGTCGCGCCGTCGTGGGGCTGATCGCCGCCGCCGGTATCGCCGCACCTGCCACGGCCGAGGTCGATTTCTCGGGCAAGACCATTGAATGGGTCATCCCGTTCTCGGAAACCGGCGGGTCTGCCAAATGGGCCAACTTCTTTGCACCGCTTCTGTCCGAAGCTCTGCCGGGTCAACCGACCGTGGTCGTGAAATTTATGCCAGGCGCTGGTTCGACCAAGGGCGCGAACTGGTTCCAGGAGCAAAGCCATGACGATGGCACGCTGCTGTTTGGCACTTCAGGCTCGACCCAGTTCCCCTATCTACTAAGTGATCCGCGGGTGCGCTATGAATACAATGACTGGATTCCAGTCATGGCATCCGGAACCGGTGGTGTTGCCTACCTGAACGCAGAAGATGGCGCGAAGTTTGATGGCTCGGCGAATGCGCTGAAAGACACCAACTTCATTTATGGTTCGCAGGGCGCGACACGCCTCGATCTTGTGCCGCTGTTGGCATGGCAAATGCTCGGCATGAATGTTGAGCCTGTTTTTGGCATCAAAGGCCGTGGCGATGGTCGTCTGATGTTCGAACGTGGCGAAGCTAATATCGATTATCAGACCTCGTCCGGCTACTTGGGTGGTTCGGCCCCGTTGGTTGAATCCGGTCAGGCTGTGCCGATGATGACCTGGGGTGCTCTGGATGCAGACGGCAACATCGTCCGTGACCCGACCTTCCCGGATATCCCGACATTCAAAGAAGTTTGCGAAGCCACCGATGGCTGTGAAACCAGCGGTGAGGCGTGGGATGCGTGGAAAGCGTTCTTTGTGGCCGGTTTCCCGGTTCAGAAGCTGGCCTTCCTGCCGGGTGACACGCCTCAGGAAGTGGTCGACGCATACACAGCAGCGTTCCAGGCTGTGACCGAGCGCGGCGACTTTGCCGACATCTCCTCGAAGCGCGTGGGCAAGTACCCGGTGTTTGTTGGTGACGGCTCCAAGTCGGCGCTGCAAACTGCGACAAACGTCGACGACAACGCCAAGGCCTATGTCCTGAACTGGCTCAAAGAAGCCTATGGTGTCGAGCTGAACTAAGCCCAAACACCACTGCGCGTGCCCCAATGTCGGGCGCGCGCTTTTCCAAACACAAGACAATTTATGAAAGGCGGCCGCTATGGAGGTTTTCGCCACGGCTCTTCCTGCGCTCAGCGACGCGTGGGGTTTGATCCTGCAACCTATTGTTCTGGGGTATCTTGTTCTCGGCGTCGTTATGGGGCTGGCAGTAGGAGTTTTCCCGGGGCTTGGCGGTATTGCTGGTCTGTCCTTGCTGCTGCCTTTCATGTTCGGCATGGACCCTATCCTTGGGTTGGCGCTGATGATCGGGATGGTTGCCGTTGTTCCGACCTCTGACACCTTTGCATCGGTTCTTATGGGCATCCCCGGCAGTTCCGCCTCACAGGCGACGGTGTTGGACGGTTTCCCGATGGCAAAAAAGGGCGAAGCCGCGCGGGCATTGTCAGCGGCCTTTGCTTCATCGCTTTTTGGCGGTTTGGTCGGCGCAACATTTCTGACCATGTTTATCCTGGTCGCGCGGCCCATCGTTCTGGCATTCGGTCTGCCCGAGATGCTGATGATCACCATTCTTGGCTTGTCGATGGTCGCAATTCTCGCCGGACGTATCCCGTTGAAGGGTGTCGCCGCTGCAGGGCTGGGCCTGATGGTTGGCACGATTGGCGAGGCGGATGCAGGCGGCTCACTTCGTATGGCCACTTATGACATTCCTTACCTGTCCGACGGTCTGAAATTGGTCATCGTTGGCTTGGGTATCTTTGCGGTGCCGGAAATCGTCTCGCTGCTGCGTCAAGACCGATCCATTGCCAAGGGCGCTTCGCTAGGGGCTGGTTGGCTGGATGGCGTTAAAGACTGGGCTGCGAACATCTGGTTGTCGGTCCGCTGTTCGATCATTGGCGTGGTTGTCGGTGTCATTCCTGGCCTTGGTGGCTCGGTCGTCGACTGGATCGCTTATGGCCATTCGGTTCAATCGACCAAAGACAAAAGCAACTTCGGCAAAGGCGAAGTGCGTGGCGTCATCGGGCCGGAAAGCTCGAACAACGCCAAGGAGGGCGGGGGGCTTGTCCCAACGCTGCTGTTTGGTATCCCCGGCTCGGGTTCGATGGCGATCTTTATCGGCGCCGTTGCACTGCTGGGATCCGGCGATATCGAGGTCGGTCCTAGCATGCTCAAAGACAATCTCGACATTACCTATTCAATTGTCTGGTTGCTGGCTCTCGCCAACGTGGTGGGCACCATCCTATGTATCGCCGCCTCGGGCGGGATCGCCAAACTGACGACAATCCGCTTCACCTATCTGGCGCCGTTTCTGTTCATGCTGATCAGCTTTGCGGCATTCCAGTCCGGTCAAAACTTCGAAGACCTGCTGGCCCTGTTCGTCATTGGTCTGATCGGCATTTTCCTGCGCCGTTTCGACTGGTCGCGCCCGGCCTTTCTGATCGGGTTCGTTTTGTCGAACCCGGTTGAAAAGTTCACCAACCAGGCGTTTCAGATCGCGTCTTTCCGCTTCCGTAAAAGCTTTGGCGAAGGCATGGAGTATGTCTTCAGCCCGATCGTTATCATACTGATCGCGGTCACCGTGGTTTCGGTCATTCTAGGCATTCGTCAAGCGAAGATGATCATGGCCGAAGGTGAGGTCAAATCCGGCAGCAAGCGCGCGCCGCTGATCTTTCTGCTGGTGATCATGGCCTATCTGATCGTGGCTTTGGTCAATGCCAACATGATCCCTGACTACAACATAACCGACAAGATCATCCCGCTGGTGATCGGCAGCGTGTCGCTGTTCTGCTGCGTCATTCTGTTGATCCAGATGATGCGGCGACCCGAGGGGGATGCAATCTTTGCCGACAAGGAAATTGCCGGCGAGGATGCGAGCGCGCCACATGGACTTTGGTCAACGCTCGCGTGGTTTGCAGGTCTGATCGCGGCCACCTGGGTTGTGGGGTTCATCCTCGCCCTGATCGGGTTCCTGATCGCATTCTTCCGCATCCGCGCCGGGTCCAGCTGGCAGATGACGCTGCTCCTGACAGCCTGCGGCATCGGTTTCATGTGCTTCATGGCTGGTGCTCTGAACCGGGATTTCCCGCCGGGATTGTTGCAGGACATGGTCAGCTTGCCATGGCCGCTGAAATAGGTGGTCCACCAATGCCCGGCTTGAATTCACAAAAAATCTGACACGGTTTGTAAAGGAGGGTTCGAGATGACCCAGACAGCAATCCCGTATATTTTCATGCGCGGCGGCACTTCTCGTGGGCCATACTTTCGTCGCTCTGATCTGCCTGAGGATTTAGAGACGTTGGCGGACGTGTTGGTCGCCGCCCTTGGGGCCGGGCAAGCGATTAACATCGACGGAATCGGAGGCGGTACAGCGGTGACGACCAAGGTCGCGATGCTGTCAGTCAGCGAGGATGACTGGGCTGATATCGACTATTTCTTCGCGCAGGTTTCGGTTGAGGAGAAACTGGTCGATTTCAAACCCACCTGCGGAAACATTCTGTCCGGAGTCGCCCCTGCTGCCATCGAAATGGGGTTGTTTAACCCCCAGGGTGATGAGACCGAAATTCGAATTCGCGCTGTCAACACGGGTGCCCGGGTCATCGCCAAAGTGCAGACCCCGGGTGGTGAACTGGTCTATGAGGGCGATGCGGAAATTGCCGGAGTTCCTGGCCAATCTGCGCCTGTGCAACTGAGCTTCATGGGTGTTGTAGGCTCGGCAACAAGTGCATTTCTACCCACTGGAAACCTGCGCGATACAGTTCAGGGGATCGAGTTGACCTGTATGGATGTTGCCATGCCAATGGTCATAGCGCAGGCCACAGAATTCGGACTGACAGGGTATGAAAGCGCTGATGAACTGGATGCAAACCGCGACTTTTTCGATCGTATGGAGGCGGTGCGGATCGAAGCCGGGAAGTTGATGGGTATGGGGGATGTATCAAAATCAGTGACCCCGAAATTCGGCCTCTTTGCACCAGCCAAGGAAGGTGGAACCGTTGCAGTTCGGTACTTCATGCCGTGGAAAACCCATCCAACAATGGCGGTCACCGGTGCGCAGTGCATGGCGTCCTGCGCTTTGACACCCGGAACCGTAGCTGACGGGTTGTTGGATCGCCCCGATGCAAGTCCGGCGGAAGTTATACTGGAACATGCCTCGGGCAAGATCGACGTGCTGGTGGATTTCTCACATGACGGGGATTTCAATGTAAATTCTGCCGGTTTGGTGCGTACCGCGCGTAAGCTGGCGGATGGGCATGTCTACGTACCAGAGTCTGTGTGGAACGGGAGTTGATATGGTAAATCTCAACAAGTATACTATGGTATACATTATGGAGGTGCCACGATGGACGACTATTCTGAATGCCTTGATATTGCGCGTCAGGAACTCAGGCTGGCACAGTCGGTGCTACGGCGGGACATCGCGGAATACCCAACACCGATTGCCGGGTGCGATGAGCAGTTTAACCATTTGCTGGATCAAAGCGAACGGGTCCGCAATGCGCTTGCAGCACTTGACGCATTACACTTTGTGCCGACCCCAAGAAAACTAAACATAGGGCAGGGTATAGAAAGCCGATGAAGATTCACATTCTGGATGATTGGTTTGATACATTGCAGGGCCTTCCCTGTTTTGAGAAACTGTCTGGCCATGACGTGAAGGTCTGGACAGATCATGTCGAAGAAACAGACGAATTGGCCGCGCGGTTGCAGGAGGCCGAGGCGCTGGTGCTGTTTCGCGAACGCACCAAAATCACCCGCGACTTGATTGAGAAACTTCCTAATCTGAAACTAATCAGTCAACGCAGCGTCTACCCCCATGTCGATGTTCAGGCATGTTCGGATAACGGAGTGCTACTTTGTTCGAACATGCATGGCGGGACGCCCTCATATGCTGCTGCCGAACTGACATGGGCGCTAATCATGGCCGGGATGCGTGATTTGCCCGCACAGATGGCCTCGGTCAAAGCGGGGCATTGGCAGGCCGGCGTTGGCAAGACTCTGAGGGGGCGGAAACTGGGTCTCTATGGATATGGCCGTATCGCCCGCGCCGTTGCGGGCTATGCCGAAGCATTCGGAATGAATGTAGTCTGGTGGTCCTCGGATGAAGGCCGCGCGCGCGCGGAGGCAGATGGAGTTGACGTCGCTGAAAGCCGTGAAGCATTCTTTGCCCAAAGCGATGTTGTCTCGGTTCATGTCCGTCTGAAGCCAGACACTCGCGGTATTATCACCGCGTCGGATTTCGCGCAGATGCAATCAGGGGCGCTGTTTGTGAATACATCCCGTGCGGGCCTAATCGCAAAGGGTGCATTGCTTGAGGCTTTGAATGCCGGGCACCCCGGTAAAGCCGCCATTGATGTCTTTGATACAGAGCCGCTTTCTGATCCGAATGACCCGTTGCTATCGCATCCAAACCTGATTGCGACACCACATATTGGATTTGTGACCGAGGACGAGTTCGACCTGCAATTCGCAGACATTTTCGATCAGGTGAACGCCTATGCCGATGGCACTCCGTTTCACATGATCAACCGCGAGGTTTGGACCAACGCAAGATGAGGTTGGCCGCAATAGGTGCACCGATGATCACCAGCACGATCCTTGTCAGGTGGTGCGTGATAACAAAACCCAAATCCGCACCCGAGACGATGGCCAGAACTGTCATCTCTGCCTGTCCGCCGGGGGCGAAGGCGAGGAAAGCCTCAACCGGCCGACCGAAGCCCAATGTGGTGACAACGGCGGTGAAGGCAGCAGCCAGTATCGCGAGGACAATGACATAGGCGAAACCCGCTGCCACAACCCTGCGCAGTTCGACCCAGGTGACGCCTACGAATTTCACACCGATCCCGCAGCCGATAAAGAACTGTGCTGCAAGGATGGCCTCGCGAGGTGGTCGGGTGTGAATGAAATCTCCCAGCGACAAGGCTGCTGTCAGGATCATTGGACCCAGAATTGACGCCCCAAACAGACCGATCCGCTCGCCGCCCTTCCAACCGATAAGGGCGGCCAGAACCATCAGTACCAACTCATTTATCGGCAAGTCGCGCGCAGGCTCTCCGATCGGATTGGTGAGCTGGGCGTCGTAAAACACCGTTAGAAAAAGCGGTGCCAGCGTCACGATGATCAGAACGCGTGTGCCGTGTATCAGGGACAACGTCCGCGGATTGGCGCCTGCCTCGGTTCCGAAGATGATCATGTCCTGCAATCCACCGGGCATGGCCGCGTAAAACGCAGTTGTTGTGTCAAAGCCCCAGACTTTGCGAAAGAAGGGCACTCCGACCAGCGCGATCAGCAGGATGAAGAATGGGATCAGGGCGATGGACGCAGCCATCTTTGGCAGTTCTGCAAAAAGGGCCGGTGTAATCGAAGCCCCAACCGCAACGCCCAGAATGGTGCGTGCGGCAACCGAGATCTGACCAAAACCTTCCATGGGGGCATGAGCCAGCGCTGCTATCAAACACGCACACATTGGGCCAAATAGAAACGGCAGTGGCAGATCTAATGCCCAGAATGCTCCCGTACCCAGAAGCGCAAGACCCAGTGTTACGGCCTGCTTTTTCAAGAGAGAAGGTGTTCTGTTCTGGGTTGTCAAAGTGCGGCTTCCGACAATATTGACTCGCTATGTATCCAAATGTATACAAGTGGACGCAAGAAGACAAGTGAGCGCTCGATGACCATTCAGGACGACACCTTACAGCCTGGCCCGCAAGGCAATTCCGCGTATCAGCGCCTGCTGGACGAGATTCATGACGGTACACTTCTGCCCGGCGAACGCCTGCGTGAAATCGAACTGTCGGAACGGCTGGGCGTCAGCCGAACTCCGGTGCGGGAAGCGATCCGGCAGTTGGAGGCAGACGGCTTGGTCACCCACGTTCCGCGACAGGGCGCGACCGTCCGCAGCCTGGATTACGCCGAAGTAATGGAACTCTATGAGATGCGCGCTGTACTCGAAGGCACTGCGGCACGTTTAGCAGCTCGCGCGGCGTCGGATGTCGAATTGGACGAGTTGGACGTTTTGAATGATCGCTTGGCCGAGGCCGGCACCGGTCCAAATGCAGCTCGGATCAATCGGATTTTTCATGCCACGCTATTGGATGCGGCCAAGAACCGGTTCCTTGCGAAATCCATGCTGTCACTTCAAAAGGCGCTGCTGATCCTTGGGCCGTCGCAATTGCTGGACGGGGATCGGGCCGAAGCGGCAGTAGCTGAACATCGGCGTATCATGGCTGCGCTCAAGGCGCGGGATGGTGCCGCGGCTGAGACAGAGATGCGCGCGCATATTCAGGCCGCACAACGGATGCGCATCCGGGCGTTGCAGGAACGCGATCGGACAATCGACGAAAATCAGTAGGTAGACAGGATATGGCCACCCAAAAGGAAGCTTACGATATCGCTGTGATTGGTGGCGGAAACGCCGCCCTTTGTGCCGCAATGACAGCCGCCGAAGCAGGCGCACGCGTTCTTATCCTCGAAACGGCTCCGAAACCCTATCGCGGGGGGAACTCGCGTCACACACGCAACTTTCGCTGCATGCACGGTGCCCCTCTGGGTCCTTTGGTCGAAGAGTACGGAGAGGACGAGTACTTTTCGGATCTAATGAAGGTCACTGGTGGCAAAACCGACGAACATCTTGCCCGACTGGCAATCCGTACTTCTGAGGAGTGTTTGCCGTGGATGGAAGAGCATGGGGTCCGGTTCCAACCATCGCTCTCCGGAACATTGTCACTGGCGCGCACCAATGCCTTTTTCATGGGCGGCGGGAAATCTCTGGTTAACGCCTATTATCGAACTGCTGCGGGTTTGGGTGTCGATGTATTGTACGAAGCCGCCGTCACGCATTTGGAGTTGAATGACGATCGTATCGAATGGGTCGACTATAGCTATGAAGGCCAATCTCATCGCATCACGCCCAAGGCGATCATCGTTGCCTCGGGCGGGTTTCAGGCAGACACAGATTGGCTTACCCGTGCTTGGGGTGAGCCCGCAAAGAACTTTCTGATCCGGGGTACTCCCTACAACCGAGGAGTTGTGCTGGCCGATCTGCTGGATCAGGGCGTTGAGAGCGTCGGCGATCCAACCCAATGTCACGCCGTTGCCATCGACGGGCGCGCGCCAAAGTTCGACGGTGGCATCGTTACCCGACTGGACTGCGTTCCCTTTTCAATTGTCGTGAACAAGAATGCCGAGCGGTTTTATGACGAGGGCGAAGACGTTTGGCCCAAGCGCTATGCGATTTGGGGGCGTCTGGTGGCGGCCCAACCCGATCAAGTTGGCTACGTGGTCATCGACGCTAAATCGCTGAACCTGTTCATGCCGTCCGTCTTTCCCCCGTTGAAAGCTGACACGTTAGAAGAACTGGCTGCGATGATGGATCTGCCTGCAAATAAGCTGACTGCGACGGTTGCAAAGTTCAATGCAGCCTGCGGTGATACGAGTCACTTTCATCCTACCGAATTGGACGGTGTTTCTACTTCTGGCCTGACACCGCCCAAGACCAACTGGGCCCGCCCTATCACCGAGCCGCCATTCTATGGTTACTCGCTCCGCACAGGTGTGACCTTCACTTACCTTGGGCTCAAGGTCGACGATGCGGCGCAGTGCTCGACGCCCAAATGTAAGATCAAAAATCTTTGGGCCGCAGGTGAAACAATGGCCGGAT
Source organism: Ruegeria sp. CE12 (assembly GCF_056537525.1). Lineage (NCBI taxonomy): Bacteria > Pseudomonadati > Pseudomonadota > Alphaproteobacteria > Rhodobacterales > Roseobacteraceae > Ruegeria > Ruegeria sp. CE12. The sequence continues at coordinate 109,888 of NZ_JBQFRS010000003.1, read as the reverse complement.
CAATCCTGGGGCAGGGGTATCTGGCCGGTTTCGGCATGACCATCGGAACCGTTTTCGGACGTATCGCAGGACGTGAGGCCGCCGCTTATGCAAACTGAACTTATTCAAGAGGCCCGCCGACAGGCCGAGATTTGCAACGCGTGTCGGTATTGCGAAGGATATTGTTCAGTCTTCCCGTCGCTGCACGCGGAACGGGCGTTTTCAGATGCAGCCATCACGCAACTCGCCAACCTCTGTCACAATTGTCGGGGTTGCTACTACGCCTGCCAATATACCGCCCCGCACGAGTTCGACCTGAACCTGCCCAAGGCGTTGGCCGAGGTTCGGCGCGACAGCTGGGAAAGATTCGCATGGCCACAACCTCTGGCGCGCCGGTTCCACACCCATGGCGGGGCGATTGCACTGGCACTCGTGATCGGATTTGCCCTTTTGTTCTGGGCAATTCGTGCCATTGGGTCGAACGGAGGCGAAGGTTTCTACGCCGTCTTGTCGCATAACGCGATGGTAGCAATCTTTGCGCCGGCATTTCTGTTACCAGTTTTCAGCATCACCATCAGTCTCAAGCGCTATTGGGCCGAAGTTGGCGGCAAATCCATTAAGATTGCCGATCTGGTGGCCGCCTTTTCACGTGCCGGCAAGATGCAGGATCTGGCAGCCGGGCATGGTGAGGGTTGCAATTTTGAAGACGACGATCGTTTTAGTCAGGCACGGCGCCATATTCACCACGCGATCATGTATGGCTTCCTGCTGTGCTTTGCGTCGACCTCGGTTGCAACGGTTATGCATTATGGTTTCGGAATGCATGCGCCATATGGGTTCTGGTCTTTGCCCAAACTGTTAGGAATTTCCGGAGGTGTGTTGTTGACAGTGGGCTGCGGCGCCATGGCGCTTCTCAAGCAAAAGTCCGATCGCAATCTCGGTGATCCCTCTGCATGGGGTGGTGATATTGGTTTCATACTGCTGCTTGGATTTGTCGGATTTAGCGGACTTGCTCTCTACGCCCTCGGATCAACGGATCTAATGCCCGCGCTGCTTGCCATCCACCTTGGGTCGGTCCTGACATTTTTCCTGCTGACACCCTACACCAAGATGGCACACGGGTTCTATCGACTTGCTGCTCTTATCCGTGACGCGCAGCGAAAAAGAGATTGTGGGTAACCGCCTGTTTCATGGCATAAGACATCATCCACGGTTAGCAAGTGAAACTCCGGCAATCACCAGCGTGCCACCTATCAGCATGGAAGCCCCGACCGGTTCGTGCAGGATTGTTGCCCCAAGGGCCACCCCGAAGACGGGAACAAGATTGGTGAATACTGCCGTACGCTCAGGCCCAAGCGTGCGCACCCCGCTATAGTACCAAACAAATGGCACGACTGTTCCACCAATGGCCAGGTAGATGATGGCCAAAGTGCAGGTGAATGTGGGCAATTGCAGCACTTGCGCGGTCCCGGCCAGCGGCAACCCCAATGCCAGTAACATAGACCCAAATAATGCAGCCCAAGCGGTTGCCGCCAGTGGCGAGAGGCTTCCAAGCGCTTTGCGTCCAAGAAGCGTATAGCCCACCCAGCTGCCTACCGCAGCCAGCATGAACAGTTCTCCCCGTCCAAAACTCTGCTGGACGTCAGTCATCAGTCCGGCAACGTCCCCTCCGCTAATTACGATCACAGCCCCGGCTAGCGCCACACAAATCCCGGCAACTTGCCCAATCGGTAGAAGCCGCCGCGCAAGCAGCCCTCCGGCTAGAGACACGGCTATCGGATTGCATGCAACAAACAGTGCTGTTCGCGAAGCCGGCATCTCAGTCAGAGCGGCAAAGAAGAACAGGTTGTAAAGGCAGACGCCGGATAGCCCGAGAAGCCCCATCAACACGCTCTGCCGCCAGGTGAGGCGAGGCAAACCACCTTCCGCTTTCCACACGAGAAAAAGCAAGACCAGCGTTGCCAAGCCGAACCGAGCCGTTGCAGCGACCAGCGGGGACAGTTCACCCGAGACGATGCGACCAGCAACAAATGTGCCACCCCACAGGAAGGCCACCATCGTGAGCCGGACGTAAATCAAAGCGTTCTGCGAGGCTATGGGATATGACAAAGCATGGGACATGGAGACACCTAAAACACCGGATTGCCCATGTCGAATTTCAGTTATACTATGTCATAGTCAAATGAGTATTTACTTATGACTTTTGGTCAACTTGAAATTTTCGCGACTCTTGCAGAAACGCGCGGATTTACAGCTGCCGCCTTGCGGCTTGGCATCAGCCAGCCCGCAGTGTCCCATGCGCTTAAAGGTCTCGAGGATGAGCTTGGCGTCAGGCTATTTGATCGCACCGTATCGCCAATCGAACTGACACCGTTGGGCGAACGACTTCTATCTCGTGCGCGCGAAATTCTGGGGTTGGCTGATGCCATGCATCAGGAGGCTTCGGAATATCGTGGTGTGCAGACCGGCAGATTGCGTATCGGGTCTTTTGGTGCGACGTCATCGTTGCAGATTTTGCCGCGCCTTCTCGAAGCATTTCATGCAATCCATCCCGGCATTGAAGTACTGGTTGAGGAAGCCGCTGATGAGGAGATCATTCGGTGGATCGAAGACCGGCGCATTGATCTCGGCTTTGTTGTTTTACCAGATGAACGCTTCCGGACATGGCCTGTGGCGCAGGACCAGTTTGTCGCCTTGGTTGCCGCTGACAGCACTTTGGCCGGGCAGTCTTCTATCCGGTTAGAGCAGCTGTGCGAGATGCCATTTATCATGCCGGAATCTGGTTCTGCCCGGATCATTCGTCGTCTGTTCACGCAGTCACGTCTCAGCCCAAATGTGCGGTACCGGACATCGCAGATGCTCAGCACTTTGACCATGGTTGCACGCAATCAGGGCGTGTCGGTAGTGGCCGAGATGGCCTTGCCACCAACGAACGGTAAAGAGGGCTGGGTCAGCAAACCGCTGAATTCAGTCAGGACACGAAAAATTGGTCTCGCGATGCATCCTCACGCAACACCATCGCCTGCAGCGGTCGCTTTTATTGAGGTCGTGGAAAAAAGTAGAGACGACCTTTGACGACGTGTGCAAGGGAAAGAGGCGGCGTCTCGATTTGAACTTCTAACTTCAAATCGGGCATTGGAAAAACACCGCGTGGACGGCAGGTTTTTAAACTCACCCACCATTCGTCACCTCGCGCCGAACGTCCCGAACATGCGGATTGCGACCTGCGGCAGTGAAAAGCGCAGAGAGTCCAGTTCACCTTGAAAGAGTTGCATTTCCGCCCCAGACATCACTGTCCTTATCAAGCGTCAGTTGGCGCATAACTTCCATCTTTGCGGTGTACTTCACGCCCGCTGAGAGGCGGGTTGAAGACGCAGACAAGCCGAAGATCAGCGCCTATGGCTTGCACCAGGTGCCTGTCATGTTGATCCAAAGCATAGAGAGTAAATGGCTCAAGGGGTTGCCAGACTTCTCCGCCAAACGCTTTGATCTGACCCTTGCCCTCGATACAATAGCAAGCCTCTAGATGATGGGTGTATTCAAGTTCAAGCACCGCACCCTCTTTGATGATCGTATCCGTCAGCGAAAATCCCATTCCATCTGAGGCAAGCAGCAACCTTCTGCTTTTCCAACCCGGGCCGGAAACGTCCCGATCTGTTCCAAGGATATCTTTGAGTGCCTTAACAATCATCTTTCACCGTCTCATTTCTACCTAACCGCACGGTTCATCCCGCCGTCGGACAAGATGCTCTGACCATTGATATACCGGGCTCCATCGCTGGCGAGAAACACGCAAGCCTGTCCTATTTCCTCGAATGTCGCAGGCCGCTGCGCCGGTATGGACCTGCGGGCTTCTTCAGAAAGGTTGACGTTCTCGCAGAACCCGGGGAGCAGGTTGTTCATGCGGATGTTGTGCCGGGCATAACGATCCCCGTAAAGCTTTGAGAAACTGTGCAATGCGCCGCGCAGCATGCTCATGGGGTAGGGCGCGCGTGGCTCGAGGGCGTTCATGGACGAGATGTTTACGAATGCACCCCCACCTTGTTCGATCAGAATGGGTGTGACGATCCGTGCGATCTTCACAACGTTCAGCACATACATGTCCAGGCTTTCGTGCCACAACTCGTCGCTGAGTTCCAAAAGCGGCCCGTCAAAATCGGGATCGAACCCGACTGTCTTGATGGCTTCTGGCACCGATCCGCCGTGCCCCATGTTGCTGACGATAGCGTCGATCCGCCCATATTTGCTCATCGTGTTGTCGATCATCGCCTGAAGATCATCAACATCCAGCACAGATCCGCGCCGGCCGATGCCGCCGAGTTCCTCCGCCAGTTCGACCGAGCGATTTGACGGTGACATCAGTGAAACCTTGTAGCCAGCCTTTGCCATTTCAATAGCGCATCCCCGGCCAATGCCCTGTCCTGTACCTGACATGAGTGCGACTTTGGTTTCAGCCATGATCTTTCCTTTCAATGAGTGCCAATTGTGTGAGGTTTGTTGAGCCGAAAGTACTCTAACCTTCTAAAATCAAAGGAACCTATCGAGTTTTTGGCAGTTCGCTGTTAGATTTTCTCACATGGCGGAAAACCTCAGACACCTTCGTGCCCTTCAGGCCTTTGATGAAACCGCAACCCGCTCCAGCCTGACCAAGGCGGCGGATGTTCTAAACGTCACTCACGGGGCGATCAGTCGTCAGATCAAGCTGCTGGAACTGCACCTTGGCGTGACGCTCTTTCATCGCCGCCCCAATGGTGTTGAACTGACCAAAGCCGGAGAGCGCCTGTATCAATCAACACGCGGGGCGTTTTCGGCTTTGCAACTGGGTGTAATGGAGGTGAAGCGGTTACATCACCGTCAGTCGATTACGGTGTCATTGTCGACGTCGCTTGCGCTCAAATGGCTTGTTCCGCTGCTTAGTTCGTTTCAGCAAGAGCACCCGGGTATCGCATTGTTGCTGGACACCAATGATGCCTATGCAGATTTTGACACATCTGAGGTCGATGTGGCCCTGCGGTTTGGTGAACCTCGATGGGACGGCCTGTATCATGAGCAAATAAGGCAAGAGGAACTGATCGTTGTGGCCGCGCCCGCTCTTGTTGAGAAAACGCGGATACCAATGCGGGCCGAGGAAGTGGCTGCTCTCCCACTATTGCACGATGCCTTCAACGTCGGATGGGAAAGCTGGGCTGCGCAAGTCGGACTGAACGTTGATCAGATCAACTCGCAAAGTATCAAGTATGTGGATAGCGCTGTTCTTTTGGAGGCCGCGATTGATGCACAGGGCGTAGCGTTGGCGAGACATCTCTTGGCAGAGAGGGATTTGAGGCTCGGCCGGCTAGTCCGGCTCGATGAAAGCAGCGTTCCACTGGATCGTGGCCTCTACTTCGTTTGCCGCCCTGGCGATCAGGAACGAGCCACGGTGAGAATCTTCAAGAAGTGGCTCATGTCGATTTGAGATCGGGGTTTTGATCGAAGCACCGCGAGAGCGATCGCTAGATTACCTATAGCAGTAGTGAGCTTTGTCCCGGTAAGCCGTCTTTGCCAGTTGACACTTGACGTCTGCAATTTTGCGGTTCGCGACTTGCTGCACTAGCGAAAGACCGAAGTGTGACCAACGGCGGCATTGGGCTCATCGTTGAAGTTCCCTGCATACAGGAACAATGGCTGTTATATCGGCGGATGAAGTGATGTTGCGTTGGATCCGCTGATGATCTGACCACTCAATCACTGATCGCTTCACTTGCCACCCGCTTGACCGTTGATAGCTCGCTTGAGGTAACGCCGTGAGAGGTTCTGATCCGACCTAAGAAGATTTTTCACAACATACTTTAGTATGGGAAGTTATCTTTTTTGCGCAGAGATATGCGTCCGTGTGTCCGTCAGAAGCCGTGATCTGTTGCTAGCTCAGGTCTATCAACAGCGTTCTGAGGCGACATTGCGAGTATTACACGAAACGCCAGGGTCGGACCTGGATTGGAAGGTAAAAGCACCGCTGATCGTGGAGACACCCTCTGGTGCCGTGGTCACGATTGAACGCTGGTCGCTTGCGGGATTGGAATGGCCCGACGATGCGCCAGAATGTCCCAAGGCTGCTACACTCAGCGTACCATTTCAGGGAGTCGATATCCGTTTCCCGGTACGCCTATCCAAGCCAAACTCGAATTCCACAGTACAGTTGGAAGGCCTGAGCGGTCGACAACGCGAGACTCTGGCGCTCTTCTATCGCTCGCTTTTGTCTGGGCGAATGGCCAGCAGCGGCGACGTGATAACCAGCCTCGATACTCCGGTTGATTTGGTGCCGATGGAGGAAACTGAAGGCGAGCAATCCCGAAAACCCGTGAGGCTACTTCCACGTTCTTTACGTGTTGCTTTCAATGTGGCGACCTACCTTCTGATCGCTGCGGCGGTTGTCGGCGTCATAGGCAACAACATCTTTACCAACCTGGATCGGATCGACATTCAACATGGTCGGGTGTTGGCACCCATGATCCCCTCTTTCCCTCCGGCCAAAGGTTACATCAAGCAAATTGCGGTGACACCCGGGCAGGAGGTGCTGGAGGGCGATCTTCTATTCCTAATGGACGACGCGGAAGCAGAGGCGGCACTCAAACGAACAGAAGCGGAATTGGCTTTGGCGCGCGCAGAGCTCTCAAATGTCAATGACGCCCTAAAGAACCTTCAGTCCCAATCCAGCTCTGAAATTCTGGCCGAAAGGGTTGCTACCGCCATGCGCTTTTACGCTGAGTTTGTGCAGGATGGTGGGTTTGACGATATGCGACGCCAATGGCTCAGCCTTCGCGAACGCAATCCGGATCTGGCGCAGTCTGTAGACCCCGTTCTTATTGTGACGAACCTGCTGAAAGCCGAAGAGCGAAACCGCTCGTCTGCAGTAAAGGCGTTGGAAGCGACCAAAGAAGCACAGCAACAGATAATAGAAAGCAACCATGTTCGTGCGACCACAGACGGGGTGGTTCAGGATTTCACTGTCAGCGCGGGACAACCGTTTCGCGGCACTCCGGAAGAACTGATTTTCGAAACTGCTGAGCCCCGCATGACTATCGGATGGGTGTCTGAGCGGTTTGCCGAGACAATTTACATCGGAATGCCTGCAACGATCGGTTTCAACGAAAAGGGTGAGAGGATCAGTATCCCCGGAGAGGTCTGGGATGTGCGCGCCGGGGACAACCCTGAGCGACCCGGAGAGTTCGGGATTATTGTTACTGTTCGTCCAACCGGCCTGTCGTCACGACAAACCAAAACCCAATTGCGATTGGGAGCCCCGGTCAATCTGGAAGCGAAAAGACAGTTGGGAACACGGTTTACCACTTGGATAAAGTCTATGGACCCTCGTAGTGGCCAACCCCATGACTGAGTATGAGTTCGACAAGGATCTGGCGCGGCGATTGAGGCAACTGCAATCAGATGTTCCCAACTATTTTTGCAAGTGGTCTCTACCGCAATTCACGCTGTTTCTGTTGTTGTTCATGGGGCTGCTTTGGCTATTGGCGAATGTGCCGAACCGGTTTTTCAACCCAAGCGTTTTGCATGTCACGATGGTCCTTGGAACACTCGGGTTCTGGCGATTTGGCTGGTGGTTTACCCATGCGTTGAGGGCCCAAATTTACGCTAAAGCCAAATGGCCGGGAATGCGGCGTCGCGCCGACGCGCTTTGGGATGCAGGATGGCGGCCCAAGCGTCTCCACATCCAGATGACAACGTATTTTGAGGAACCCTCGATCACCAAACGCGTCGTTGGGTCGATACTTGGGCAAATCCGGCGCGAACGGATTCCGACAACGATCTATATCGGCACGGGCAGCGCATATGACGAGCAGATTATCCGCGACTTTGTTGAAACCTATGCGCAGGATATTCCGGACGAATTGGCCACACTTGTATTTGTCCGTCAGAACCAGCCGGGCAAAAGGATGGCGATTGGCCTGATCCTTCGGGCCATTTGCCGCTCTGGCGCACACCCTGATGATCTGGTGATCTTCATGGACGGAGACGCCCTGTTTGGCGGGGATGTTTTACGCAAAACCCTGCCAATGTTTGCAAGTGATCCAGAGCTGCAGGCGCTGACGACAGATGAAGAGGTCATCTGCTATGGCCCGGTTTGGATCGCTAAATGGCTGGACATGCGATTTGCTCAACGCCGTCTCGCGATGCAAAGCCATGCTTTGTCGGGCCGCGTTTTGACACTGACGGGTCGAATGAGCGTCTTTCGAGCCAGGCATATTCTGGACGAGAAGTTCATTCGCACGATCGAAGCAGACCATCTGCATCACTGGCTATGGGGCAACTTCCGGTTTCTGTCCGGGGACGACAAATCAACCTGGTATCGGCTGCTGAGCGTAGGCGCGAAAATGACCTACGTGCCGGATGCAACTGTGTACACAATCGAGGTCATCAAAGAAAACGGCCTCATGCGGATGGTTCAGAACTTCCGCCGCTGGTCGGGCAACATGCTGCGGAACGGAAGCCGCGCGATCGCTCTTGGACCAACTGCAATGCCATTTTTCATCTGGTGGTGTGTCGTTGATCAACGGATCGCCATGTGGACCATGATGGTCAGTCCGGTCATGGCCGTAGTCGGCAGCATGATCGCGCCGGGCTATTTCTGGAACTGCATCATCTGGGTGCTGTTTTCACGGATCGTGCTGTGTCTGTTCCTGTTCGGCTACAGCAGGCGCGCGGACATGAGTTGGCCGTTCATCCTGTATCTCAACCAAGTGATCAATGCGACGGTCAAAATCTACATGATCTTTCATTTGTCCAAACAGAAATGGTCGAACAGAGGCAATCAAAGCTCAGGCGGTGGGTCGGGCTTTGTCGAAACGCTCAAAAGCGGTTTTGCCAAGTTCCAGATGGCCACTGCAATCCTGACGTTTCTAACCGCGATCCTGATCTATGTTGGTCTGATCGAGATGCCGTTCGGCTAGCAGACCTATCCTTTCGATAGGTGAATTAAGCCTATGAAACACAATGTTAAACACAAGGGTCGGTAACCTGAGATCAGACTTGTAATGAAGAGGTTTCAAATGATTCAGCCGATTATCCTTGCTGGTGGTTCCGGCACCCGTCTCTGGCCCGTTTCTCGTAAGAGTTATCCTAAGCAGTTCGTGGAGCTGGCAGGTGAGCAGAGCCTGTTTCAGAGAACAATCGAACGTGTATCCGAGCCCGGATTTTCTGCACCGCTGATCGTGACGGGCGAAGACTACAGGTTTATTGCACAGCAACAGTTGGCAGATATTGATGCCGAAAAATCTGAACTGATCATTGAACCAGTTGGTCGCAATACCTCCGCCGCGGTTTTGGCCGCAGCTTTGCGCTACAAGGAAGAGCCGGAAACGGTCCTGCTTGTCTTGCCCAGCGATCACGCAATTGAGGATGTATCCGCGTTCCGTCGAACTATGGTGCGGGCGGAGAAAACAGCCAAGCGCGGTAAGATCGTCACGTTCGGCATCAAACCCGATCATGCCGCGACGGGCTACGGCTACCTGAGAGTCGCAGGAGGGTACCAAGGTGCACTGCTGATATCTACTTTTGCGGAAAAGCCCGATGTCGAAACCGCGAATGGCATGTTGGAAAGCGGTGACTGGTTGTGGAATGCCGGGATCTTCATGTTTAGGGTCGATACTGTGCTAAAGGCTTTCGAAGCTCATGCCCCTGAAATGTCTGCACCGGTCGAGGCTGCATTGGCGCTTGGTCAAAGGGATCTTGGTTTCTACCGAATGGACCAAAACGCCTTTTCCAAGTGTCCGAGCCTCTCGTTTGATCATGCGGTGATGGAGCATGTCGAAACTGGTGTTGTGGCTTTTGAATTGGACTGCGGATGGTCCGATCTGGGCAGTTGGAAATCGGTGAAGGATCAGGGGCAGCTCGATGAGGGGGCGAATGTCACTTCTGGAAACTCGACCGCCATTGATTGCCGCGATAGCCTGCTGAGGTCGGAAAACCCGGATATCAAGTTGGTCGGGCTGGGTTTGAAAGACATAGTCGCAGTCGCAACCGACGATGGAATTTTGGTCGCGGACATGTCGCACAGCGCCGAAGTCGGCAAGGTCGTGGACGAATTGCGCAACGAAGGGTCTGACCAGGCCGAGATGTTCCGCAGGTGTCATCGACCGTGGGGCTATTATGAAACCCTTTCGCTGGGTCCTCGGTTTCAGGTCAAACGGATTATGGTCTTACCTGGTGCCAAGCTTTCACTACAAAGCCATGTACACCGTGCAGAACACTGGGTTGTTGTAAGTGGTTCTGCGCGCGTGACTGTCGGTGACAATGTCAGCCTGCTTTCCGAGAATGAATCGACCTTCATTCCGCTGGGTGCCGTGCACCGTTTGGAGAATCCGGGAAAGCTGCCACTGAATCTGATTGAGGTTCAATCAGGATGTTATCTGGGTGAAGACGATATTGTCAGATACGAGGATGTCTATGACCGTGTCGCCGTAGCTTGAAACGCCAAATACCTTCCCTCCTGAAAACTGGCCCGCGTGGAACCCCACGCGGGTTTTTTCTCTCGTATGGGATCGGTGACCATTCGTATAGGTCCGGCATCATTTGAGCACTTCGCATAGTCCCTCGATATGTTTTTGCAATTTTATCAGTGCGTTAACTTGAATTCAAATCGGAGGTATTTCTATGGAACTCAGAAAGATTGCGCAGAACGACGCCGAAATAGTAATCCCGGTGTCTTCGCAAAAATCACGGATCAGTGTTGTAGGGCTGGGGTATGTTGGGGCCGTATCAACTGCATGTTTGGCGTCGCTTGGACACGAGGTCATAGGCGTTGATATCGACCCCGATAAAGTGGGTCAGATTGCGCGCGGTGAGAGCCCGATCCACGAAGAAAATCTCGGCACAACGCTCAAAAAAGGCGTTCAAAAGGGGCTGATCTCTGCGACGGACGATCTGAGCGCAGCTGTACGCGAAACCGACGTTACCTTTGTATCGGTAGGAACACCAACCGCTCCGGATGGAGGCTGCGACTATAGCTATATAGAACAGGCAGCCCGCTCGATGGCAGTTGGCCTTCGCCAAAAGGATGGATTCCACATCTTTGCCATGCGGTGTTCGATCCCGCCCGGAACCACGATGAACGTATTGGTTCCGATCCTTGAGCGGCTTTCAGAAAAGAAGATGGGCCAGGACTTTGGGGTGTGCTTCAATCCTGAGTTTCTGCGGGAAGGCGTCGCCATAGATGACTTCCATAACCCTCCGAAAACAGTGCTTGGCACCAACGATTTTCGCACGGCGGAAGTCATGAAGCGCATCTTCACGCCGGTTGACCCAAATCCCATTTTGACAACGGTCGAAGTGGCTGAGACGATCAAATATGTCGACAATGTATGGCACGCGACCAAGGTTTGCTTTGCCAACGAAGTCGGACGCTTGTGCAAGCCGCTGGGTGTGGACAGCCACGCGGTCATGGATGTCTTTACCCAAGATACAAAGCTGAACCTGTCACCTTACTATCTGAAGCCGGGCTTTGCCTATGGCGGCTCATGCCTGCCGAAAGAGGTGCGGGCGGTAACACATATAGCCGAAGAACTGGGTGTCGAACTGCCCATGATCGGCAACCTTGACCGCTCAAATCGAGAGCAGATCGATCAAGCGACCGAGATGCTGCGAAAGACGGGGGCCAAGCGTGTTGGGGTTCTGGGGCTGGCTTTCAAACCTGGCACCGACGATCTGCGCGAAAGCCCTATTCTGGAAGTCATGGCCGAGCTCCATGCCGAGGGGGTGGAGTTGGTCCTGCATGATCCGGCGGTGACAAAAGAAACCCCTCTGAGTGGGTTGCAAGCCTACATGCATCACGCTGGCTCTGGCATTCGAAGCCTCGCGGGATCCATCAAATCGATGCTCTGCGACAGCATAGAAGACGTAATGGAACAGGCCGAGGCTGTCATCGTTTGCCACCGCAACCCCGCTTATCAGAACGCCGTTTCCAGTAAACCGGAGATGCCTGTCGTGGATGTGGTGCGCTTGTTCCCCGAGAACCCGGTGAACCGTCGGATCGACGGCATCGGTTGGTAAATTTTTACTCCAATAAGCTGAAAGTAAGAGGTGAAATGATGCCTGCGGTATCTTCAAATGTAATTTCAGGAACGGGTTTGTCCGATCAACTTGTTGGCGGAAGTGAGCAGGAGACCCTGATAGGGCTTGCCGGAAACGATGAGATCCAAGGGCAAGCCGGCGATGATGTGTTGCACGGCGACTATGCCGAGGCAAACTTGTTGGAAGGCACAGAAGGTGCTGTCAGTTTTTCCGACTACGCTGAGAACGGCGAATGGGGATTGGTTGATCTTCCAAACGGCCACCAGCAGATGGAGCAGCAGATTACGACCGAAGCGGGCGGGGTCTATGAACTGCACCTGGATCTTGCGACAAATTTTGCTGCAGGTCGTTCCGGGGCTGCCGTCGAAGTGCTGGTCGATGGTGAGGTGGTCGCCGAGTTTTCTTCTCAAAGCGGTGCTTTCGGATCTCATTCCGTTCAATTCACGGCTGACGATGACAGCTCGACCATAACGATCAGATCGATTGATGTGTCAGGCAACGGTCCAGAAATTGATACGTCCGGTCCTGCGTTTCATTATGACAAGGATGTCGAGATTGGCGGACAAACCGTGACGGTTTCCGCATTCGCCGATGGGCAATCAAATCTCTATCAGGTTCTAAATGGAACACTGCATGTGTTTGATGTCGAAACCCAAGCATATGAAATGGCGGGCGTCGAGGGCACGGTCAATGTGAACTCAATGGGTTACAATACGGAAGACGACCTTCTGTATGCCATCGCAGTAGGCGACGGAGTGGATTCACTGGGGCAGGTGGTTAGCCGCTCTGATTTGGTGATGCTGGATGCCGAAGGAAACAGTTACCGTGTTGGCAGCACACCATATCGGTCTTGGACTGGAGACTTTGACGATCAGGGCAATCTTTGGTCTTTCCAATCCAGCATGGACCGTATCGCAGTCATTGATGTCGATCAGTTCGATGCGGATGGAAACCCGGTAACCACAGTATACAAGTTGCCATCCGATCTTGTGGATTTCAAAGTCTACGATGTTGCGTTCGACGCGGCCTCACAGTCGTTCTACGGTGTCTCTCGCCCAAGTTTCGAAGGTGCAGCTACGGTTATGTTGATCGTTGATATCTCTTCGGGCGAACCAGAGTTTCGAACGGTTTCAGTCACATCGACAGTGATTAACGGTGAAGTCCTGAATGGGGTCCCGCTAATGACGTTTGGAGCTGCAATCATTGACGCAGACGGAAACCTGTTTGTTGGTGGCAACTCAGGCGACCACGACATGGATGACTCGACACTTGCAACAGGCGCGATTTTCCAGGTCATCGTAGATGATGTGACCGGCGAGGCTAGTTTGCACCTTATCGAAGAGGCGCCGAAATCGTATTCGAATGATGGTGCCGCCGACCCGACAGCAACCAGTCCGTTTGCGCCCGTCGATTTGGATGCAAGCGTTTTGGTCAAGGATCTGACACTTGTTGCGACTACCGAAGGCGCTTTGAGCTACGATGATGACCTTTCGGGCAATGCTGGTAGCGATGCCCTATACGGTGGGATTGGCACAGACACCCTGACGGGTGGTAGTTCAGGCGACGTGCTTGAAGGGGATGACGGCAACGATCTGCTGCACGGTGGAGCGGGCGTCGGTGCCGCTAGCGGCATTGTCTCGCAATATGACGAAGACGGTGTGCGGTATGACCAGTTTGGCAATGTTCTTACAGAAGACGATGACTCGTTGTTCGGCGGTCAGGGCGACGATCAACTGATGGGCTCAGCTGGGCACGACATGCTGGATGGTGGGATCGGCAACGACATTTTGGATGGCGGTTCAGGCTTTGACATTCTCATCGGCGGTCAGGGCGATGACACACTCCGCGGTGGATCCGAAGCTGACACATTGCGAGGTGAAGACGGCCAAGACGTTATGGACGGTGGCTCGGGCAATGATGAGATGTTCGGTGGCACAGGCGATGACCAACTCGATGGCGGGTCTGGCGCGGATGTCCTGAACGGTGGCGATGGCAGTGATAATTTGTCAGGTGGATCCGGTGATGATTTTCTGTCCGGGGACGACGGAAAAGACACGCTAACCGGAGGATCTGGCAACGATGACCTAGATGGCGGTGCGGGCGACGACAGCCTCTCTGGGGGCTCCGGTGATGATACCGCGATAGGCGGTCTCGGTGCGGATACTCTGGATGGCGGATCCGGAAACGACACATTAGCTGGCGGTGAGGGCTCCGACACGCTGAAGGGTGGTTCTGACGATGACGAGTTGAATGGGGGTGCTGGCAACGATTATCTGAATGGCTCCAGCGGTGACGACGTTCTGGACGGAGGTTCAGGGAAAGATCGGCTTTACCTTGGCGCAGGAGATGATCAAGCCACCGGTGGCGCAGATGCGGACAGGTTCATTTTCCGCGATGAGGATCTGGACGGGTCGACCGATACGATCACAGACTTTTCGCTCAGCGATGGCGATTTACTCGATCTACGTGCGCTCAACATCGATAGTGGCGGAGCTGATACATCTGACTGGTTTAATGCCAACGCTGAAATCGTGGGCGGGACCGATGTCTACGTAACTTTGTCACCGGATACGACATTGATCCTTGAAGGCGTAGCGTCGGATTTCGACCAACTCTACGATCACTTTCTATTCTGAAGTCCCCCCCTGCGGACCCGGGTCACTCGAATCCTGCATCCCGAGCGATCAGAGCGGCCTGGGTCCGGTTTTTTGCATTGAGTTTCTTGCAAAGGGTCCGAACATGCAGCTTGATCGTGACTTCCTGAAGATCCAGCTCTCGCGCGATCTCCTTGTTGGACTGCCCACGGCACAATCCGCGTAGAACCTGTTTTTCCCGCTGGCTGAGCTGACGGGAAAAGTCGCTTTCTTTGACATCGCCATCCATACTTAGAACACTGGCCGGGACGAAGGTTTCGCCGGCGATCATAAATCGCACCGCGTTGACCAGGGATTTGGCGCCCATGGTTTTGGGCAAGAAACCAACGGCGCCCATTTCGACTGCTTCCTGTGCGATCTTGTTTGGTGCCGTCCCGCTCAATATCGCAAAAGCCTGTTCAGGGAATTGGCGAATTGCGTCTGAAAGCCCTTCGATCCCGTTCATGCCCGGCATTTCAAAGTCTAACAGGACCAAGTCGAATGGATCTTCGGATGACAGCAATTTCATCGCAGCCATGTAGTCGGGTACGGCAACAACTGCCGCGCGCCCCTCGGTTTCGAGGTAGGATGAGATCGTGTCACGGACCAAACCGTGATCATCAGCCAATAGAATTCGCATCGATATCGGTGACCTTGAACAAATGCTTTGATCCGATTTTATCGCACCCGGAATAGTTGAACCACCAAAAGGGTTACTATTTGACGAACTTTGCAAATTCATGTTGTTTTCCTAAACTATTACTCTTTGACGCTGGCTGCCAAAGCCTCATTATCGCACTCAGCGACAACTTTGATTGCATGGTTTGGGATGTCGAAAGTTCGCAAATTAGGCTGATGGTGTGACCTTTGGTGCGCTGAACTATCCTAAAGTATAGCGAGCTATTCTATTGCGTCTGAGAACGTTTTGCGGGGCTGTGTCAAAAACGTTTTGACAAAGGTTCACCTACTCACGGACACAATCTCGCATGCTTAGAACTTTAAAATCACTTTGCGCCACACTCGCCATTTCATTTGCGAGTGCGGCATATGCGGATGAAGTACTTCTTACGGTGTCGGGCGATGTCGGTCTCAAAGGAAACAAGAACACTTGGACATTCGACAGGAAAGCCCTTGAGGCATTGCCCAGTAAGTCAATCGATACCACAACGATCTGGACAGAGGGTACGCAGAGCTTTGAAGGAGTTTCCCTTGATGTGCTTCTGGACCATGTCCAGGCAGAGCAGGGGATCATACGAGCGGTGGCTTTGAATGACTACGCCGTCACCATTCCCACCAGTGATGCAACAGATGTTGGCCCGATCGTTGCCTACTTGCGCGATGGCAAGGCGATGTCAGTACGCGACAAAGGACCTTTGTGGATAATTTACCCTTACGATGCTAACGAGGCCTATCAGTCCGAAGAAATTTATGCCCGCAGCATTTGGCAACTCAATCGATTGGAAGTCGTTGCACAGTAAGTACCGAGGAGAAGGCCATCGACACTAAAGCGCCTTTCATGAGCATGAAGAGATGGCCCATTTTTGCCTTTGTAGGCTTGCTGGTTGTGAGTCTGGCTATCGTGCTTTCCCTTGGGCGCGAGGTGAAATCAGATCTCGACGCGCTCTCGACCGCAAAAACAGACAACGTCAGCTGGTTGATGTCTCAGCTCGAAGTCGAGCTGCTTAGGTTCGAAGTCTCGGTCATTGATGCTTCATCACGTTCCAATGGTGACTTGTCCGCTGTACGCAACCGTTTCGATATCTTTTTTAGCCGAGCGGATACGCTGTTTAATAGCGAGCTGTTTTCATTTCTGCGAGGGGGTGCCGCCGCGCAACCAGCCTTGCAAGCCACTGAAGACTTCTTATCCAGGCTGACACCATTGATTGATGGGCCGGATGACCAGCTGCGCGCGGCACTTCCTGATCTGCGGGCGCAGATTCAAACACTGCGACCTGAAGTGCGCGAGCTTGCGCTGGGCGGTATTCAGGGATTTGCGCAGGAAAATGCAACCCGACGTGCTGAGTTGGCCAGCACACTAACTCGAATGGCATCATTGCTTGTTGTACTTTTTGTTGCATTGCTTTTAGCTTTTGCAGTTCTCATCAAATTATTCCGGCAGGGGCAGTTGTTTGCCCGGCAAAGCCAGTCGGCTCGCAACCGATTTGAAGCGGCCATTACCTCGTCACTGGATGCGGTGTTGGTGGTCGATACTTCTGGAAGAATTCTTGAATTCAACGGCGCCGCCGAAGATGTCTTTGGGTACAGTCAGGCCGAGGCAATCGGTGCCGATATGGCTGAACTTATCGTTCCAGAACACCTGCGCGCCCTGCACCGAAAAGGCATGACGCGATTTCTCGAGACCGGCGAGCAAAAGGTAATCGGCGCTGGGCGTGTCAGGTTAGAGGGTCTGCGCAAATCGCAGGAAACTTTTCCAGTGGAGCTTTCCATATCGCTCGCCGAAACCGACGGAGAGCAAGTCTTTGTCTCATTCCTTCGGGATATAACTGAGGAACTCAAAGCTGAGGAAGACTTACGCACTGCAAGAGACAAGGCGCGGGAAAGCGAACAGGCCAAATCCGATCTGCTAACCGTGATGAGCCATGAGATGCGTACACCGTTGAACGGAATACTCGGTTCTGCCGCATTGATTGATCAGAGCAACCTGACGGATAGGCAAAAGCGGTATCTTCATTCTATCGAAGTGTCGGGGAAGTTGCTGCTGTCGCATGTGACTGATGTTTTGGATTTTTCCAGACTGGGTTCAGGCAATGCCTTGCGTGACAGATCAAGCTTTGACGTAATGGAGGTTGTCCACGAGGTAGCCGACAGCCTGTCGGCGAACGCAGATGCGCGTGGCAACAACCTGAAGGTCGATGTTCTATCTGAAGAACTTATCGACGTTCTTGGATACAGAACTGCGCTGCAGCAATGCTTAGTGAACCTGCTAGGTAACGCAATCGAATTTACGCGGGATGGATCAGTCACGATCGAAGTCGAAAGGCTTCGGCATGACGATCTGGTTGAGTTTCGGATTGCAGATACCGGGGTCGGGATATCACCTGACTATCTGGACGTTATCTTCGATGAATTTGTCACGATCGATACCGCCTTTGCACGTGAGACGAGCGGAACTGGATTAGGGCTCGCTATTACCAAAAGACTAGTCGAAGCGATGGGTGGCGACATCACGGCGGATAGTGTGCTTGGAGAAGGCAGCCTGTTTACAATGCGACTGCCTCTGCCAACCTCAAGATCTGATGTCACGAGCGAACCGGATTCCACAGACGCGCCACGGGCAGAGCTTTATCAGGGTTTGAAAACGCTGGTGGTAGACGACAATGAAATCAATCGAATGATCTTGACCGATATGCTTGAAGATCTTGGCTTTTCGGTTGCTGAGGCTGATACTGGTTACGCCGCCTTAGAACGTCTTGGGTCCGAGCGATTTGATGTACTTTTGTTGGATATCAGCATGCCCGGTATCGATGGTATCGAAACACTCGGAAAAGTTCGCGAACTGAATATCGAGTGGGGCAATTTGCCAGCGATAGCAGTTACGGCTCATGCAGCCCCAAAAGATCACGAAGTCATACGAGCAGCAGAATTTCGAGGGCTGTTGGTTAAGCCGGTTTCATTGGCTGCGCTGCAATCAGAATTGGCGAGGGTCTTAAATGCCAACGGAACCGGTATCAACGACTCTGAGAATGACTTTAAGACCCGATTTGGGGACGATAAGTATCGTGAAGCCTGCGAAGAGTTGAACAGTGAACTTGTTGAACTCATTGAGGATCTGAAGGCTTCCGATGAGTTAAGCAGAGCGCTTAAACAAAGGGCACATAAGCTTTGTGGTTCTGCTGCGATACTTGGTCAAGATAATCTTTGGTCCAAGCTCAATGACATTCAAAATTGCTCTTCGCAGGAATGGAGCGACGAGAAAACTACACTCTTGAGGGATTTGCAGCACGTAGCCAAACGTTGTTTATGAAAAACAGACTGCTTGCCATTGCCCGCAGCTTTTGCGGTTGCGCTTGAACTAGCGGGACGGAGCGAGGCGACATCAACAGTACGGCCAATGCCTGTTAAGGAAAAAGTTGCAGCTTTGGGAGCTGAAACCTGCCTCGTTCAGTTTGTTCGTGATCAAGAGATGAAAGACATATTGATCTGACCTTCTCCGCTCCATGCTAGCCATACACGCTGGCTGCAAATCGGTCGTCTTTTGCCAGTTGTGCAGCTTCGAGACGCCTCAACTCTTCCAGAGCCCGGCTTTGATCCCCGGTCCGCGCAAGCGCAGTGTTGTAGGCGCGTAGGACTGAGCGTGGCCGCCAGGGCAAAGCCGCTTGCGAAACCCAGGCGCGCAAAATCGGCGGAAGATTGTCAAATTCGCGCATTGGGTTCTCGCTGCGCCGTCGTTTTCGGATTTTCGTCTGGCCAAGATTGCGGCTCATCAGTCGGCCTCGTTCAGGTTAAATGTCGGTTCGAGCGCGTCGATCCAACACTGGAAATTCGAAGACTGTCGGCGTCGCCATATTGTGGTCGCGCATTCGGGCCATCGGGTGTCAGGGACAGATACCCCCATGTTCCAATCGGCTGCACGCTCGATAAAGCGCCGGCGAGGGAAAACTTGGCGACCCACTCAGGCCGCATAGCAATCCAGAAATGCCCTTTCGCGCGGATCACACCAGGTAGATCGCCGCGCCGCAGAGCTAGAATGGTCTCGCTATCGACCACGGAATGGTTTGTCTCGCTGCGGTTACACAGGAATTCATGGCTGAAATAATCTTTGAGCAGGTTTACCGCTTTCACGACGGCGACGCGCTGTTTAGGGCGTGGTTTAGCAGGGTGGCTTTACCGGCGCCAAGAAAGCCGGACAGGACGGTGACGGGAAGTCGGGTATCAGTCATGGCCTAGAAACACTTCTTCTTTTTGTCCCAGTTTTGGGTTGATGCGCCCGCAGCATGTCGAGGCTGCGTTGCAATTCCGGGCGGGTCAGATCGCGCGCGATGACCACGATGCGAGAGCGGCGGTCGTCTCCGATCCAGTTCTTCAAAGGGACCGGCGGGTCGAAAATGTGTTGGACGCCGTGAAAGACAAACGGCACGTCGATACCCTCGAGAAACACGATCCCTTTGACACGCAGGATGTCTGGGCCCTTGAGGGTGATCAGCGTGTCCAGCCAGTAATCAAAGGCTGAATCCTTGATTGGCGTGTCCAGAACGATCGAAGCAGAACTGATCCGGGTATTATGAGGTGTCGGTGCAAACGACACCGGCTTGGGTTTGGATAAACCCGAAAGGTTTGCGAGCGGGTCAATCTTTGGTTCAGGCGCCGATGTTGTCCATGCAATCGCATCTTCTTGACGCACACCCTTACGCAGGCCGCTCAATCCCCACATTTGCTTCGGGTCGAACTGCCCAGCGACCGGCCGTTCGATCCGGGCTGTAGGGTTCAACCCGTTCAGTCGCATGGACAAAGCATCTGTGACCTTGGCAGATACCAGATCTGTTTTGCTGAGCAGGATCAGATCGGCCATCGCGACCTGTGAGACGGCTTCGAACTGTGCATCCAAGGTTTTGGACCCGTTGGCCGCATCGACGACTGTTACCAATCCGTCCATGCGAGTTGTGCGTGCCAATTCGGGGTCGATCAAAAGTGTCTGCAGAATTGGGGCAGGGTCGGCAAGTCCGGTGGTTTCTATGATGATCCGCTCAAATCTAAGAAAGCCGTCGTCACGCCGTTCGATCAGATCCGCAATTGTCCCTGCCAAATCTCCTCGAATTGAACAGCACAGGCACCCGGATTGCATCAGGATGATTTCATCCTCGACAGACTCGATCAGATCGTGATCCAGGCCGGCTTCACCAAACTCATTCACGATTACTGCGACTTTTCCGGAAGATGTCTCTGCCAACACCGCGTTCAGCAAGGTGGTTTTCCCAGCGCCAAGAAAGCCAGTCAGAACGGTGACAGGTATTCGCCGGTCCTTGTTGGGTTCAGCACCATATGCTGCTTGCGAAATCACTGCTCTCTCCTTGTTTAAATACGTGATAACATCACGAAATGAAAGTTCAAGCAGAGCAAGACATTATCGTGGTTTTGGCGGGAATGTGTTGGCAGGGAGTTAACTAAAGCGCTCTGTCCTAATGCATCAGGGGTAACACGATCACTTACAACATATGCACCAATACTCTGTGTCGCCCCTGACGTTGTTAAGCCCGGCCAATGTTTAAGCACCGACCGGGCTGGAGGTTAAAGACATTCCGCCAGTGTTTTGGCCATGTTGCGGATAACTTGAGGATACAGCGCCGCTCCGGGTTCCAGATCAGATCCCAAAGGATCAATAACGCCGGTTTTGGCTTCGGTTCCATCCAGAACGGTTGCGACGATGCCCGGGTTGAACTGCGGTTCGGTCATAACGCAATCAATGCCTTCGTTTTTGATGCGCGCCTGAATCTCGGCAATGCGAGCCGGGCTTGGGTCAGTTGCGTCACCGATCGAGATTGCACCCGAGGCCGGGAAGTCGAACGCATCTTCGAAGTACTGGTAAGCGTCATGGAAGACGATAAAGCTGCCGCCACGGACAGGTTCAAGCGTTTCGGCCACTTCGGCAGACAGCGCAGCCATTTCTTCACGCGCAGCTGCAGCGTTCGCAAAGTAGGTGCCTGCATTGTCGGGATCAGCTGACGAAAGCTGTGCTGCGATCAGGTTTAACCAGATTTCAGCGTTTGCCGGAGAAAGCCAGGCGTGGGGGTCGTGTTCGCCGTGTGCGTGTCCGTCATGGTCATCATGCCCTTCGTGGTCGGCATGCTCTTCATGATCATGGTCATCGCCTTCCGTATGATCTTTGTGATCATGGTCGTGACCTTCATCTTCGGCATGTTCCTCGTGATCGTGGTCATCATCTTCCCCATGCGCTTCGTGATCGTGCTCGCCCTCTTCTGCATGCTCGTCACCATGGTCGTGATCATCATGACTCTTGTTTTCAGCATGTTCATCATGCCCATGATCATCTTCTTCTCCGTGGTCATGGGCCTCGAACAATGCACCCTCACGGAAATCGAGAAGAACTGTGCCGTCAGACTCCAATAAAGTCGTGACGGTTGCGCCATCTGCAAGGGTGTCTATCGCACCCTCCATCCACGGCGTCAGGTCCTCACCAATCCAGAATACCAGATTGGCCTCTTGCAATGCCGAAGCTTCAGAAGGACGCAGGTTATACTCATGCGGAGATGCGCCGGGTGGTACAATAAGTTCAGGTGTTCCAACCCCCTCCATAACCCGTGCTACCAGCGAATGGACTGGTGCGATATCGACCGCTACATTCGGAACATCCGCCATAGCCGTCCCACCCATGAGAGCAGCCGTGATCGATAGTGGGAGAAGCTTTCTGGACATCAGAACCTCTATGTGATTTTATAACGTTACGAGCGGCATACATGATATGGAATAACATGACAAGCGATACGCACCCTGTTCCGGTCGACGAAACGGCCACGGTTGGATTCCAGAAACACGACCACGAGAGTTGTGTTGAGACCGCTTTGTCGACGGCGGAAGCGCGGTGCAAAGAAGAGGGTCTACGCCTAACCCCTGTTCGCCGGAAAGTTCTGGAGTTGCTGTTGCAGGAGCATCGGGCGCTTGGTGCCTATGCCATTCTTGATCGCCTGCGCGAGGAGGGGTTCGGATCTCAACCGCCGGTGGCTTATAGGGCGCTTGATTTCCTCGTGCAAAATGGGTTCGTTCACAAGATCGAACGGTTGAATGCGTTTGTCGCCTGCTCGCACCCTGGCGCTGCCCACTCGCCAGCCTTCATGATCTGCAGAAAATGCGATGCCGTGGCCGAGGCGCATTCCGCGCCGGCCAAAGGTGTTTTGGGCGCGGCTGCACGCGCGGCGGGTTTCGAGATTGAGCGAACGGTAGTAGAAGCCGAGGGAATCTGTCCGGACTGCACCAAAAAGGCGTAGAGATGACCCTTATCACCGTTGAAAATCTCGGCGTACGCTATGGTGCCAACAATGTTCTGCGCCATGTAGACATGAGCATCGAGCCCGGAGAGATTGTCACAATTGTAGGTCCAAACGGATCAGGCAAGACCAGCCTGTTGCGGGCCATCATCGGCGCGACCAAGCCATCTGCGGGGAAAGTGTCTTTGAGGCCGGGCCTGAAAATCGGCTATGTACCTCAAAAACTGCATATTGATCCGACTTTGCCGATATCTGTCGAACGGTTCATGCGTCTGACCGACCGCGTTTCCGGAAAACAATGCGAGGATGCTCTTGAATCCGCAGGCGTGCCGCACCTTCTGAAACGCCAGATGTCACAATTGTCCGGGGGGCAGTTCCAGCGCGTATTGCTGGCCCGTGCTTTGATCAATCGGCCAGATGTTTTGCTTCTGGACGAAGCGACCCAGGGGCTCGACCAACCGGGATCGGCGGCATTTTATCGTCAGATTGAGGATGTGCGACGCGAAACCGGCTGTGCAATTCTGATGATCAGTCATGAGTTGCACGTGGTCATGAGTGCTTCGGACAGGGTGATTTGCCTGAATGGTCATGTATGCTGCGAAGGATCTCCGGCTGTTGTCGCGTCAGCCCCGGAATACCGAGCCCTGTTTGGAACAGGAACAGGTGGCGCGCTGGCCCTTTACCGTCATGATCATGACCACAATCACGACCACTGTGAAAACTCTCAGGAAGCAGCAGAATAATGCTTGATGATTTTATGACGCGCGCAACACTCGCGGGTGTTGGTGTTGCATTTGCAGCAGCTCCGCTTGGCTGCTTCGTCGTCTGGCGACGGATGGCCTATTTTGGAGATGCCACAGCACATGCTGCGATCCTCGGTGTTGCGCTGTCTCTGACGTTTCAGATGTCGGTCTTTACCGGGGCATTGGCGGTTGCGCTTGTCATGGCGCTGACGGTAACGCTGTTGGCTGGCCGGGGGTATGCGATGGACACATTGTTGGGGGTTTTGGCGCATTCCGCGCTTGCCTTCGGTCTTGTTGCTGTCTCGTTTCTGTCAGGTGTTCGTATTGACCTTATGGCGTATCTCTTTGGCGATATCCTTGCGGTATCTCGCTCGGATCTTATCGTGATTTGGGGTGGCGCCGCGCTGGTCGTGGCGCTGATCGCATGGCGGTGGTCCCAACTGTTGACAGCGACGCTGAATGAAGAACTGGCCTATGCCAGCGGCTTTGATCCCAAGCGCGAGCAGTTGATCCTGACCTTGGCCCTGGCAGTAACTGTTGCGGTAGCGATCAAAGTCGTGGGGGTCTTGCTGATTGCAGCAATGCTGATCATTCCCGCCGCAGCCGCACGCAATTTGGCACGTTCACCAGAAACGATGGCCTTGATTGCAGCGGCGATCGGCGCGTTTTCCGCCGTAGCAGGGCTGCGCGCAGCCTATGTTTTTGACACACCGGCCGGTCCTTCAATCGTCTGCGTAGCCGCAATTTTGTTTGCGTGTTTCAGCCTCGTCGGGTGGCAGGCCCAGCGCAGAGATTAGAAACCCCAATCTCGAATTAGAGGAAAACGAGATGACTGGCCTGGCAATTGACGCAGGGCGGATCAAGGCTGTCCGTAAGGCGTGCAAGGCCGGACGTTACAAGCTTGCGAAGATCGGCTGAAAAGGCGTCCGTACCAACAGCTTCCGCCTGTTGGCCTGCTCTTCTGCAGCCCTAAGTTTTTCTGGAAATATGTTCAGGGCGTGCGCCCTCCATCTCCTCTGACCATCTTGGCTATGAGGAAAGTCATGTGCATGGATCCGGTAGCGGACACGAGGCTGTGCCTCTTGTGGGCCACACCTGCTATTTGGTTGATAGTCGGCTGCAGCACCCGCATGATGGCCATTGCGACGACCACGATCCGCTGGAAGTAGTTGTATAGAGTACGCTCAAAGCTTGCCCAATATTCGCCACCCACCTTCCACATCGATGAACATGAATTGGAAAGGCGCGGGAAGAATCTGAACCTCGCTAGTGTTTCTGAATGTAACCGTGTAGTGCCCACCAGTAATTATGGTCCCGAGGGTGCGGTCCGCGTGATCGAGTGAACTGTCGACCCGGCAGGTCAAACCCAAGTTCGCCGGTAATATCTAACAATCCGCGCATCTATCACGGACGTTTCAAAAAACTCGTACTGCATAGTGGGCACATGGACCGCGTATTTTGGGATAGAGTGAAAACAAGGCTTCAATATCATTTGAGCAATATGTTTCGATCCAACCAAAGATCATTGTGGGCTTCGGATAAGCAATTGGCGACCCCAGCGTATAAACCCGGATCGTCTATTTACGCGGCATCGTAACTTTTTGCAGCCTTGAGTGTCTTTTTCCCGGAGATAGACTTCCCGTCTCAAACTAAAATCGAAAAATGTGAGAGAGATAAGATTGTGAACGTCGTGTCGCTCTTACAGGTTGCGAAATAATACTGATCATGCTTGTTATGAAATAACATAATAGAAATAAGGATGTCCAAGTGGACAACATTTCATTCTCCCCCCGCCATTCGGTTGAGGAAGTAGAAGAGGGCACGGCGCTGTCGCCCAAATTCGGCGCTGATGGGCTTATGCCCTGTATCACCACCGATGCCGAAAGCGGTGAAGTTTTGATGTTGGGCTGGATGAACGCTGATGCTCTGCGGCTGACTCTTGAAACTGGTGAGGCACATTACTTCAGCCGTGCTCGTCAGGTGCCTTGGCACAAAGGCGCAACATCTGGACTCATTCAACGGGTCGTGGAAGCGCGCATTGATGACGATCAGGATGCCATCTGGCTCCGCGTGTCGGTCGCTGGATCTGGCGCATCTTGTCACGTGGGGTATCGGTCCTGTTTCTATCGGGCCATTCCGACAGAGGGCGATGCGGGCACATCGCTGGTTTTCACGGAAGATAGAAAGACATTTGACCCCACAGCGGTCTACGGCGATGCGCCAAATCCGACACAGCTGTGAGCTTTGCGGGTCAGATCAAAGGAAGGGCGGCCACGCTTTGGCATGTCCAACGAGTAAAGAAACTGGTTCGAGAATGGATCGAGATTGGACCGCTAACTCTGATTACCGTTGTTGAAGTGGAATGTGATGACCCCAATTGCCCTGGACCCGCCACTCACGTCACCATTCTGAACCCTGTCGGAACCCGTTGGAGCTTTGTTGTTCACAAACCAGTTTGCGCGGTCGGAGTTGCCGACGTTAAGTCAACTCTTGCCGCTTTAAATCAAGTTTCGGGAAGTACGCATCAGTAACCTCAGCACGCAATCGCTAGTCAACTTCAAAGACATATCCCGTGGGGAAAGTAGGAGACGATCGCTTTAAGCTAGGGCGAACCGTTGTGACTCTTGGCGGATGGCAAGAACCCAGTTTGTTCAAACTGGTTTTCGGTCTGCACCTTCGGAGTGCGTGGCACCTGCAAGGTTAAGAAGGCCGCTGGAGAGGCTCCCATGGTTCACAATGGCGGTTCTCAGAAGGCGATATCGAGGCGGGTAACTTTCTGACATGTTGTTCGAACCCCATCAGCAAGGTCGAAGTCGAGGTTTCTCTGATTGGTATCAAATTCGAAACCGCAGTTTAGCTGACACCAGCTGCGGTTTCGATGCGTTGACTATGTCCGCCGCAGAACGCGGGCCAGATCGGGCCGCCGGAAGTCCGGCCCTTTCAGTACTTTGCCGTCCTCGCGGAGTACGGGCCGTCCATCGGCCCCGAGTTTGGACATGTTTGAGGCATGAACCTCATCCATCGCTTCCTGCTTGAAGCCGTGCAGGCCAAACTCGAGAAACGTTCCGTCAAGCACGTATTGAATGTCGCAAAGCGCATCCAGAACTTCAATCATATCACCAGCCTCGACTGCAGTACGCAGCTCGGCCACTTCCTCTTCGAGGATCGCGAGCCGCATCTGCGCGCGCTCATTGGGAATCGACGGGGCGTCAACGACCGGTACGTCGAACGCCTCGTGCCATTCCTTTACGATTGCTAACGTGTCTTTCGGCATCAGAAGTCCCAATCCTCGTCTTCAGTGGCGACAGCCTTGCCAATGACATAAGACGAGCCTGAGCCCGAAAAGAAGTCGTGGTTTTCACTGTCGGGGCTAAGTGCCGCCAGAATGGCCGGGTTCACTTCGGAGACTTCGGGCGGGAACAGGGCTTCGAAACCCAGGTTCTGCAACGCCTTGTTGGCATTGTAATGCAGGAACACTTTCACATCCTCGGTCAGGCCGATCTCGTCATACAGCTCTTCGGTGTACTGGTTTTCGATGCCGTAGAGTTCGAACATCAGACCAAAGGCATAGTCCTTCAGCTCCTGCTGTTCCACCTCGGACAGCTTCTCATACCCGCGCTGGAACTTATACCCGATGTAATAACCATGGACCGCCTCATCCCGGATAATCAGCCGGATCAGGTCGGCGGTGTTGGTCAGCTTTGCACGGCTGGACCAATACATTGGAAGGTAGAAGCCGGAGTAAAACAGGAAGCTTTCCAGAAACACCGACGCGATCTTGCGTTTCAAAGGATCGTTTCCGGGCGCGTAGGTGTTCAGGATCGCCTCGGCCTTGGCCTGCAGATGCGGGTTTTCTTCGGACCAGCGGAACGCCTCGTCGATTTCCTTGGTCGAACAGAGCGTTGAGAAGATCGAAGAATAGCTTCGCGCATGCACCGCCTCCATGAAGGCGATGTTGGTCAGTACGGCCTCTTCATGCGGAGTGACGGCATCGGGCATCAGGGCAGGGGCGCCGACCGTGTTCTGGATCGTGTCCAGCAGGGTCAGGCCGGTGAAGACACGAATAGTCAGTTGCTTTTCGTGGTCGGTCAGGGTGGCCCAGCTTTGGATATCGTTGGACAGAGGCACCTTCTCGGGCAGCCAGAAATTCACCGTTAGACGGTTCCAGACCTCAAGGTCCTTGTCATCCTCGAGCCGGTTCCAGTTGATGGCGCGGGGGATATTGGTTTGGATCATATCTTTCATATCGTTTCCCCTTACAACGAGCAGGATACGCAGCCCTGCACCTCGGTCCCTTCAAGGGCCTCCTGGCGCAGACGCACGTAGTAGATGGTTTTGATGCCTTTCTTCCATGCGTAGATCTGAGCGCGGTTGATATCGCGGGTCGTGGCCTCGGCCGGGAAGAACAGGGTCAGCGACAGGCCCTGATCCACATGTTCGGTCGCCGCCGCATAAGTGTCGATCAACGCTTCGGGGCCGATCTCATAGGCATCGCGGTAGTATTCGAGGTTGTCATTGTTCATGAACGCAGCTGGGTAGTAGACGCGGCCGATCTTGCCCTCTTTGCGGATTTCGATCTTGGACACGATCGGGTGAATCGAAGAGGTCGAGTTGTTGATATAGCTGATCGACCCGGTCGGCGGCACCGCCTGAAGGTTGCGGTTATAGAGGCCATGCTTCATCACATCAGCCTTCAGCGCCACCCAGTCATCACGCGTGGGTAGGGTCATGCCGTCAAACAACGCCTTCACCCGATCACTTTCAGGCAGCCAGTCGCGGGTGGTGTATTTGTCGAAGAAGGTGCCTGAGGCATAGTCAGAGTCCTCGAACCCCTTGAACGATGTCTTGCGCTCCTGCGCCAGATCGCAGGAGGTGCGAATGGCGTGATAGGCCACGGTGGCAAAATAAACGGATGTGAATTCAACACCTTCGGGCGAGCCATAGTGGATATGTTCGCGCGCTAGAAATCCGTGCAGGTTCATCTGACCCAGACCAATCGCGTGGCTTTCATCGTTGCCACGGCGCACAGACGGTACCGAGTCAATTGCCGACATCTCGGACACCGCCGTCAGCGCCCGGATCGCGGCTCCGACGGTACGACCCAGATCGCCGCCATCCATCGCTTTGGCGATGTTCAGCGAACCGAGATTGCACGAGATATCCGTCCCCAGATAGGAGTAGCTGAGGTCATCGTTGAACTCGGACGCCTCATTGACCTGCAGAATCTCTGAGCACAGGTTCGACATGTTGATCCGGCCCGCGATAGGGTTCATCCGGTTCACCGTGTCTTCGAACATCACGTAGGGGTAACCGGATTCGAACTGAATCTCAGCAATGGTCTGGAAGAATTCCCGCGCGTTGACTTTGGATTTACGGATTCGCTTGTCATCGACCATCTCGTGATACTTCTCGGTCACCGAGATTTCCGAGAGCGGCACGCCATAGACCTTTTCCACGTCATGGGGCGAGAACAGGTACATATCGGCGTTCTTCTTCGCCAGTTCGAAAGTGATGTCAGGGATCACCACGCCAAGGCTCAGCGTCTTGATGCGGATTTTCTCGTCCGCGTTTTCGCGCTTGGTGTCGAGGAAGCGCATGATGTCCGGGTGATGCGCGTTCAGATAGACGGCCCCAGCGCCCTGACGCGCGCCCAGCTGGTTGGCGTAGGAGAAACTATCTTCCAGAAGTTTCATCACCGGTATTACGCCCGAGGACTGGTTTTCAATGCCCTTAATCGGCGCGCCATGTTCGCGAATGTTTGTCAGCAGCAGCGCAACACCTCCGCCGCGCTTGGACAGTTGCAGGGCCGAGTTGATGCCGCGACCGATGCTCTCCATGTTGTCCTCAAGCCGCAGCAGGAAGCATGAAATCAGCTCACCACGTGAGGCTTTGCCTGCGTTCAGGAAAGTCGGTGTGGCAGGTTGGAAGCGGCCTTCGAGGATCTCTTCCATGAAAGACATGGCCAGCGCCTCATCTCCGCGCGCCAGCGCCAGAGCGGTCATGACGACGCGGTCTTCGTAGCGTTCAAGATAGCGCTGCCCATCTCGGGTTTTCAGCGTGTACGAAGTGTAATACTTGAACGCGCCCAGAAAGGTCGGGAAACGGAACTTCTTGGCATAGGCCGCATCCCAGATCTTGCGCATGAAGTTCTTGGAATACTGGTCCAGCACGGCCTCTTCATAGTAGCCTTCGGACACCAGGTATCCCAGCTTTTCGTCCAGCGAATGGAAGAACACGGTATTCTGGTTCACGTGCTGCAGGAAATACTGCCGCGCGGCCATGCGGTCCGCGTCAAAGCGGATCTTCCCCTCACCATCATAGAGGTTCAGCATCGCGTTCAGCGCGTGATAGTCCTGCTCGTTTACGCTGCTGTCGAGCATTGGTGTCTCCCTAATTTTTCCAGCCCTGCGCGGACGCGGGCGATGTCTGTGTCAGTGCCCGCCAGCTCGAACGAATACAGCAGCGGCACTTTGCATTTCTGGGCGATGATGCGACCAGCCAAGGCGTATGTCGCACCAAAGTTACGGTTGCCTGTACCGATCACCCCGATGATCCCGGCGCGGCGGGCCGGGTCGTTCAAAAAGCGGATCACCTGTTTCGGAACCGCCCCGCGTCCTTCGCCGTCGGAATAGGTCGGGCAGATCAGAACATAAGGATCTTCAGGGTCCGGCAGCGGGTCCATCCCAGTTGGAATGCGGAAAGAGGTCAGGCCCAGCCGCGAGATAAAGCGGTGGGTGTTTCCGGATTTCGATGAGAAATAGACCAGCGCCGGGATCGGCGCAGTCATAGATCAAACCAGTTGGGCGATCATGTCCGGGCGAAAGCCCGACCAGTGGTCACTGCCGGCCACAACGACTGGTGCCTGGCGATAGCCCAGCTCGGTCACATGGGTCATGGCGCTGTCGTCCTGCGTCAGGTCCACGACATCATAATTGATGCCTTTTGCATCCAGCGCTCGGGTGGTCGCGGTGCATTGTACGCAGGCGGGTTTGGAATATACGGTAATGCTCATTTATCCTCTGTCCTTTTAATCAAAGCCGAGGACGCCATGGGCAAACAGGCCCGTCAAACGCCCCCGAACCCTCCGTTCGTGGTTATCATTCGAGCTTGCGGCAGGTCTCCTGGCTCGCGGATCATCGTTCGGTCTGGCCTTCCCAAAAGCGTGCTTTCAGTGGCGTGTTCAGCCGAACTCTCCGCTCACAGTTGCGGGGGCAGCGCCGGTTTTTCACCGGTTTCCCTCTTAGCTTTCGACAGGAATCGAAAGAACCGAAGCAACACTATATTGGGTTTCACCAGGGCAAGTTGTCAATATATAGAGTGAAGTGTGGCGAACTTCTTTGTCCGCTCGTGCAGGTTCTGGCAAAATACCAGCGATCAGCAAGCACGTACTCTTGTCGAATCAACTTTGCTTGTGTTTTTTCGCCGTGATGGTTCCTTGAGGTGATTGCCGCAAGGATAAAAGGGAATTCGGTGCGGACGTTTGTCCAAATCCGAAACTGCCCCCGCAACTGTAAGCGGTGAGCAACCCGTCAGAGCCACTGGATCGCCCAAGATCCGGGAAGGGACGGCAAGCTTTGATCCGCAAGTCAGGAGACCTGCCATCATCTGGATGTAACCAACCGGGCGGAGGGCCCGAGGAGGATGAGATGATGGATATCTTCGGGCCAGTGCATTGTGCCGACCTGCCTCCTGTTTCGGGGCAGAGATGGACGCATTTATCTATTTGATTTCGGCAAATTACGTCAGCCAATCCCGGTTCTGCCACCTTGCAAACGCTCTGATTGAGGCCGCGCCTACAGAAGCCCGCGCTGTCAGGTTGGAGGCATCCGGTGATGGGCTTTGGCATGCTCTAGATGATCTCACGGAGCAGGGAGCCAAGCGCATCGAGTTGCGTCCAATTGGCTTGCCGTTTTCCCAGAGCCTCGAAAACTGGTTGCCAAATGCGGCAGCAAGCTGGTTGCACAGGCGGACAAAAAACACACCCAAGCTGTTCTTCGCCAAACCGCTGCAAATGGATTCAGACGTCATTCGGGCTGCCGCAAATGCAGATGTTCTGCTGAAACCGATTAGGCCGAAACCTTCCGGTGAGCTCGGCAAAGGGTGGGACAGCCCTCCTGCCTTTCGCCACCATCTACTCGTTTGTGCAGGCCCGCGATGTCACCTGAAAGACGCCCCCAATCTGGTGGATGCGCTCAAAAAAGAAATCGGCCATGCAGGTAAAAGTTCTGAATGTCTGGTGACCACAACCGGCTGCCTGTTTCCCAGTAATGCCGGGCCAGTGATCGTCCACTATCCACACGGCGATTGGTATCGCGTGGAGAGCCTGGACGACATCCGGACCTTTGTTTCTCAGGCGCTTTGCGCCGGAACCACTCCTCGATCACTGCTTATTCATCAAACAGGAGATACCCATGAACCTGCTTAAATTCATCATGCCGCTTGGATTTGTCGCGGCTACAGCCCAGGCCGATCCGGTCACCGTACAAAGCTGCGGGATCGATTACACCTTCGACAAGGCGCCAACACGGGCGATTACCCTGAACCAGCAAGCGACCGAAGTGATGCTGGCGCTTGGGCTTGAAGGTTCGATGGTTGGTACCGCTTATCTGGACGATGAAATGCCAGCCCAGTGGAAAGCGGCGTTTGAGTCCGTCCCGGTCCTGGCCGAGAAATACCCGGCTGGAGAGGTGGTACTGGCCAATGAGCCGGATTTTCTGTTCGCGGGTTTTGGGTCCGCATTTTCCGAAGACAATCTTGGATCAGCGCAGAAATGGCATGATCTGGCAATCGGTACCTACCTGGTTGACGCATCCTGCAAGGAAGCGCATCCGAAGGATGTACCTTTGACCATCGAACCGATCCTGAACGACATCGAAAAGATCGGGCAGATTTTCGATGTTGAAGATCGCGCGGGCAAGCTGATCGCTGAGACCCGTGTGCGTATCGAGGCGGTTCAGACTGACCCGGAAGGGGCTGGCCGTACGGCGTTTATCTACGACAGTGGCGATGAGACACCTTACTCGATCGGTTGCTGCGGAGGGCCTGCTTTGGTCGCAAGAACCGCCGGGCTGAAAAGCATCAGTGACGATGTCGAAGGCACATGGGTCGATCTGGCATGGGAACGCGTGGTCGAGGCAGACCCCGATGTGATCCTGCTGATCGACGCGGGCTGGTCTTCGGCGGACGAAAAGCGTGCTTATATGGAAAGCGATCCGGTCTTGTCCGAATTGACCGCTGTTAAAGAGGGTCGCTTCGTCACAGTTCCGTTCTCTGAAACCCTTCTCGGGATGCGTTTTGCCGATGGTGTTGAGAACCTGAACGCCCAACTGGCGGAACTCGAGTAAATGCAATCCCGGTTCCTGGTCCTGTTTCCCACGGCTATGGTCGTAATGGTGCTTGTCGCCATTGCGGGCATTCTGTGGGGGACAGCCGACATAAGCTGGTCGGATCGTGTAGCCATTCTGATGCGCAATGAGGATGCCCCGCGGGGGCTGTCCCTGATTGTGTGGCAGTGGCGCATCCCGCGCGTATTGGCAGTTGGACTGATCGGGGCCGGGCTCGCCCTTGCTGGCGCTTTGATGCAAACGGCCCTGCGCAACCCGATGGCAGACCCCTATCTGATGGGTCTGTCATCCGGTGCTTCTGCGGCAGCGGTCGCGGCGATCATCTGGTTGCCGTCCGAAGTGACCGAAACCGTCGGTGTCCCCCTGATCGCGTTTTCAGGTGCAGCGCTGGCGTTTCTGATGACGCTTGGACTGTCTCAGCAACGTGGGCGTCAGCTTGATCCGCTGATTGTTATACTGGCGGGCGTTGCAGTCTCGCTGATGTTCCAGTCGGTGACGGCCTTTTTCCTATATATTGGGGACCCACATGTTACCCGTAACGCTCTGGGCTGGCTCATGGGTACGGCGGCGGGCACAGAGTGGCGAGAGTTGCCCTTGCTTGCGCTGGCACTTGTGGTGATTGCTGGCATGTTCCTGATGCGCGCAAATGCTCTGGACGCGACCTTGTTGGGGGAAGAGCGCGCTCAGGCACTGGGAATTCGCACAGGGCGTCTGCGTGTCATGATATTCGTGGCAACGGTTGTGCTGACCGGTTTGGCGGTTTCCGTCGCCGGTATCGTCGGCTTTATCGGCCTGATTGTGCCACATATGGCGCGGCTGTTGGTTGGTGCGCGGCACAAGGTTCTACTACCCCTGTCGATGGTGCTGGGGGCGATTGTTTTGATTGCTGTCGACCTTCTATGTAGAACCCTGCTGGCGCCCGAGGAACTGCCGCTTGGTGTGCTCCTGGCGCTGTTTGCGGCACCGCCTTTTATCCTGATACTGAGAGGGTTGCGCCGTGCAGTCTGATCCCGCACTCGATATCCGCAACCTGTCGGTTGACGTCGGTGGCAGGCCATATGTTCAGGGCGTTTCTCTGGCCGTCCCCAAAGGAGAGGTGCATTGTTTGCTTGGTCCTAACGGGGCGGGTAAGACCACTGTTCTTCGTACGATCTACCGCGCTGAGTGCCCTGCAGCAGGTGAAATCGCTGCAGATGGTCGCGATATTGAAGACTATGCCTATCACGAATGGGCGCGGAAATGCGGTGCGTTGGTGCAAAGCTCTGGTTTGCTGGCCGGGTTGACCCCATCGGATATCATTGAAATTGGTCTGTCCGCTCTTGGCCTGGACGGAGTTGATCTGGTTCTATGCAGAGATGAAGCACTTAAGCTGGTGGGGCTAATCCAAAAGCGGAACCAGCCTGCCGATCGCCTGTCTGGCGGAGAACTTCAGCGGTGTTACTTTGCTCAGTTGCTGGCCTGTGACCCGGAAATCTACATTCTGGATGAGCCGACCAACCATCTTGATCTCCACTACCAATTGGTGCTGTTGAACGAGGTTAAACGGCGAGGCCGGACGGTTCTTATGACCCTGCATGATTTGAATTTAGTGGCACGATATTGCGATCATGTGCATTTGATGAGCAACGGAATCATCGTCGACCAAGGAAAACCGGCAGATGTCCTGTCACGCCAGAACCTGATGGAGCATTTTTTGGTCGACGCACATCTCAACATGCAGTCTTTGGTGATCAATGGTCCGGTGATGAGGTAGTTGTTAGTTTGCTCATCATTGAAGCAGACCGGGTTGGGTCAGAAAGGTCCCGATTTTGATATGAAGGTTTATCTCGATGAGAGGTGGGGCAACTGGGTGTGAAACACAAACCGCTTCATCGGGATCGGAACGAGACCGGCTCGGCGTGACGAAAAAGTTGCCCATTGCTGTCGGTTCAAATGAATTTCGTGCGCGCGTACGATGCTGTCATCGTGTTGATTTAAAGATGGAGATTATCCACTTCCTAAGCGCCTGTTAGGAAACTGGTCCCAAATCTCACTCAAGTAAGAGGGCACCGCTTAGGTCAAAGTGTTTGGGGAACATTGCCTGCAGAAATCGAAAAACAATTCTCATTGCCTCGGTGCGATCAAATGAATCCGGGTGGAGCAGATAGTCGGTCCACATGCCTTCCAACATGGCGAGTGTGCCGTGGGTTGCATCCCGTGCAACCTGATTGGCATGTTCGATTTCGGCTTCTTTCGCAATTCGCGCGAATGCATTGAAGACCAGATTCCGAAGCTTTGCATCGCGTGTATCTGAAAAGGCTGCTATCGCTGCTCTGTTTCGGGCTTCCCCGCGAAATGCGTACCAAATTGAAACGTTCTTTTTGTTGAGGATGGCTTCACTTAAGTCTCCTCTGACGATCATCTCAATGTGTTCTTGACCCGTTTGTCCGGTTGTTTCCAGCAGGGCATATATACCGTTGTAATACTGCTCGGACGAGTGCCGGGCAGCCTCGTCAACAAGGTTGTCCTTGCCGCCAAAATGTAGGTGGATCATGCCGCGGGACAGGTCGGC
Source organism: Ruegeria sp. CE12 (assembly GCF_056537525.1). Lineage (NCBI taxonomy): Bacteria > Pseudomonadati > Pseudomonadota > Alphaproteobacteria > Rhodobacterales > Roseobacteraceae > Ruegeria > Ruegeria sp. CE12. Next base: position 74,617 of record NZ_JBQFRS010000003.1, on the reverse strand, counting down.
GCGTTGAATAATTTCGCTGACTGACGTCTCGGAGATTCCTTTTTCCGCAACTGAGTCGAGCACGGCCTCGATAAGAGTAAGGCGATTTCGTTCACGTATCTGTTGGCGTTTTCCAGTCATTTCTTCCGGTGATCTTGTTTGTTTTCAGCCTCTTGCAGCGCGTTCTAGCGTCTCTTGGCAGTTTGGCCAGTGCCGCTTGTGAAAATATCAGTTGACACAGCTTACCTGAAAACTCCAGATTTAAATGGACGATTGTCCATTTTGTGATCGAGATCACCGCGCCACCGAAAGTTAAGTCAGCAGGGAAGCATGGCTGGAGTCATAAGAAGTGAGACGGGCAAAGGCCTTGCACTAAGCGCGCCTGCGACGCTTTACGTTGGCTTGCTGGTTGCCGTCCCGCTTTGCATTTTGGTTGCCTATAGTTTTTGGACGCAAAACTACGTTGAAATTGATCGAACGCTGACCTGGGCAAATTATCAGGAAGCACTTACTGATCCGCTGGTGCGCCACCTGATGATCCGTTCAATAGTCATTGCGGGTGCTGTGACGCTTGCAACGGTTTGTTTGGCGTATCCTATCGCCTATTTCATAGCGTTCAGGACGCAGAAGAAAACGCTGTGGCTTTTGCTGATCACCATTCCGTTCTGGAGCAGCTATCTGCTGCGCGTATTCAGCTGGAAACTGATCCTCGGCTTTAATGGTGTGATGAATTCGGCCCTGATTTCTCTGGGCCTGATTCAGGAGCCACTGACTTTTCTTCTGTATAATGAGTTTGCCGTGGTTCTCACCCTAGCACATGCATGGGCACCGTTTGCGATCCTGCCAATTTACGTTTCTTTGCAAAAGATTGATCGGAGCCTGCTGGAAGCGGCCACTGATCTGGGTTGCAGTAAATTGGAGCGGTTTGTCCGCGTGACGCTGCCTTTGACCGTGCCGGGGGTCATTGCAGCATGTTTAATAATCTTCATACCCACGGTTGGGGACTACGTCACTCCGGCTCTGGTCGGTGGCTCACAAGGCAAGATGGTCGCGAACCTGATACAGGTGCAGTTTGGCGCGGCTAATGACTGGCCACTCGGTGCAACTCTTTCACTTCTGGCGATGTTGTCTGTGGGCTGTGTGGCAATCCTTTTTGTGGTCATCGTCACGGCACTGGGCAGGAGGATCAGATGACCAAAGTTATCAGGTTTCCCTGGCTTCTTGTTTATGCTGTTGCGTATTTGGTGTTCCTCTATCTGCCAGTGCTGCTACTGCCGCTGTTTTCGTTCAACGATGGAACTATTGTGGCCTTCCCTCTCAAGGGGTTCACGTTGAAGTGGTACGCGCAACTTGGACAGCAGGATACGCTGCTGCAGGCGATGGTAAACTCGCTGATCGTCGGCAGCGTAACCGCTGTTATGGCAACTTCGCTGGGTCTGTTCGCAGCGCGTGCCTATGTCCGGTATCGGTTCAAGGGGCGGGAAGTGTCTGAAGGATTGGTCATGCTTCCGCTGGTCATTCCCGGCATCATTGTCGCCAGCTCAATGCTGGTTTTGTTCATCAGCATTGGACTGAAGCCCTCTCTGACCACCGTTATACTAGGCCATGTATTTGTGGCCTTGCCCTTCGCTGTATCGATCATGAAATCCGCCTTTGATGATTTCGACCAGTCGTTGGAAGAGGCCGCCTTTGACCTTGGAGAAAGCGTTGTGGGTACGTTTCGGCGGGTCACTCTGCCCATTGTTGCACCCGGCATAATCGCCAGCCTTCTGGTCACCTTTACCGTGTCGTTTGACGAATTCGTTCTGGCCTTTTTCCTGTCCGGAAACAGCCCGACGCTGCCGGTCTATATCTGGAGCCAGATCCGCTTCCCGGCAAAACTGCCCAACACGTTGGCATTGGGGTCTCTGCTTCTGATGTCCTCGGTCCTGCTGCTGTTGATTGCCGAGTATTTCCGCCGCCGTTCCACCCAGTCCTCGGATTGAAGCCAAAGGAAATGAACAAGATGAGCGAACAGAACATCATCGAAATTCAGGGTGTTGAAAAACGCTTTGGGTCCTTTGTGGCTGTGTCTGATCTGAACCTAACCTTGAAAGAGGGTGAGTTTTTTTCGCTGCTTGGGCCGTCGGGCTGCGGCAAGACTACGGCTCTCCGTATCATCGCAGGGTTTCAGGATCACGAAGAAGGGGAGATCCGGATTGATGGGCGCATAATGGGCGAGGTGCCTGCCAACAAACGCCCCACCAATATGGTGTTTCAAAGTTACGCGATCTTTCCTCACCTGAATGTTGGCGACAATGTCGGGTTCGGTTTGCGCAAGACAAAGCTCTCGCGCAAGGAAATCAAGGAGCGCGTTGCCGAAGCGCTTGAGATGGTCGAGCTTGGAGGCTTGCAGGACCGCAAGGCCAATGAGTTGTCGGGCGGTCAGCGTCAACGCGTGGCGCTCGCTCGTGCGTTGGTTATGCGGCCGAAAGTGCTGCTGTTGGATGAGCCTCTTTCCGCGCTGGACAAGAACTTGCGCGAAGCCATGCAGCTGGAAATGCGCCGTCTGCAGCAAAAGCTTGGAATTACTTTCGTCATGGTCACTCATGACCAATACGAGGCGATGACCATGTCCGATCGCATAGGTGTCATGTTTGCTGGGCAACTCAAGCAGGTCGACAAGCCCGAAGTTCTGTATTCCCAACCGTGCAACCGGGAGGTGGCGTCTTTCATCGGCGGGATGAACTTTCTGGATGCCGAGGTAACGGCTGAAAATTCTGAAACGCTGGAGGTAACTGTTCAGGGGTTTGGGCAGATGACGATTGGGGTGAATCCAAACGTTCAGATGCATGACAGGAAACTTCTTGTCGGCGTTCGGCCCGAGCAATTGGAGATCAGCGCAGATAAACCGGATGGCTACGATGCTCTTGTTCAGGGCGAGGTGTCGGACGTCGCCTTCTATGGTGAGAGCGTCCACTACTATGTGCGTGTCGATGGTCTGAAGGACAGCATCGCCGTCGCAGTACCGAACTACTTTCACACAGTCGATCACAGCCGGGGCGATACCGTCTGGCTTGGCGTTCAAAGCGCCTCGGTGATCGATCTGGGTAAACGTGAGTCATGAATCTGTGGGAGGAGACAAATGAATAAAACAGCATCACTTACGGCAGCAGTGGTTGCCACCTTTACGGCCAGCCAGGCTTTGGCCAACGCAGCTGATCTGACCGTTTTTGACTGGTCGGGATATGAGGATCAGGGCTTTTACGGCGACTATGTCGAAAAGTACGGCGGCCCGCCCAGCTACACTTATTTCGGCAGCGTAGAAGAAGCGTTCACCAAGCTTCAGTCCGGGTTTGAAGCCGATTTGGCCCACCCCTGCACGGACGCCCTCAGGAAATGGGTGGCGGCAGACATGATCAAGCCGATCGACACCAGTAAGCTGGAGAATTGGGACAAGCTGATGCCCAAGATCAAAGAGGTCGATGGCATCACAATCGACGGGCAGACCTACATGGTGCCTTTCGAATGGGGCAACACCGGCCTTATCTATCGCACCGATATGATCTCGGCTGACGATGTATCGCTGCAATTGCTGATGGATCCAGCCTATCAGGGCAAGGTTGCTATTCCGGACGCCGCCTCCAGCGCGTTTGCCATGGCCGCACTGGCGACCGGTGCTTCCAGCTACACGGATATGAGCGATAAAGAATTCCAGAAAGCCGCAGACTACCTACGCGCGATTCATCCAAATGTGCGCTTTTATTGGTCTGACGCAGGGCAGCTGGATCAGGCAATTGCCAGTGGAGAAGTGACACTCGGTTGGGGTTGGAACCAATCGGAGCTGAACCTGATCTGGAACGAAACCCCCGCAGTTATGATGCGTGATGTTGACAAGGGCATCGCCACCTGGGTTTGCGGCTATGTGCATCTGAAATCTGCCAAACAGTCGGATGAACAGGTCTATGACATGTTGAACGCACTGAGTTCGGCTGCCAGCGGCAAGTACATCATCGAAAGCTGGGGATACGCTCACGCCAATGAGGATGCGTTTGCGCAGGCCGATCCGGCACTAATCGAAACCTATGGGTTTTCAGACGTGGACAGCTTCTTTGAAGGAAGCCTCTTCTTTGACGCGGTAAACCCCGAGCTGGAAGCCAAGATGCTGAAAGAATTCGAACGTATCAAAGCGGGCTTCTAAGGGCACCTTAACGACAAAACCGGGAATGGTGGGAGCGCAGAGTTTCTTCCATTCCCTCGAAACGATTTCCGAATTTCTGGAGGATGCGCGGCAATGTCAGGCGCTGACGGATACTCTGTTCTCTTCGAACCGGTTCAGATCGGGCCAGTGACGGCCCGAAACCGGTTCTATCAGGTTCCCCACTGCAACGGTTTGGGGCATTTACGACCTCAGGCCGAAGCGGCCATGCGGGCGATGAAGGCCGAAGGTGGTTGGGCTGTTGTGTCTAATCAAGAGACGGAGATTCACCCTACGTCTGACCTGTCCCCTTACGCTGAAAACCGGATTTGGGATGAGCGGGACGTTCCGGCGCTGCGCCTGATGACAGAAGCAGTACACGAGAAAGGGTCATTGGCGGCGATTGAACTGGCGCATAATGGTCATCATGCCCAAAACCACCTGAGCCGGGCGCCCCTGTTGGCACCATCAGAACTCGCCCTGCAGACCGCGTATCCCAAACAGGCTCGGGCTATGGACAAGTCTGATATTCGCGAGTTCCGTATGTGGCACCGCGCGGCAGCACGACGATCACGTGAGGCGGGTTTTGACATTGTGTATGTCTATGCCGGCCATCACATGACCCTGCCGCATCACTTTCTGCTGCCGCAGTTCAATGACCGGACGGATGAATACGGCGGCTCGTTAGAGAACCGAGTGCGGCTAACACGAGAACTTCTTGAAGAGACCAAAGAAGAAGTCGGAGATGATTGTGCCATAGCTCTTCGGTTTGCGGTTGATGAAATGCTCGGGCCCGATGGGATGCAAGCGCAGGAAGAAGGTCGTGCCGTCGTCGAATTGCTGGCAGAACTGCCAGATCTCTGGGATGTAAACGTCGCGGATTGGAGCAATGACTCCGCAACGACCCGCTTTGAACCTCGAGACGGATTTCAAACCTCATACATCGAATTCGTCAAACAGGTGACTTCCAAGCCAGTGGTGGGCGTCGGGCGCCTTACCTCTCCGGATTTGATGGTGTCATTGGTCAAAAAAGGCATTCTTGATTTTATCGGCGCGGCGCGACCATCCATTGCTGACCCGTTTCTTCCCAACAAAATCAAGGAAGGTCGCATCGAAGAAATCCGAGAGTGCATCGGCTGCAATATCTGCGTTTCATCCGACTCTTTGGGTGTCCCCATCCGGTGCACCCAAAATCCGACGATGGGCGAAGAGTGGCGGCGGAATTGGCATCCTGAGATCATAGAAAGCCGGGGGAAAGAGGAAACCGCGCTTGTTGTTGGCAGTGGTCCCGCGGGGCTTGAATGCGCCATGCAACTGGCGCGCCGGGGATATGAGGTAACTCTGGCGGAAACTAAGCAAGAGCTTGGCGGGCGTGTGTTGCAAGAATCCAGCCTGACCGGGCTATCCGCGTGGAAACGCGTTACTGATCACAGGGTTTTTGACCTTCAGCAACGCGGGAACGTGCAGCTGTTCACCGACAGTCGTTTGTCAGCAAACGAGGTTGTCGAGCTGGGCATTCCGAATGTGTTTGTGGCAACTGGTGCATCGTGGCGGCGAGATGGCCGCGGGAAGTCTGCGTTTCAGGGCATATCAGTTGGTTCCGGGTCTCAGATTTTTACTCCGGATGACATCATGTCAGGGGTAATGCCGGAGGGCGGTCCAATTTTGATCTATGATGATGATCAGGCCTACCTCGGTGGCGTATTGGCGGATCATTTGGCCCAGGCTGGACGTGAGGTCGTCTTTGTAACCCCGGCCTCATTGGTTTCGCCGTTTACTGAACTGACGTTGGAACAAGCCAGAGTACAACGTAGCCTGCTGCAAAAAGGCGTTCGACTGGTTCTGTCTCATACCTTGGACCGAGTGACGCCGAGTCAGGCGACTTTGCAATGTGTCTACACAGGACGAGAACAGACCAAAGGATGTGGTTCTGTGGTCTTAGTGACGCAGCGCGCGCGCGAAACCACCCTTTACGATGAGCTGCGAAGCTTGGCCGACAACCCGCTGACTACGTTGGAATTGATCGGAGATGCCGCAAACCCCGGCTTGATCGCGGACGCAGTATATTCGGGTCACATGGCTGCCCGGAACTTCGAACGCGATGCGGTCGCTATCGACCGCGAATTTTTCCGCCGGGAACTCGTTTCCCTTGAACCTGTGTGAGGTGCGCTATGCCAAAGGATGACTTGCAAGTAATGCGCGACTTGATGGAAGCGCAGCGGGAAGGGTTCGCCTTACCGCGTTATTTCTATACGTCGCAGGCGGTATACGAAAACGATATCAGTACATTCTGGAACCGCAACTGGATCTGGGTCGGCCATGTCAGCCAGGTCGCTGAACCGGGTGATTATTTTCTTTTCGACTACGGGCCAGAGTCCGTGATCATTGTTCGGGATCGCGAGGGTGAAGTGCGCGCGCATCAGAACGTGTGTCGCCACCGGGGATCGCGCGTTTGCATTGAACAGAAAGGCAAAGCGCGCAATTTCATTTGCCCCTATCACGCGTGGACCTTTGACCTGAACGGCAAACTGCGAAACGGGCGGTCAATGGGGCCGGATTTTGACCCAGGCCAGTACGGTTTGTTCCCAGTTCAAGTAAAGATCTTCCAGGGCCTGATTTTTGTTTGCGCGGCTGAAAACGCCCCGCCGCTGGATACTGCCTTGGAGAGGCTGTCTCCGCTTTCAAAGCCGTTCGATTTTGAAAACCTGAAGGTCGCGCATGAGGCGTCATACCCGGTTCCAGCGAACTGGAAACTGGCCCTTGAGAACTATCTGGAATGCTACCACTGCGCGCCGTCACATCAGGATTATTCACGCAGCCACTCCCTGAAAGACCCTGCGCAGGTTCTGGAGTTCAGCGGGGCGCTTCATGAGCGGATGGAAGAAGCTGGAATACCTTCTGAGGAGCTGGACCTGACCGGAGAAAACGCGGTCGCGCCAGGAGCTGATGTTTATTGGCGGCGCTACCCGCTGTTCCCCGGCTATTCGACAGGCAGTAAAGATGGCGCACCCTTGTCACCGCCATTGGGTGAACTGAAAGGTCACGATGGCGGCGCCACCGATTTGGGGATCGGGACGCTCAACTATTTCCTCGTCTACGCAGATCACGTGGTTGGGTATCGGTTCATCCCGCGTGCCCTGCAGGAAACGGATATTCAGATCGTCTGGTACGTGCGCGGCGACGCAGAAGAGGGTCGGGATTATGATAAGGATGCGCTGACGTGGCTCTGGCATGTCACATCGCTCGATGACGAACGGATCATCCGGCACAATCAGGAAGGCGTGAATTCATACCATTTCGTCCCGGGACCGCTGTCCGAGATGGAATGGAGCATTCCCGGTTTCTATCGCAACTATTTCAGCATGATCTGACACGCTCAGAATTCGGAGACTAAACATGACAGAGTTAACTCAGCGCAGATCACGACGGCGCGGGGGCGGGCGCGAAGCACGAGCCGCAGTGCGGAACAGTAACGCCGCCTCGCAAGCAATCTGGCCGGGCATTTCTGGTGGGCGATACAGGCCACTTTCAGACGCGGACATGTCGCGCATTCACGAGGCTGCCCTCAGCATATTGGAACGTACTGGGGTAGGGGATCCCACGCCGGAAGTTCTTGATCTCGTGTTGCCCAAAGGGGCGATAGTGAATGAGCATGGCAGGTTGTGCTTTCCTCGGGCATTGATGGAAGACCTGTTGGCCAAGGCCGCCAGCGAATTTTATGTCCATGCACGCGGATCGCGAGCTGGTAAGGACGACATGCACTGCACCAAGGACAAGGTGTATTACGCAAACTCCGGCACGGCAGTGACAACGTTTGACGCGGAAACGCGCAGTTACCGACCATCAACCCTCAAGGACATCTACGATTTCACTCGTCTGGTTGACCGGCTCGACAACATTCACATGACCGGTGATACGGTTCTGGCAACGGATGTGCCTCAGGACTACGAGCATGACATGAGCATGCTCTATGCCATTCTTGCGGGCAGTGAGAAACCATCCTGTCTGACATTCCGCACGCGTGAGCATATTAAAGACGCTATTCATCTGTTCGATCTGGCATCGGGTGGGGAGGGCAAGTTCCTTGAAAAGCCCTCTGTGATTTTTGGAGGCTGTCCCATCGTCTCACCGCTTCGATTCGGGCGCGAAAATCTGGAAATTCTGATTGATACGGCAAAGATGGGCCTTGTCTGCGATCTGGCCGTTCCGCCACAGGCAGGGGCGACATCTCCTGCGCCGTTGGCTGGTACTCTGGCGCAAGCTGTGGCCGAGACCCTGTCTTGTGTCGCCATCGCCAACCTGATCAATCCGGGGACTCCGGTGGTCTTTGCAGCCTGGCCATTTATTACTGACCTGCGCACTGGTTCATTTACAGGTGGCAGTGGTGAGCAGGCGTTGATCTCGGCGGCGGCGATCCAGATGGGCAATTTTTACAACCTACCGACCAGCGTCGGATGCGGCATGACGGATTCCAAGATACCTGATGCACAGTATGGTCTGGAAAAGGCGTTAACTTTCGCTTTGGCGGCTCATGCGGGGGCCAACCGGCTCTGCGAATTTGGCGGGATGCTTGGCAGCCTGATGGGCTGTAGCTTTGAGTCAATGGTCATCGACAACGAGGCTGCGGGCATGATCTCGCGAACGCTTCGCGGGATTGAGGTGAGCGATGACACGCTTTCGGTTGACGTTATCCATGAATGTGCAATCGACCCGGGCCATTTCCTCGGTAACGCGCAGACCTTGCAATACATGGAAACCGAGTACGTCTATCCAACCCTCATGGACCGAGAACTGACCGACACCTGGGAGAAGGCCGGTCGTCAGGACATGTTCGAGCGGAGCCGGTCCGTTGTGGACGATATCCTATCCAATCACTATCCGAATTACTTTGGCAGCAAGATGGATGAAGAGGTTCGGTCCAGGTTCCCGATCAAATTGCCGCGTGAAGCGATGCGCGCTGAGTAAAAGTTGCCGTGCAAAGGAAAGGCTTCGCAACGAATAAGGTTGCGAAGCGGCTTCAACAACGTCTCTAGTTTGTGAATGCGCCTTGGCGCGTCAGGTCTTCGGTTGCCAGCCGGATGCCTTTTTCAAGGATGTCAAACATCTGATTCAACTCGGCTTCCTTGATGATCAGCGGCGGAGAAAACACACACATATTGATGATCGGCCGCAAGATCAGCCCGTTCTCCTGACAATGCCGATCAATCAATGCGCCAACGGATTTATCCAGATCCAAAAGGTTGTCCGCCTCAGCGTCCGCAACGCACTCAACGCAGCCAACCAGACCCATACCACGGACGTCGCCGACCAGCGGTAAGTTTGACAGAGCTTGAAGACGCTCTTCGAACAGCGGCGTGATCGCGCGGACATGCTCCAGAACGCCGTCACGCTCCATGATTTCGATGGTCTTCAAACCTGCAGCTGCGCTTACTGGGTGGCCTGAATAGGTGAAACCGTTTGAAAACGTAGCGTCCTGTGCGTTTTCTCCGCTCACATCTGCAATCAGACGGTCAGAGATAATACAGGCCCCCATGGGGACATAGCCAGACGTCATCCCCTTGGCGCAGGTAATGATATCGGGTTGAATTCCAAAGACATCTTCAGATGCGAACCAATGTCCAAGCCGCCCAAATCCGGTCACGACCTCGTCTGAGATATACAGGACATCGTACTTCCGACAGATTTCAAGACAACGCTGGTGATACCCTTTCGGAGGTACAATGACCCCACCCGAACACAGGATTGGTTCGGCGATGAAAGCAGCGACCTTGTCTGCCCCGGTCTGCAGGATCGTGTTCTCTAGATCAGCAACTTTCTCGTTCAGAAAGTCATCAACCGTCTGAGCTGGATTGCGTATATACGGGTTTACGTTCGGCAGGAATCGCACCAGATGGCTTGCCTGATCCAACCACCCTTTGTCGCGCTCTTTGCCAGATACCGAGGCGGCCAAATACGTCGAACCGTGATACGCTTTTTGGCGTGAGATCACGATTTTCTTTTCAGGTTTTCCCAGCACGTTATTGCGGAACTGCACAAACCTTAACGCGCTATCCACTGCAGTAGAGCCGCCAGTTGTGAAAAACACATGGTTCAGGTCGCCCGGCGTTCGTTTGGCAATCTCATGTGCTAGCCTGGCCGGCGCTGAGTTTGCGTTATTGAAAGGCGAGAAATACGCCATCTCTTTCGCCTGTTGGGCCATCGCATCGGCAATCTCGGTGTTTCCATAACCCAATTGAACGCACCACATGCCTGCAGGTCCATCTATCAGGCGATTGCCGTCCTCCGTCACGACGTAGATACCACGACCGCTTTCGGCAAAGGTTCGTTCATTTTGGCCTAGGTACGACATCCCCTCCCATGGATGCAGGAAATGTCTGTTGTCCCAGTCACGTACAGACTGAAAGTCCGAGTTCAAAAGGGTCATGCGGCACCACAATGTAACACAATTCACAAAATGAACAAACATTCATTCAATGTCAATCCTTGAACTCCTGCTTCGCTAGATGCGAAAAGCAAAAGGCAAGTACATCACCAAAGGAAACTGACATTTCTGCCGAGCCCGATATCCCAACCAATGCCCGAGATCTGAGCAAGCTGCAGAACCGAAAGCAGCTGATCCAGGCGGCAGCAGACGCCATCCATAAATACGGAATTCGCGGGACAACTTCGGCAAGAATCCAGGAGCTGTCAGGGTTGTCGCGGGGAATGGTGAACCTGCACTTTGGCTCGAAAGAGAAGCTGCTGCTTGCGGTAGCAGAGGAGCTATCGGCGCGCTATGCGGGACAGTGGAAGGCAATCGCTGATAATCCAGAGTTGGGCCCTACTGAGAAATTGATTTCTATCTTAAAGGCTGATTTCGACCCGTTGGTCCTAAATGCGCGGGACGTTGCGATCTGGTTTTCGTTCCGGGCCGAAGCGCTATCGAACCCCCACATATTTCCATTTATCGACTCGCGAGATAAACGCTTCCGCACGGTGATCCTGGAGCTGTTGGAGCAAATAAAGCGCGACGGTGAATACGAGGACGTCGACGCTAAACTTGCAACAGACGCATTGATTGCTTTGTTGGAAGGGCTCTGGACCGACTATCATTTGCACTCTGAGATTTTCAATCCCGAGGAGGCTTTGAAAATCTGCCTGTTTGTACTGCAGTCAGTGTTTCCAAAACACTTTGAAATCCGGTCGATCCTTGGATGAACTAAACCGGAAGTCTCAAGGACTAACCACGGGCTATTGTGAGCCCGGCGACCCCTCTGATTGCGCCTCGTAGTTCAGCCGACGCAGGTCGTTGATCATCGCTTTGGCCAGAGAGACGCACATGAGCAGCAACACAACGCTGAACGGTAGCGCGCCAATGATCATCGAATTGGTCAAAGCCTCTAGTCCGCCGCCGCCCGCGATAAGCAAAGTTCCAATGACAAGGGTCAGAAGAACACCCCAGATAATACGATGAATCAAGCCGGTGTCTTCAGACCCACCGGACATGATCGTGTTCATCACTAGGATGCCAGAGTCGGCTGACGTAACCAGAAATGTCATTGTCAACAGCACACACATGACACTCATGACCGTGAGAAAGTTGCCCGAGATCATTTCACCCAGCGTAACAAACAGTTTCGATGTCGTCGATGCGGCAAGGATTGCCCCATTCGCATCCCCATTTAGCTCCATATCGATGGCGGCACCGCCCAGAATGGCCATCCACGCGAAGCAAACCAGCGATGGCGCAATGACCGCGCCAAAAATGAACTCGCGCACTGTTCGGCCCTTAGAGATACGCGCCAGAAAAAGACCCACGAAGGGTGAAAACGCGATCCACCAAGCCCAGTAAAAAGTTGTCCATCCGGCTTGCCATTCAAACAATCGTCCTTGCGTGCCCGCGTCGTAAGCCGCAGCTTTGGCCGCGTCGGAAAGAGCAGCGGCATCGTTGCTCAGACCTTCAAGAAAGGCTGCCTTCGTTCCCCAGGCATCTGTGGCACCAGCGAATAACTCTCCGACAAATGGGGCCACCTCAGCCGGTAATACTGATGCAAACTCAACCTCCGAAATCGGGCGGTAGGCTTGAAAGCTCATTGGGATGAAGTTTTTGATGTAGTCGACCAGAGCCGCAGCGTAGGTTGTTGCGGCAAATCCAAATGAGCCAAAAACAATGAATACGGCCAACAAAACCAAAGACAACAAGAGGTTAATATTCGACAGGTATTTGACACCGCGTCCCACGCCAGAGACGGCAGACAGTGTCGACATGATCATGACCACCAACAACGCCGTGATCAGGCCGGCGGTCGAGGGTTTCATTGTAGTTAGCGGATTTTCCACGAGCCAACTCGCGCCGGTAATCAGAAAGGCTCCGTCCACCAGTTGCGAAACGCCATAGCCGATGGTTACCGCCACGCCGAGTATCGTCGCCACGACGCCGAGTATATCGATCACATGACCTGCAAAACCGTTGGAATACTCTCCGAGCAACGGAGTCAGTGCGGTGCGGATAGTCAGAGGCATTCCGCGGGTATAGGCGTAGTAGGCAAGGCTCAAACCGGTGACCACATATATTGCCCATGCGTGAAAACCGGTGTGCAAAAACGTGTAGCGGTAAGCTCCTTCAATCGCTTCTTCGCTCTTGGGTGTGACTGACCCGGATACAGTCAATGGATTGGTTTCCCACAGCCCAAGCGGTTCAGCGGTTGCATAAACCATAAGACCCACGCCAAGACCCGCACCAAACATCATTGAAAACCAGGAGAAGTTCGAGAATTCGGGCATATCTCCTTCGGCTCCGAGCCGCTTTCGCCCGGTTGCAGGAATGAGCGCGACAAGTAAAAGGAAAACTACAAACAGGCCGACCGAAAGGTTGTAGAAGGTATTGAATTCGGCCAGCAAGCCGGACTTCCACGATCGCAATGTATCGTTTGCTGACAATGGCCACACCAGTGCCCAAAGCACCAGCAGCGAAACCGAAAACTTGCTCACCAATGCAATCGGCAAGCTGTATCCTTTATAAAATCCAGCTCGTTGCGTTTCTATTTTGAGGTCTGTGAAGGGGTCCTCAAGCGCCATGTTTTTGCCGGTCTCTCATAGATTGACTGCTTCGCACTTGGCGCTGTCGGGCCTTATCCATCACGAGCGCGCGCGATTTTTATAATACCCAAAGAATAGACCTGATTTGCCAAGTTTTCCACCGCCATGAACTTGGCCCGCCACACGCAACAGATCGTATCTAAATGATCATTGATTGGATGGCGCTCGGAACAATTCGAAATTTGGTCGGCGCAACCCCAAGAGTGAAGCCTGAGAGATATGCACGAAGGAAAGTCCCTGGGCCGATCCTCGCAATTGCCAGAATTTAAGAGGATCGATTTCCAGGAAGTTCCAGTAGCGGTTTGAGGCTGGTAAAAGCAAACGGAGGCAACTCTGATGTGGCCTTGGCAAAATTGTATCGGACAGAAACGCTCGCGTTGTTATGAGACTTTGTTGTTTGGTCCCCAATGGTCATTGCTCACGGTGCGAATGGCCGGTTTAGGTGTGCCAGGTGCTTGTAGCGCTGAGAACAAGCTCAGTGGTCGGTATGCAAAGGCCTACTACAAGCGCATTGGTTGTGGCCGAGAACTTTATTGTTTTGATTGTCGAATACGTTGGATGAACCCATGATTGATTGCGCTTTGCATATTTGATTATCGTGATTTCAGGCGGTTAGGGGCATAATCAGCGATGACTACCCGGCTGCCATTTTGCCATATTGCGGTCAGCCAGGACGCAAAGGCAGCGGAAAATTGTGTGCTACGGCAAAAATCTCCGTAATATCGGCGCTGCTCGAGCCAAAGCTCTGGGTCAGTTTTCGATGCCAACGCTGCTTTTCGCAAGCTCTCCCATTGGGGGTCGTTGGGAGCGATTTCAGAACCATCTTCACGAACACCTGCGCACATCCGGCACCAGAACGCTTCGGCCAACGCGAGCCCATTTACCGAAGAGCCCGCCTCAAGTGCATCGCGCAGCGACGGAATTAGAAAACCTGGATGACGCGCGGATCCGTCGAACGCGACCCTGCGAGTCGTGTCGTGAATCGCTGTGTTTGCAAATCGCTTCTCAACCAACCCTAGGTATTGCTCCGCCGAGGTTCCAGGGACGGCTTCGACATGAGGCAATATTTCTTCAGTCTGAACTTTCCTGAAAAATGCTACGATATCCTGGTCCTGCATACAGTCTGCAATCGTCGGGACATTCAGTATTTCCCCGACATTGGCGAGCAGTTGGTGACCCCCATTCAAAATGCGCAGTTTCATAGTCTCATAGCTATGAACATCGTCGGTCAGGGTTACTCCAACCTGTTCGAGCCGCGGCCGCCCTGCGCTGAAATCATCCTCGATCACCCATTGGCGAAAGTTCTCGTGCGAGACCGGGGCACGGTCATCGATGCCAAGTGCATCACATTGCGAGACCACTTGATCAGTCGTTGCGGGCACAATGCAATCTACCATCGAGTTGGGGAAGGCTCCGTTCTGGTCAATCCAATCAGCCAGTTCAGGGTCTGAGAAACGTGCCAACCCAACAACGCAGTTTCGCAGAATCTCCCCGTTGCCCTGAAGATTATCACAACTCAAAGCAGTAAACGGTTTCGCCCCATTCGCCCGACGCTGCCTAAGCGCCGCAACAATAGCACCAAACACTGTGCGAGACTGGTTAGGGTTTTCCGCGTCATGACGGATATCTTCATGAGCTAAGTTGATAGCGCCAGTGTTGGCATCCAGATAATACCCGCCCTCGGTTACGGTTAGCGATACAATTCGGATGGATGGATCGGCCATTCTGAGGATCAGCGTGGCATTATCCTCCTCTATCGGCAGGTAGTCTGTCATCGAACCAATCACCTCGGCGGATATCCCATTTGGATCCAGTTCGATCAGTGTTGTCAGACAGTCCTGCTCAAGCAGCCTCTCTCGCATCTCGGCGTCATAGGCTCGCACACCTGCTCCGATGATCGCCCAATCATGAGCCAGACCCTGCTGCATCAGTTGGTGTATATACCAAGCCTGATGCGCGCGGTGAAAATTGCCAACTCCGATATGGACAATACCGGGTGACAAGTCTGAGGACATATAGGTCGGAGTCGTTACAGTCGGCGGCAGGTCTGAAAAACTATCGCGCCGCAGCCGAACCGGAGATTTTGAGTTCACCACAGGACCCATCAGCTCATCCAATTTCCGCCATCGACATTGTAGGTTTGCGCGACGATGTATTTGGCATCATCAGAAGCCAGAAAAACCGCCATCCCGGTCAGATCCTCGGCGCGGCCCATTCGACCGTAGGGGACAGCAGCAGCCACTTCCCGTTTTTTCTGTCCGAGTGGTTTGCCTTCGTGCTCAGCGAAGAACGCATCAACGCCGTCCCAGTGCTCGCCATCAACAACGCCTGGGGCAATCGCGTTCACATTGATCCCATGAGAAATCAGATTCAGGCCTGCCGATTGAGTCAGGGATATGATTGCAGCCTTACTGGCGCAGTATACAGCGACCAAAGGCTCTCCCCTTCGTCCAGCCTGCGAGGCCATGTTGATGATCCGGCCTTTGGTTCCGTGTTCGATCATGTGGCGAGCGACGGCCTGCATCGTGAACAACGTGCCAGCGACGTTGATGTCAAACACACGGTTGTAGTCGGCCCGATCAATCTCAACGATTGGTGCAGCAGTGAAGATGGCTGCGTTGTTGATAAGAATGTCGATGTTACCGAAACGGCTGACGGTATTTGCGATAGCTTCGTCTATGCTCTGCTGCTTGGTCACGTCTATCTCGATGGCGATAGCAGCCTCACCAATCTCGGCGGCCGCATCCTGTGCGCGCTGGATGTCGATATCGGCGATGGCGACACGAGCGCCCTCGGCCACATAGGTTTTGGCAAAGGCCAACCCGATGCCTCGCGCGGCCCCAGTGATCAGGGCGGTTTTGCCTGTCAGACGTGTCATTCGATCCGCAAACCTTTCGCGTCAAACCGGTGGATCACGTCTGTACGTGGTGTCAGATGAATGCGGTCCCCGTGGCGGAACCCAACTTCGCCATCTGCGCGGACGGTGATCGTATCGGCCAGACCAGTTTCATGGATATGGAAGAACGTGTCTGATCCGAGGTGCTCCGATACACCAACGACGCCGGACCATGCCCCCTCACTGTCAGAAACCGCGATATGCTCGGGGCGCACACCGATTGTATGGGCACCATGTTTCGCGGCCTCTTCACCCTCGATAAAGTTCATTTTCGGCGACCCGATAAATCCGGCGACAAACAGGTTCCGGGGTGTGCGATACAGCTCCAGCGGGGTGCCAACCTGTTCGATCACGCCGGCCTGCAGTACCACAATCTTGTCAGCCATGGTCATGGCTTCAACCTGATCGTGGGTAACGTAGATCATGGTGGTCGCCAGACGTTCATGTAGTTCGCTGATTTCCAATCGCATCCCGACTCGCAAAGCAGCATCAAGGTTTGACAGCGGTTCGTCGAACAGGAACGCGGCTGGCTCGCGCACAATAGCACGACCGATGGCCACACGCTGGCGCTGACCACCAGATAGTTGACCGGGTCTTCGATCCAGATAATCGCTCAGGTTCAAGACCTGCGCCGCACCTTCGACCCGTTTATCGATTTCGGCCTGATCCAGCTTCGCCATACGCAGTGGAAAGGCGATGTTCTTACGGACCGTCATGTGCGGATAAAGTGCATAGGATTGGAATACCATGGCAAGCCCGCGCTTTGCGGGCGGTACATCCGTGGCATCTGCCCCGTCGATCTCGATAGATCCCGAAGTGATATCCTCCAGCCCTGCGATCAGGCGCAATAGCGTAGATTTCCCACAACCTGACGGGCCGACAAAGACGGTGAACTCGCCATCCTGAATTGTTAGGTCCAGTGGTGGAATGACTTCTACATCGCCGAAGCTTTTAGTCACGGACTTGAGTTGAATGCGTCCCATGAAGTGTCTTCCTTATTTCACAGCGCCGAAGGTCAGGCCGCGGACAAGTTGTTTCTGGCTGAACCAGCCAAGGATCAGAATTGGAGCGATCGCCATTGTCGATGCTGCGCTGAGCTTGGCAAAGAACAGGCCCTCGGGGCTGGAATAGCTGGCGATAAAGGCGGTTAGCGGTGCCGCGTCGACTGCGGTCAGGTTGAGAGTCCAGAACGCCTCGTTCCACGCCAGGATGAAGTTCAGCAGGACGGTCGAGGCAATGCCAGGAACGGCCATCGGCGTCAGCACGTATAGGATTTCTTCTTTCAGCGATGCCCCATCCATACGCGCGGCTTCCAGAATCTCCCCCGGAATTTCGCGAAAGTACGTGTAGAGCATCCAGACGATGATCGGCAGGTTGATCAGCATCAGCACCACGACCAATCCCCCACGGGTGTCCAACAGACCTAGCCGGATGAACAGCAGGTAGATCGGGTAGAGAACACCTACAGCAGGAAGCATCTTTGTCGAGAGCATCCACAGCAGGATGTCCTTGGTGCGTTTGGATGGCACGAATGCCATCGCCCATGCGGCCGGCACCGCGATAATCACACCAAGTATAGTTGAACCACCCGCAATGATAACCGAATTCCACAAGAAGCGCATATAGTCCGAGCGCTCCTGTACGATGGCATAATTCTCAAGCGTCCAGTTAAAATTCAGGAACAACGGCGGGCTTGCGATCGCCTGCGCCTCGGTCTTGAAGCTGGTCAGGATGGTCCAGAGGATCGGGAAAAAGATCAGCAGACCAACGGCCCAGGCAAGGACGGTGTTCAGCGATTTGCGGCGGGTTGTGACAGCGCGGGCCATGGTCTTACCTCCTCACGCGTCCAGATTCTTGCCGACGATGCGCATCAGGAAGATGGCAACGATATTGGCAAGGATGATTGCGTAGACACCTCCGGCCGATCCAAGGCCGACATTCTGGCTTTCCAGCACGCGCTGGAAGATCAGATAGGTGAGTGTACGGGTGCCGAATGCGCCGCCGGTGGTCACAAAGATCTCGGCGAAGATCGACAGAAGGAAGATCGTCTGGATCAGGATCACGATGGTGATCGCGCGGCTGAGATGCGGCAGAATGATGTGGTAGAAGCGCTTCAGCGGTGGCGCACCGTCCATTTCAGCGGCTTCCAACTGTTCACTATCCAAAGACTGGATCGCGGTCAGCAGGATCAAGGTCGCAAAGGGCAGCCACTGCCAGGATACGATGATAATGATCGACGTCATCGAAGCTTCTGACAACCATGAGATCGGTTCGGCTCCAAAGAAACGCCATAGATGGGCCAGCAAACCGTTCACCGGATCCATGAACATGTTCTTCCAGACCAGCGCGGAAACTGTCGGCATGACGAAGAACGGCGCGATGACGAGGATGCGTACAACACCTTGGCCCCACATCGGCTGATCCAGCAGCATGGCTAACAAAACACCCAGAATAACCGTGATCACCAGCACTCCGCCCACGATCACCAGCGTCGCTTGTACGGCAGGCCAGAAAGAACTGGACGAGACGAAGCGAACATAGTTGTCGAACCCAACCCAGCCCAGATCTCCGCCACGCAGTGGCAGATACTTCTTGAACGAGAAATACAGGGTCATGGTCAGAGGGACGAGCATCCAGCCAAGCAGCAGGACAACTGCGGGCGCCATCATCAGGCGAGCAACGGATCGGGAATGTTGGGTTGCCATGATGCAAGACCTCTCTGTTCAGGCGTAACGCTAGCCTGCGAGAAAAACGTGATTTGTGGAAGTCGAGAGCGGGGGACAGATCTCTGCCCACCCGCTGGGGAGAAGATCTCAGTAGCCTGCGGCTTCCATTTCTTCAGCGGTGAAGGCCTGCGCTTTGGCAAGTGCTTCCTCAACCGTTTGCTGTCCGGCATAGACTGCCGAGAACTCTTGGCTGACCTGGGTCGCTATACCTGCGAATTCCGGGATCGCTGCAAACTGGATGCCAACGTAAGGTACGGGCTTGACCGTCGGATTGTTCGGATCAGCTGTCAGGATCGAGTCCAGTGTCATCTTGGCAAACGGGACTTTCTGGTATTCCGGATTCTCGTACAGAGATGTACGTGCTCCTGGTGGAACGTTTGCCCAGCCTTCGTTTTCAGCGACAAGCTCAATGTAGTCTTTTGATGTCGCCCACTCGATGAACTGCTTGGCTGCGTCTTCCTGCTGTGTACCGGCGGGAATGGCCAGCGCCCATGCCCAAAGCCAATTGGAGCGCTTGCCCAATCCGGTATCGGGTGCCAGCGCAAATCCAACATGGTCCGCGACAGTCGAGTCATCGGGGTTGGTCACAAACGAAGCCGCAACAGTGGCGTCGATCCACATGCCGCATTTGCCCTGCTGGAACAGCGACAAGTTTTCGTTAAACCCGTTGGTAGCATAGCCGGCCGGGCCGGATTCTGCCATCATTTCAACGTAGAAGTTCAAGGTGTCGGCCCATTCAGGCTGATCGAACTGAGGCTTCCAGTCTTCGTCGAACCAGCGGGCGCCGAACGAGTTTGACATCGCGGTGATAAACGCGCCGCCTTCGCCCCAACCGGCCTTACCACGCAGGCAGATGCCGTTGATGTCGGAGTCACGATCGGTCATCGCGGCTGCCGCTTCTTTGATGAACTGCCAGGAGGGTGCCTCAGGCATCTCCATTCCGGCTTTTTCCATCAGGTCGGTGCGGTACATGATCATTGAGCTTTCGCCATAGAACGGCGCTGCATACAGCGTTCCATCATGGCTCAGGCCGCCAGACATTGCAGGTAGAATATCGGCGACGTCGTATTCAGCCGACATGCCGTCCAGCGGCACCAGCCAGCCATTCGCGCCCCAGATCGGGGTCTCGTACATGCCGATGGTCATGATATCGAACTGACCGCCCTTGGTGGTGATGTCGGTGGTCACGCGCTGACGCAGCACGTTTTCCTCCAGTGTCACCCACTCAACATCAATGCCGGTCGCTTCGGTGAATTTGTCTGTATAGCCCTGCATCCGGATCATGTCGCCGTTGTTCACAGTGGCGATGGTGATGGATTGCGCATGGGCCGCTGCCGTGGCGACGAAAGTCAACGCAGTCGCCGCACGAAGTGCGTGCTTCAGATACATCCCTGTCCTCCCTGAGCTTGGATGTCGTGCAGAGAGCCTAGAGTGTAAATTATCGCGACGTCAATAAAAACTTTACGCGCGTTAAAAAGCTTGAGTTACGCAGAGTCCCTCAAAACGAGTCGTGCAGGGAAAAGAGTTTCAGTGCGGCTTGCAAATTCTCCACCACTTTCAATGAGTTCGAACAGAGTTTCGACACTTCGTCCGGCCACATTGTCGTAGTCATGCGCTGCCGTAGTCAGAGATGGGCACGTAAATTTTGCGAACGGGTGATCATCATTTGAGGCCACCCGCAGGGTGCAGCCTTCTTTCCGACCGACCCGAATCCCCTGCTCGAAACAGGCTGCAAGAAAGCCAATGGCGAGCCGGTCGTTGCTGCACAAAACCGAGTCCGTCTTTAGTCCGCGCTCTTCCAGAATTTTAAGTGCACCCCTGTGCCCGATCTCTTCAAAGGCCCAACCTTTGCCATCTACTTTAATGATATGCGGTTCGAACCCCAGGCGCTCCATCACTTCGACATAGGCCTTCCTTCGCTTGTTGGCATTTGGGTTCGCAGGTGTGCGCATTTCAAAGAAAGAGGGGGGCTCACCCGTCCGTGTCATGTATTCCACGGTCTGCGAGACAAAACTAAAGTTATCCGAACCAACAAAGGCTGCACCCAGACCATCAAGGTTGCTGTCAAACAGAACAGTCGGCACGTTGGCACAGAACTTCTCGATCGCAGATCGGTCAGACATGCGCCCCAGAGGTGCCAGCAGAACTCCTGCGGGTTTCATGGATTGCAACCCGTCCAGAATTTCATTTTCCAGCCTTTGTTCGCCATGTGAGCTAAACAGGGACGGGCGATAGCCTGCAGCAAAGCAGGATTGTTCCAGATATCGTGCGATTTCTGCAAAAAATGGGTCAGCCAGATAAGGTACGACGATTCCGATATTCTTGGTCAGCTTTCGGTTCTGGTTCACCGCATAAATATTGGGACGATAATCGAACCGTTCGAGCGCTTCTTCGATGCGAGCCCTTGTTGTCGGGCGAACACTGTCGGGATCGTGGAAGTACTTGGACACAGTGGGCCGCGAGATCCCGCTCAGGGTCGCGAATTCTTCCATATTCTTAATTTTAGTCATGCCAGCTTGCCTGCGGATCTTAGTCGCCTTGATCTTATCATGTTTTTACATATTCTTTGCGCGCGCTAAAAAATCAATAGCCAGACAAGTTCCGGGCGTTTGTGCAGGTAAGGGGTTTGAATGTATCTCGGGATCGATATCGGAACGTCAGCGGTTAAGCTTGTTTGCGCGGATACCGACTGCATTCTTGCGACTTCTTCAGTGGGGATCAAGACGTCTTCGCCGCAGCCCGGCTGGTCAGAGCAACACCCGGATCTTTGGTGGCAGG
The DNA here is from genome assembly GCF_056537525.1 of Ruegeria sp. CE12. Classification (NCBI taxonomy): domain Bacteria; kingdom Pseudomonadati; phylum Pseudomonadota; class Alphaproteobacteria; order Rhodobacterales; family Roseobacteraceae; genus Ruegeria; species Ruegeria sp. CE12. Next base: position 52,983 of record NZ_JBQFRS010000003.1, on the reverse strand, counting down.
CGACGCGTGATGCCTTGAGGCTGCTTGCAGACAAAATCAAACTATCAGAAGTGAAAGCCATCGGGTTGTCCGGTCAAATGCATGGAGCGGTTATTCTCGATCGCGACCTTCGCCCGATCCGCCCGGCAATATTGTGGAACGACAGCAGGGCAACAAGTGAGTGCGATGAATTGCGCATGACCCAGCCGCAGATTGGGCAGATCGCGGGTGTTCTTCCCTTGCCGGGATTTACCGCGCCGAAGATTGCATGGCTTAAAGAACATGAACCAGCAAACTATGCCCGACTTGCCCATATCCTGTTGCCCAAAGACTACATCGGTCTTCGCCTGCACGGAGAGTTGGCAACTGATACGTCAGATGCTGCCGGAACAATGTGGCTCGATCAGGCTGCGCGCAACTGGCATGTAGGTATCGCTGAGGACACAGGGGTTTCGCCCGATTGGTTGCCACAGGTTTTTGACGGCCACAGGGTGGTGGGGGCTGTGACAGCACAAGCTGCCACCGAGAGCGGGTTGAAATCCGGCGTTCCCGTGGTGGCCGGAGGGGGAGACGCAGCAACAGGGGCGATATCTTTGGGCGCGACGGAACCGGGGCGTGGTTTCATCTCGCTTGGGACCTCCGGCCAACTGTTCGTGGCAGATCGCGAATACGAGCCCAACCCTGAACGTTATGTACACGCATTTGCGCATACGCTGCCCGAGCGTTGGTATCAAATGGCGGCGATGCTGAACGGCGCAAGGCCGATTTCATGGATCGGCGGTCAGCTGGGGCTTTCCGCGAGTGAAGTTGTTGCCCTTGCCGAAACCGCAAGAGGTGATCGCGTACCGATTTTTCTGCCTTACCTTACCGGTGAGCGCAGCCCCCTCGGAGATCCACATGTCCGGGCCTGTTTCTTTGGCTTGGAGGACTCAACGACACGCGCTGACATCTGTTGTTCCGTATTGGAGTCAATTGCATTTTGCTTTGCTGATGCAGCGCAGAGTTTTGGTGACACGATGGGCAGTCTGTCGGAACTGGCGGCCATCGGTGGGGGTGCTCAATCAGATCTGTTGCTGAAGCTGATCGCTACTGCGACTGATAAACCGATAGTACGTTCGGAAGAAGCCGAAACTGGCCCGGCCTATGGTGCGGCACGGCTGGCGGCTTGTGGCGACGGTGCCGTTGCTATATCCGATCTCGCGTTTCAGCCACCAAAAACAGATAGGTTCGAGCCAGCCGAAATGGCGCTGCTGTTCGAGCGGTTGGCCCAATTTCGCCGGCTTTATGCTGCCATCAAGAATGTCAGCTAGCAGCCTCTAAGCATCCTTCGCGATCTCATGCGAGATGGAAGAGCTTCGTGCCGCATATGGTAAGATTATGTGTTGTCCCAAATTTCTAATAAGTCCGCACAGAGTTTTGCCATTTGGCATCCAAAGTCATTCCAGTCGAGATAGAATCTAGCAGTGCTTGTGACGTTTCCTGCTTCGTACCCCTTGATGAAGCCGCGCACCTGAACTCACTTCAACAGTAGTGGTAAGTCTGACAAAAAAACGGGTCGCTCAGATTGGTCGAGCGCAGTCGATACAGTAAAACCTTGCAATCAGCCCTGCCGAAAATCTGCGCCGTTCCCTCCCTATCCAAACTCTTTGATACAGGGCTTGCCTGTCGTCTGCCTTTGAGATTTTCTGAGCAGACTGACCAATCAAAAGACCGGGCCTTCATGAAACTTGAATTTCACCACATCAACTTTGTCTCAGAAGACGTCGATCGGATGCACCGGTTTTATACGCAGGTTTTGGGGCTGGCCGATATTCCGATTGAGAACTTCCCTAGGCCAGATGAGACTGACGATAGTGGCTACAGTGGCAAGATTCGTTTCGCGACCGATGGCGGAATGCAGATGCATCTGGCTGAAAAAAACCTGGAAGTTGCGTTCAAGAACGGTGAGACGATTAACCCCGTCGAACGTGGCCATATCGCATTTCGTACCGATGACATCGTGGCGTTCAAAAAATTGCTGGACGACAACCGAATTCCTTACTCGGACTACGGTACCGCCTTCGCAAAAGAGTGGCACCAAGTGTTCTTTCACGACCCAGAGGGAAATATTATCGAGGTCCATCAAGCGGTTTGATTTGTATTGAAGGTACCTGTTTGAACGAGTCGGGCTGGTTGGTTGGGCGTTGCCAGGTATTCATTTCCAGCTTGCATCCTTTGGCTACGATAGTGCGCGTTAGTGAAGCGAAAGTACCTCTATTCCAGAAGTTTGGCCGGTGGCTAGACAAGGAAAATGACAGCATCGCCCAAACAGACCACACCGTTCTAAAACCTGAACATGATCCGCCCGCTGGGGTTATTGAGCAGTTCGAAAACTGGAAGATCGAGCCGATCTGGCCTGTTGCATTCAGGCAGATACCTGAGTTTCGACCGCAGGGTTTACACATCTTCGATGCGGAAACTCATCCGACCATTGTGGCCGATGGCTTTATGTGTTTGTGACTGGATCGCAATGGCCGGATAGGAGTGGTTAGACAGAGCCTTCGCTTGGGGAAAGTTATTAAGAATTATTTAGATGTCATTTAGTGGTACAACCAAGTTGACGTAGGGTAAGACTTTGTAAGGACAGCATAAATTACGCTTTTTCATCCAAAAAACAATTACTTCAGCCAAGACTTGCAAAAGCTTCAGCCTTCTTCAGACGTTTAAATCAACTCCATAGCGCCCAAATAGCCACCAGCCTTTCAACTTTAATCGTGCCTGTTCGGGAGTGAGTTTCACCCGCCAGGCCCCTATTCAAACTGGATGGTTCCCATGAATTTTATTCTGCGCGGTAGCCTGGTTACTCAAATTTGCATCGGTCTTGTAGCCGGTGCACTTCTCGCCACTCTTTGGCCTGCTGCCGGTTCCGCCGCTGGCCTGCTTGGCGACTTCTTCGTCGACGCATTGAAGGCCGTTGCGCCAGTACTGGTGCTGATCCTTGTTTGTGCTGCGATCACAAACCACAAAAAGGACAGCGAGGCGCGCATGGGCCCCGTGGTACTTTTGTACATACTCGGGACCTTCGCAGCCGCACTGGTCGCTGTTGCAGCCAGCTACATGTTTCCGGTCACATTGCATCTGACGGGTGCGCCGGAGCTTTTGGATGCCCCGGACGGTTTGGCTGAGGTGGTCAAGAACATCCTGCTGAAAATTGTGGATAATCCGGTGAATGCGCTGGCAACGGCTAACTATATTGGCATTCTCGCCTGGGCTGTTGGCCTTGGGCTGGTCTTCCGCCACGCCAGCGCCTCGACCAAGACCCTGATGTCGGATCTGGATGGCGCAATCACCAAGATCGTTGCAGCAATAATCCGGGTGGCCCCAATTGGTATCTTCGGTATCGTGGCTTCGACGATAGCTGATACCGGCTTTGCGACACTTGCGAGTTACGGCCAACTGTTGGCTTTGTTGATTGGCTGCATGATCTTCATGGCGTTGGTTGTGAATCCTCTGATTGTGTTCCTCCGCATTCGCAAGAACCCCTATCCGCTGGTTTTCACTTGCCTGAAGGAATCCGGAATTACCGCTTTTTTCATGCGCAGTTCAGCTGCCAATATTCCGGTAAACATGGAACTTTGCCGCCGCATGAATCTGGATGAAGAGACCTATTCGGTCACTATCCCAATCGGCGCGACGATCAACATGGCCGGCGCCGCAATAACCATCACAGTCATGACGCTGGCAACCGTTAATACAATGGGCATTCAGGTTGATTTCCTCTCGGCTCTGTTCCTGAGCATCATTGCCTCGATTGCCGCTACTGGGGCTTCGGGCGTAGCAGGGGGGTCACTGCTGTTGATCCCAATGGCTACCAGCTTGTTTGGCATCGACAACGCCACGGCCATGCAGGTGGTTAGCATCGGCTTCATCATCGGTGTTCTGCAAGACTCTGCAGAAACCGGTTTGAACTCATCGACCGACGTTCTGTTCACCGCGGCGGGATCGTACAAGCAAGGCGACCCATACCCACGTAAATTACCCGTGGCACAGGTCGCCGCTTAGGAACTGCGTAAAACACTTCAACCGCTGACCCCGGTCGGCGGTTGATCGGCCGCTTGGTCCAATTTGCGGTTAGCGGCCTGGTCAATGGACAAGATCTGTTATGCTTAGCAAACCAGTCTTTGGGTTTCGCTGGTTTCAAGAATGCTTCCCTTTCAGGCATGCTTCGATCATGCATACGGCTCATTCGCTACGCATTCGGTTGCGTGACTTTGTCCGGCCATTGGGGGTAGTCTTGCCCTACTTTTCGAGGGGAACAGCATATGACCAATCCGGTATGCCATTTCGAAATACCGGTTGCGGACATGGATCGAGCAATCGAATTCTACCAGCGCGTTTTCGGACTTGAGCTCAATCGTCAAATGGTCGACGGATATGAGATGGCGTTCTTTCCCCGTTCGGACGATCAGGCTGGAGTAAGTGGAGCCTTGGCGAAAGGTGATGTTTACAAACCATCGCAAACGGGCTGCATTCTCTATTTCGCTGTGGACGATATCGACGAAGCCTTGCGACGATCCGAATCCGAAGGTGCAAAGTTACTGTACCCAAAGACAGACATTGGGGACGGCGATTATGTAGCTGAAATCGAAGACAGCGAAGGAAACCGGATTGCGATCAACGCCGCGAAGCCTTTGTGAGCAGAATTTGTTTTCGAGCTGATCGCCAGTTGTTTCTAAACCAACTTATCAACGCCTTTCTCACCGTTGAGATTTCAGGCGGGTAGACTTGAATCCCAGAAACCATCCGAGCAAGTTTGTTGCATCCTCTCCAAAAGCGTTCACTTGTTGCGGTTGTTCCAAGAATTTTGTGATTTGGTCTGGCTAGCTTTCGTTTTTTTTTCAACGAGTCCGATGCTGACAGTTGAAGCTACTGAGCCATGCTTGGATTTTTTCGACCTCTTCAATTAGGTAGATTTGGAATTCGCGATCTATCAGCGACGCGCTAGTGCCCAAAGGCTCGAATACCGCAAACCTGTAGTCCGGCAAATCTTCGACAATACGGGGTTGCCCGTCATGGTTCTGATGCCAGTAATGGGCTGTAAACGCATCTACTATTGGGAGGCCGCCGCAGTGCTGGCTGATGGAAATTGCGGCCAGCGATGTCTCGGCGGTCAAGGGTGAGTGGATATTTGCACCCACGTTGCGCACCGCTAACTCATCCGCGACTTGCCCCAACAATCCAATGATCGGATAAGGGCGCAGATCGCGTAGCGACAAAGGGGTTCGTTGCGCACCAAGCGGATGGTCAGCAGGCACAAGGCACATGTGGGGTAGTGTGCCTTCGTGAAGAACCTTCATACCGGATGGCATATGCAAGACATTCGCAAAGCCGGTTCTGAGTGTTCCAGAACGAGCGAAATCCAGCACCCATTTCGAGGACTTCACCTGCCATACCACTTTGATGTTTTTCTCGGCGACCTGAAGCCGGGCAAGGGCGCTGGGCACAATTTCCAGCGATGCCGCCGTTATGGTCGCGATCGACAAGGTCCCTCGTTCCTTTCGGGCGATCTGTGCGGCAGCCTCTTCCAGATTTGTCAAAACGAGGTAATTTCGTTCGACTTCTTCGAGGAAGGCTTCAGCTTCTGGTGTCGGAGAAACGCCTTTGCTTTTCCTCTGGAACAAGGGCACGCCAAACTGCCTCTCCAAGTCGCCGAGGATTCGGCTGACACTGGGCTGGGACAGGTTCATTCTTCGCCCGGCTGCTGAGACGGATCCGGTCTGCATGACCGCCCTGAACACGGCTAACTGCTTCTGCGTAAACATGGTATTTGTTTTGCAAATATCAGAGGCAATTAATAGTATTTTTCTGAATGCAGTAACGTCGCTACGCTTTTTTTGACTATCTAACGCGGGCGATATCGATGCCAAAAAATATCATCCTGATCATGACCGATCAGCAGAGAGCCGACAGCTTAGGCTGCACTGGAAACCCTGTCGTCAATACTCCGAACATCGATGCTCTGGCCGCGCGCGGGGCGGTGTTTCGTCAGCATTTCACCCCGCACCAGATCTGTTCGCCAAGCCGTTCGACATTGTTTTCCGGCCTCTACGCCCGCAATCATGGTCTGACCCGCAACGGAGTGGCCTTGCCCGGTGACTTACCTCTGATCACCCATGACCTGAAAGAATCGAGCTATCGGACGCATGGGGTCGGTAAATTTCACTTCCAACCCATCCTGGCCGGGCTCGAACACGCTATGCCAGATTCGAACGCGTTTTGGAAACTGCCGGAAAGCGACGGTTGGAATGGCCCGTTCTACGGGTTCGATACGGTGGATATCCTGATCGGTGAATCCGTAAGCGCCACCGAAGGCGGCCACTATGCGCAATGGCTGAACGAGACCGCACCGGACGCCGCGGCGCTATATCTGCCGGAAAACGCGCTGGAACCGCAAGCCGGAGATATGGATGAGGTCTGGAAATCCGCGATCCCATCCGAGCTTCATTACAATACCTGGATCACCGATCGGACGTGCGATTTCGTGCGGGATCAGGACAAAGAGCAGCCCTTTTTCCTGTTTGTCTCTTATCCCGACCCGCATCATCCGTTCTCACCGCCTGCGCCTTGGTGTGACATGTACGACCCGAACGACGTGCCCGCCCCGGCACTGAGGCCGAACGAACTGTCTGACATGCCGTCCTACATACTGGATGGTGACCGCGAGGAAACAGGCAAGAGTTATGTGGAGTTCCTGCGCAACCCAGGCCCGCCACGCGAGCAGGGGTTCATGCAGACAACGCAGCGGTTTTCCGAAACCTCGCTGCGTCAAGCTATCGCCCACACCTATGGAATGGTGTCGATGATTGACAACTGCATTGGTCGTTTGATGGCCCAACTCGAGGCAAGTGGGCTGGCAGAAGACACGCTGATAATATTCACGTCAGATCACGGAGAGCTGCTGGGCGATCACGGTCTGATCCGCAAAGGCCCGAGCCCTTACAGATCGCTTCTCCATGTTCCACTGATCATGGCGGGCCCCGGTATTGCGCCAGGTGAACGGAACACCATTACCAGCCATCTGGATTTGCGCGCGACACTGCAGGACTACATCGGGCTTCGGTCACAGCCGACGGACGGGCACTCGTTTCAGCCCCTGCTGTCGGATCGAGATGCGCCCGCCCGGTCGGAGCTGTTTGCCGAATATCATCCACGTACCCGCATGGACACCTACAACCAGACCCTCATGACAGGTGATTGGCGTATCACGATCTATCCCGAGAACCCGGAGTGGGGAGAGTTGTTCCACCTGCTCAACGACCCGGGTGAACATATCAACCTGTTCTTCGATCCGAAATATAGCGCAAGAAAACAGAACTTTATTGAGCGAATGGCGCGTGAATTCCCAGCTGCCGCGCAGGCAGGTGGACCATCTCTTGCCACTTACTGAAACGTGCCTGCTCAACCAACACAGGGAGCTTCCTATGAACTCAAATCAAACAAAGCGAGATGTGCACCCCGCCGCGGAAATGCACGCTTGCGAATTGCGCGACGGAAAAATCACAAGGCGCGAATTTCTTGCCCGTTCCACCGCACTTGGTCTCAGCGTTGGTGCTGCCTATGGCCTGTTGGGCGAAGCCAGCCCGGCATATGCACAAGAGGCAACGCCTCAACAGGGCGGTACTTTGCGGATACAAATGGATGTCAAAGGGCTGAAAGAGCCTCGCGTTTACGACTGGTCCCAGATCGGGAACATGACCCGTGGAACATTTGAGTATCTTGTCGAATACAACAATGACGGGTCGTTCCGGGGAATGTTGCTGGACAGTTGGGAGGTGAATGACACCGCAACGGAATACACGCTCAAGGTTCGTCCCGGCGTGACATGGCATAACGGCGACCCTTTTACTGCCACTGATGTGGCTCGCAATATCGAAGGCTGGTGCGACAAGACGGTAGAGGGCAATTCGATGGCCGGTCGCATGGCAACGCTGGTGGACAAGGAAACCGAAAAGGCCGTTCAGAACAGCATTCAAGTGGTCGATGATCTGACCCTCAAACTGATCTTGCCGCGTCCCGACATTTCACTGATCCCGGCCATGGCGGATTATCCAGCGCAGATTATCCACTCGGGGTTCAACACCAACGATCTGTTGAACAATATAGGTACGGGCCCATACAAAATTGCCGAGCTCGCGGTAGGTGAGAAATGTGTTCTGGAGCGCGTCCCGGATCATGTCTGGTGGGGGACAGAAGTTTATGGTGGCCCATACCTGGATCGCATCGAATATCTGGATTTTGGCACGGACCCTTCGGCTTGGCTTGCAGCAATCGACGCTGAAGAAGTTGACATGCTCCATGAGTCAGTGGGCGAGTATATCTCCATCCTAGACGATCTGGGGCTGGAGAAATCTGAGGTGGTCACCGCCTCGACCCTAGTGGTTCGACCTAACCAACTGGCCGAGGTTGACGGCGAACGTCCCTATGAAGATGTCCGGGTGCGGCGCGCGCTGGCATTGGCGGTAGACAATGCTGTTTGCCTCGAGCTGGGCTACAACAATTTTGGGGCACCTGCTGAAAATCACCACGTCGCGCCTGTGCATCCGGCCTATGCCGAACTGCCACCACCGGAATTCAACCCGGCCAAAGCCCTGCAGCTAATGAACGAAGCCGGGATTGCTGATTTCGAGCACGAGCTGATCTCAATTGACGATGACTGGCGTAAAAACACCTGCGACGCGGTAGCGGCCCAGTTGCGTGATGCCGGCATCAAAGTAAAGCGGACAGTGCTTCCGGGCTCCACTTTCTGGAACGACTGGACCAAGTACCCGTTCTCGGCCACAAACTGGAACCACAGGGCTCTTGCCGTACAAATTCTGAACGTGGCCTATCGTTCAGGCGAGGCTTGGAACGAGTTCGGTTGGGAAAACAAGGAGTTCGACGCTTTGCTAGATCAGGCGCTGGCGATTGCTGATGCGGATCAGCGCCGTGAAGTCATGGCAAAAATCCAAAAACTGATTCAGGATGAAGGCGTTGCCATTCAGCCCTATTGGCGGGCGCTCTACCGCCATTACCGCCCCGGTCTGGCAGGTTGTGGGCAACACCTGACGTTTGACCATCATCACTACAAGATGGGCTGGGTATGAGGCATGCTTGTGGGGCCAAATGGTAACGTTGGCCCCACATTTTACTACCAGATAACTGCGGCAAAAAACTGCGACTATCGGGACGGTAGAGCCCTAGCCAATTGAACGTGCCTTTATCGATTTGATGTTGCGGATGTCTGGAAAGTAGGGCTGCAGTGGGGCATGACGCTGTGATTTTGCAGGTCAGACAACATCCGTAACCACGATAGCCTGCGGTCGCAGTATGCGCTTCGCGATCATTTGTGGGTCGCGCGGCGCGCGTCAGTTTGGGGCTCACCGCTTCCGTTCTCTGCGGCTAGCCCCTTGGTAGCAGCCAAACGATTGCTTGGCATAGCTTTTGCACCCTGTCTATTATTGCCCAAAACACAAACGCCCCGGTTTCACAGGGCGCATCAATTTCGGGCGGTATGTCAACGTGAATGAAAACCAAACTAGTTCTGATAGCCAATCCTGGAATGTTCCAGGTTTTGGTGTACATCACATAGCCAAGCTTCTGGACAACCGTGGTTTAGATATTGTTGCGCTGCTGAAATCGTCCAACCTACCCGTTGATATTCACGAAACTCCCCCGAATTTTGTCGACGTTCGGAATGAACTCCGCCTCCTGGAACTCGCTATCGCTGAGACCGGAGACCCCCTGTTTCCCATCTCTGCAGGGACAACCTTCAACCCGAGAAAAACAACACTTCTCAGCTATGTCGTTCTGAATTCTCCGACCGTTGGCGAGGCAATCGAGAAGGCCGTGAACTACGCTCGCTTGGCTCGGGGTTTTGCCAAACTGTCATTCTATGAAGACGATCGCGGCATGTTTCTGGAAATAGATTCCGTTGCCCAGCTTTTGCACGCGGATGGTGCTCACAATGAGTTTCGAGTTTCCGCTTTCTTGACCAGTCTTCAAATCGCAGCTGAGACAGCATTGCCTGTGCTTGAGATACGGTTTCCGCATAAATTGACCGAAGAAAAGCAAATACAGATTTCCAGTGCACTATCGGTTAATGTCAAACAGGGCCAACGCGTTCCAGGTATCCTGTTTGACAAGGCGGTGATGGCTGTTCCGATCAAGGATACGGACCCCGCATTGCTTATGCATCTTGAAACGCATGTGCAAAACCTGATGAAGGAGTTAACGCCAGTCATCGGTGAAACAAGTTCGATGGTTCAGGGTGAGATAACTTCGCGACTGTCATTCAATGCTCCGACACAAGATGAAATTGCCAAGACGCTTGGGATGAGTATCAGTACACTTGGTCGTAAACTTGCCAAAGAAGGCACAACCTACAAGCAGCTGCTAAAGGACATTCGTGCAAGGCTGGCAGAGCAGTATCTTGATGACCCCAAGCTAAGTCTTTCCGAGATTGCTTTTGCGCTGGGCTATTCTGATCAGGCAGCCTTTACCAATGCCTACAAGACTTGGACGGGCCACTCTCCAGGCAGTGTTCGCACGGCTTAGAGCGATCTCAGGTTGCTCCAATTCGTCTGAGACGGTGAGTTTGAGCATGTTCTGGCGTTTCGTCATGGAAACCGAGATCAGGTAAGAAGCCGTGGAGCTTTCGTCACAATTCCGGGGGACTTCACCAAGACTGCAACGAAAAGCCCTCCTTGGATCAATAGCATGGCGAATATTTGCTATGGTGTTTTTGGTGGGGAGGAATCTCGCTGCATATGGAACCCAGTGGCACCGCACTAAGACCCGGTTCAAATTCTCTGTTGATGGCTGCCTCGGAGTCTCCATTAACTGCACTCCAGTCGGCCCCGCCCAGCCCCGCAACCGGCAATTCGGTCCCGAATGTTTCGTTCGATTCCAGGTGGGCGCTCAGGTTCGGACGGGACAACTCACCTCCGCCCAATGCTGCGTGGCCAAATGATGGATGCGCCATGGACATTCCAGCACTTGTAACAAGGGCGAACATCGTAGCGGTTGCTATCATTATCTTTTTCATCGTTTGGCTCCTTTCAGTTGAGTGTGTTTGACACGCTGTGTGTGCACTCAATTTGGCAACCTGCGGCTCAGATTTATTGCGCTGGCACGTCAAGGTTTTGAGAAAAGACACCAAGTTAGGCCCGTTGGCGGCATACGTTGCTGCACGGTCAATTCATCAAAACAACTGGCCCAGTATTTGCGCGCCCCACAGATTGGGCTGATTGCTATCGTCGGTGTGCGGGCCAAATCCGCGAAATCGAAAACGAGCCGCCGAACTAAAAAAGGGCGCGCCTTTCAACAGCGCGCCCCAGTCCACAGGGAGGATAATGAAAATCTGCGCTTTGTAATATATTCAAGCGCAATCAACTAATGCCCTCAGTATTGCCGGTTCCAACGCGTGTGTCAGTGACGCGGGTCACACTTCTGAAAATTTGGGCACGGTCTGGAGTTGCGTCACGGAATTAGAGATCAGATGGGAAGTCCGCCCGTTTCTGCCGATCTTCCACGTGGCGAACTCCGACGAGTCTCTATGCATTTCCTCTAACAAGGCAGATCGAAGTAGTGACGCGGTTGTTCCTTTCTGGCCGAGACTGGAAGAAACATGATTGGCGTCGGATAATTATGACGTAAAAATCACTGGTGAGTGACGTGCCAACCTATGCCTAAATCCGACAGTTGCCTTTGAACCCGTCCAGGATAGTCAGATACGATTGCGTCCACGCGAAGGTCGATCATCCTACCTATCTCTTCGTACTCATTGACCGTCCACACGGCAACACACAGGCCCAGCTCTTTTGCAAGTGCCACATTTTCTGCTGTTACATCCGCATAGTATGGGCACCAAAGCGAACCGCCGGCTTGTTTGACCAGCGATGGAATTTCATCGCGACGGCCGCGAAAGTCCGGACAGACAGCTTTCGAGGAATCTTCGCCAACATCGTCCGCATTTTCCGGAAGCTGGGTAAGATAAGAAGACGGCATGTCAGGGGCTTGTCGCTGGCATTCCTCCAACAGATTCCAGTCGAAACTGTGCAATACCGCGCGCGATGACAGACCCTTGTCACGAACTTCCTGAAGAACTCGTCCGACAAAGTTCTCTCTGTAAGGCGCATCGTGAGCCAGGTCAGGATCCGATTTCAGTTCGAGCATCAGATAGGCATCGCCGTATTTGGGATCATCGATCAAATTGAGCAGATCCAGCAGCCTTGGCACATGAACGCCGTCCAGTTGAGCCTGATCCGGAAAACGACGACCGTACGCCGAATGCCCATCCAACCGCCCGATATCGAATTGCCGGATTTGCTCGAAGGTCAGTGACGAAACCTTCGGCTCCTCGCCGATGAGAAACAGGCCATCTGCGTCGCGAAAGCTCGGTGCGTGTAGCCGATGGTTGTGGGTTATGACCGGTACGTCATCAGCCGTCAGGACGACATCAAATTCAAGAAGCGGAACGCCGATGGAAAGCGAAAAGTCAAAGCCAATCATGCTGTTTTCCGGCAAAACGCCTCGCGCCCCTCGATGACCCACAACCCGGATAAGGTTGTTACCGCCACGAAAGGCCTCGACCTGAGGAAACGCCATCAACTTTCCAATCTTTCGCCGGTTGATTGGTCAAACAGATGCATGTGCTCTGAGGCGACCGAAAATCGTATGTTCGGATGTCGGCCTTCGATCGGATGGACGCCCGGAAGGCTTATCGTGATCGCTCCGCCGACGCCCGCAAGTTGACCGTGCAGCAGAGTGTTTGCTCCCAACGGTTCTGCCATCTGAATCGCCGCTTCTAGCGGACCGTTATCATCCAACAACAGATGCTCTGGTCGTATCCCCAGTTTTAACTTGGTATCAGGACCCGCAGATGGACCAACCTTAATGTCGCCGATTTTGATCGTCCCGTTTTCACGCTGGGCGTCAAACACGTTCATCGCGGGGCTGCCGATGAACTGCGCAGCGAACAGAGTTCTCGGTGTTTCATAAACCTCAAGCGGTGTGCCAATCTGTTCGGCGATACCGCCGTTCATGACGATCATTCTGTCAGCCATTGTCATGGCCTCGACCTGATCATGGGTGACATATAGCGCAGTGATCCCCAGCTTTTCCTGAAGTTCACGGATTTCCAGACGCATTTGAACCCGTAATTTGGCGTCGAGGTTCGAAAGCGGCTCATCAAACAGGAAGACCGCTGGCTCACGTACAATAGCCCGGCCCATCGCCACGCGCTGACGCTGGCCACCTGACAGCTGTCTGGGCTTACGATCCAGTAAGGGTTCCAGCTGCAACAGCTTGGCAGCTTCGGTCACTTTTTGATCGATCTCAGCCTTGGGTAACTTGGCGATTTTGAGGCCATATCCCATGTTCTGGCGCACGGACATATGTGGGTAGAGCGCATAGTTCTGAAACACCATCGCGATATCGCGATCCATCGGTTCCTTGTCGTTAGCCCGTTCCTCTCCGATCCGGATTTCTCCCGCAGTTACGGTTTCCAGACCTGCAACCATCCGGAGTAGCGTGGATTTCCCGCAGCCCGACGGCCCAACAATTACGATGAACTCACCGTCCGCGATATCTATGTCGATGCCATGGATGACGTCGGTTGGGCCGAAGCTCTTTTTGACATTCTCAAGGGTTACTGTTGCCATTTCTTACTTCTCGCTATCGACAAGGCCGCGGACAAAGAGCTTTTGCATCGACACAACCACGATGACCGGCGGGATCATTGCCAGAATGGACGTCGCCATAATGACAGGCCATTCGGCCACATCATCACCGGAGGGGAACATCTGTTTGATACCCATCACGATGGTGTTCATTTCGGGGTCGGTGGTGATCAAAAGCGGCCAGAGATATTGGTTCCACCCATAGATGAACAGGATCACGAACAACGCCGCGATGTTGGTCCGGCTCATGGGCACCACGATATCAATGAAGAACCGCATCGGACGGGCTCCATCTACTCGAGCAGCTTCGGCCAGTTCATCTGGGATCGTTAGAAAGAACTGACGGAACAGAAACGTCGCCGTGGCAGAGGCGATCAAGGGGAAGATAAGCCCATAGTAGCTGTTGAGCATGCCGAACCCGGCAACGACCTCGAACGTCGGAACGATACGAACTTCAACCGGCAACATGAGCGTCAGGAAGATCAGCCAAAAGAACGTTGTTCGCCCGGGAAAGCGAAAGTAGACAATCGCAAAGGCAGAAAGCAGTGAGATCACGATTTTGCCCACCGCAATCCCAATCGCCATTACGAGGCTGTTGAACAGCATCGTGGCGACAGGGACGTTCACACCAGAAAACAGCGCGGCCTTGTAGTTTTCCCAAAACTGATCGCCGGGAAGAATTGGCATGGGTGGCGATACGATTTCCGGCTGGGTCACCGTCGATGCCACGAACGCCAGCCAGATCGGGAAAAAGATCACTAATACACCAAGGATCATCATGGCATGGGTCAGCCAGATCCCCATACCGCGTTTTTCGACCATTCCGTGTTGTTGGGCTGCCATCAGTAGTGCACCCTTTTTTCCACGTATTTGAATTGAATGACGGTCAGCAGGCCGACAACGATCAGAAGGATGACTGATTGTGCCGAAGATGAACCGAGGTCCTGTCCGACGAACCCATCCGAGAAGACCTTGTAGACCAGAATGGTCGTCGCCTGTTGTGGCCCACCGCCGGTAATCGTGTGTATCACTCCGAAAGTTTCAAAGAAGGCATAGACGACATTGACCACCAACAGGAAGAACGCGGTTGGTGACAAAAGCGGCAGCACGATCGTGAAGAACCGGCGCCAGAAGCGCGCACCGTCAATCGCCGCAGCCTCGATTACCGACCTTGGGACCGATTGCAGTGCCGCGAAAAAGAACAGGAAGTTATAGCTAATACGCCCCCAGGCCGATGCAACAACCACCAGACCCATGGCTTCGGTGCCGTTCAGCACGTGGTTCCAGTCATAGCCAAGCTGGCCGAGGTACCATGAAACGACACCAACACGCGTGTTGAACATGAACAGCCACAGGACACCGGCCACGGCGGGGGCAACGGCATAGGGCCAGATCAGCAGCGTCCGATAGACCCCCGATCCCTTGATCAGGCGATCCGCAATGACCGCCAGAAACAAAGCCGGGATCATTGAGCACAGAGTTACGAGCGTTGAAAACACTGCAGTTGTCACAAACGATGCGCGGTAAAACTTATCGCTCAGCAGGAACTCAAAGTTGCCGAGCCCCACGAATTGGGACGACAGCCCAAAAGGGTCAGGTATGAACAGAGATTGCCAAACAGCCTGCCCAGCCGGATAGAAAAAGAATACAGCGGAAATGATGACCTGCGGGGCGATCAGCGCCAATGGCAAAAGCCAGCCGCGAAAGGTAACGCGTTTTTCCATCCTGATAGTCCACTGAAAAAAGAAAATGCGGGCCCTGAAAAGGCCCGCATCGAATTACGACTTATTGATTGGCGGATTCGAAACGGCGCAGCAGCGCGTCACCGCGCTCTTTCGCGCTGTCCATCGCTTCCTGAGCGGTCTTCTCACCGGACCAGACGGCCTCAAGTTCTTCGTCAATGATGCCACGAATCTGATCGAACGATCCCAGACGCAGGCCTTTCGAGTTTGCGGTTGGTTCTTTCGCTGTCATTTGAATGACTGCGATGTCGGTGCCCGGGTTTTCATCGTAAAAACCTGCGGCACGAGTAACCTCACCAGCTTCTGAGGTGATCGGAAGATAACCGGTGTTCTGGTGCCAGGCCGCTTGTACATCAGGTGATGACAGGAAGCTCAGGAACTCTCCGACGCCCTTGTACTCTTCGGGGTCATGACCTTCCATCACCCACAGCGAAGCGCCACCAATGATGGTGTTCTGTGGCTCGCTCACGGCCGATTCCCAATAGGGCAGCGGGCGTACATCAAAGTCGAACTCCGCTTCTGAGCTGATCCCGGCATACCCTGCCGAGCTTTCGGTGAACAAGGCGCATTCGCCAGCGCGGAAGTTCGCGCCACCTTCGTTTCTGCGACCTGTGTAGATGAACTTTCCGTCTTTGGCCCAGTCACCCATTGCAGTCAGGTGTGCAACTTGGGTCGGACCGTTCAGCATCAACTCGGTATCCAGTCCGGCAAAGCCGTTGTCTTGCGACGCAAATGGAACATCGTGGTAGGCTGACAGGTTCTCAAGGTGGATCCAGCTTTGCCATGCGGTCACCAGCGGACAGTCTTCACCACCGGCTTTCAGCTGTTCAAGTACGTCACCGACTTTTTCCCAAGTGGACAGGTCTGTATCAGGATCGACACCCGCCGCTTCCATGGCGTTGCGGTTGACCCACAAAACCGGCGTCGAAGAGTTGAAGGGCAGGGACAGCATGTCGCCATCTGTGGTCGTATAATACCCTTTGACGGCGCCGATATAGGCGTCAGGATCAAAGGACGCACCGCTTTCGGCCATCACTTCGTGAACTGGTTTGATCGCACCTTCCGCCGACATCATCGTTGCAGTGCCAACCTCGAAAACCATCAGGATATGCGGCTGCTCACCTGCGCGAAATGCCGCGATGCCTGCGTTCAGAGTTTCCGAGTAGTTGCCCTTGTGGCTCTCGACTATGACGAACTCATCCTGGCTGGCGTTGAACTCTTCAACCTGGGCTTTCACAAGATCACCCAGTCGACCGGTAAACGCATGCCAGAACTGAACTTCGGTCTGCGCCATCGCCGC
Organism: Ruegeria sp. CE12; assembly: GCF_056537525.1. Classification (NCBI taxonomy): domain Bacteria; kingdom Pseudomonadati; phylum Pseudomonadota; class Alphaproteobacteria; order Rhodobacterales; family Roseobacteraceae; genus Ruegeria; species Ruegeria sp. CE12. The sequence continues at coordinate 36,265 of NZ_JBQFRS010000003.1, read as the reverse complement.
CACGGGGGACAACGCAGTAGTTACGGCGAGAGCGCCGAGAAATTGCTTATTCATGATTCCTCCCATGCATCAAATTGATGCGTTCACTAACACCAAGTGCATGGCGCATCTGGTGGGCTTATTATCCCATCGACGTTACTGATGGCAGAATATAATTCAAGACCTTATTATTGGCAAAAAACATAACATTATATTATATAGTGGCGGGACGCACCGGAAATCGGAACCAATCATGAGCCAAATCTTGAGAATTAGACAACTAGAAGCGCTTATGGCTGTGACCACCAGTGGTTCGGTGACCGGGGCGGCGGCAGAACTTGGGGTCAGTCAACCTGCTGTCAGCAGACTGCTATCAGATTTGGAAAAATCGCTTGGGTTTCAACTTTTTGACCGGAGCAAGGGTCGTTTGGTGCCAACACAGGAGGTCCGCTATCTACAGCCCAGCGTAGAGCGAGTTCTGGAACTCATGAAACAGATCTCTGATGTCAGTCAGGACATCACACAGCGCAAGGCCGGGCACATCCGAGTCGCTTGCTTGCCTGGGTTCGCTACCAGCCATCTTCCCAACGTCGTCGCCGAGTTTTTGGAGGATCGACCCGGTGTCACCATGACAATCGAGCCAGACAGACCAGAGCGTATTCTCGAGTGGATGATCGGTGAGCAGTATGATTTCGGTATCACTGACAGCTTTAACGGTCATCCGGCTGTTGAAAGCAGAAACATCGATGTTCGCACAGTATGCGTGTTTCCTACTGGGCATGAGTTGGAAAACCTCTGCGAGATCACACCGCATGATCTTGCAAATGCCAAGATTATTCACACACGTCGCGACAGCGACTTTTTTGGGCGCCTCTCAAAAGCGTTTCAAAACGCCAATGTCAAATTGAACTCCCACATCGAGGTCAGGCAGTTCACAGCGGCCTGCGAGTTGGCGGTTAAAGGTGTGGGGGTGTCTGTGGTAAGTGAGTTGGACGCCATCCAGTATGCGGCACGCGGGTTGAGCTATCGGCCGTTCAAGCCAATCTTGTCACATACACTCTCGCTTGTGCGCCCGATCTTGAAGCAACCGTCACTTGTGACGCTTGAATTCATCGAACAGTTCCGTGAAAGCTTGGTCCCGTTCAAGGCAGAGGAAATCATCCGATAGCCAAAGGGTTGCGAATGCGGACGTGGACTGCTGGCAAGCCACATATTCTTGGTGCCCATAGTGAACAGCGGATTTTTTAAGCGTTCCGATCTACGCCAAAACGCACCACGCACGTAGAGCCAAGAGCAACGAAACATCCATTGGCTTTGCTACAGAGTGGAGAAGGTTTTGCTCCTAACTTTCTAATGTTCGTTTTGTCCGCTCACTTATCATTTTCCACCTGATGCTGAACGTCTGGGGTGTGTGGTCCGTAACCTGCTCTACGAGAGAAAGACTGAAGTGGAACCAACGATAATTCTTGGCTCGTCCGACCAGTTGACGCAACGGCAACGAATTGCGGCAGTGAACCCTTTTTTGCCGAATGCCGCACTGCATCTGAAGGTCTGCATTTTAGTTTTCAATGATACGGGTCGCAACGTGCCGGCCTGACAATAACGCTCCATGCGTTGTGCTGTGATAATCAAATATCGTGTGCTCACCAGCAAAGAAAAGCCGTTCAGCTACAGGTTCACCAAAGACTTCAAATTGTTCGGTTGACCCGCCGGTTTGCGGATAAGAATAAGCCCCTCGAAAATTGGGGTACTCAGACCAATGTGTGCTCAGAACGGTATTCGGTTCGACTACATGCTCTCCCCAAACCGACCGCAGAACCGCCAAGGCGTCTTCAGTCATCTCCGATTGACTCATTCGATCCGCAATGGGGGCGTAACTGCCAAAAGACAAACCAAGCAAAACGTTTTCTTCACTGAACGTCCGGTAGTTTAGCCAATAGTTCCACCGTCCCTTTGGCTCAGTTACGATCCCAAAATACTGGGTCTTTTCGTCCCAGAAGGCCTTGTCAAATCTCAGGGCAATCTTCGTCACCGAGCCAAAGCCAAGCTTGTCAATTGCCACTTGCAGGTCAGTCGGAAGAGGTGGGTCAAACTCAATAGCGTTGGTTTTCAACACACCCAGAGGAACCGAACAAATGGCATAGTCAGCCGGGATGCCGTTCACGGTCACACCGTCATCGCCGTATGCAATGCGGTTGACCGGGGTACTTAGTCGAATGTCCAGTCCGCTCATCAGCGGAGCCAAGATCGTGTCATACCCTTCGGTGAAAATGACATCGTCGCCTTCAAAGGCCGTATCTGCAAAGGCATTGGCGGCAGAGATATCCTCGATCCCCGCGCCAATATCAAATTCAACAAAGGCAGAGAGCAACCACCGGCCCAGAGGGTCATTCAGCACCTCGGGTTCCAAGTCGGCGATGGCCTCCTTGATGCTTTTTGTGTCCCTGTTCCAAACGCGCAGATACAGCTTGCGCAACAGACGTTCGTATGTGTCATCGATGTGCTGATACTCTGCGTCCGTCAGTGGGGTGCCATCCGGTCCGAAAACTTCAAGACTGTTGTCATCGGTTAGAAAGGTCGGTGCTTTGATCTGCGCCGCAAGCTTCTGAATAGGGTTTGCAGAACTTGGCCCATGTATCCAGCCTGCCCCGTATTCAAATGGAACACCCATGGACATATCGGTTCGAATACGTCCACCAGCATAGTCCCCAGCTTCCAATACGATCACTTTTGCGCCGTGTCTCAAGAGTTCCTGACCCGCAGCGAGACCAGAGATGCCGGCACCTATGACGATGACTGTAGTATCATCGAGGTCCTGCGAATGGACGCCAGAGCCAAGTGATGCCAGAAAAGATGCAATCCCGAGTTTTAAAGCGCTCCGTCGAGTGTACATAAGTTCCTCTCAATCCTGGCAAGTTAAGATACCGAGACAGCTATTTGTTAGTTTTTGGCATCATGCCAGCATCTTCCAAAAAGCACGATTGAACAAGCAGCGAGAGCCGATATTTCAACACTCATAATGCGAGAGTGGTTCGGTTGCGCTCATCTTCATTTGCCACCGCCGACCGGCGTTGAGAGATTCAAGAAGAGCCGTTCGTTTCCAGTTGTACATCACTGCCTTCGGGCATTGGTGAAAGCAGCATCGACTTTGTCGCGCAGTTCTGCGTATCGCCTCCGACTGACAGGAACCTGATCGCCATTGCTCATTTTGCAGGTGTATGCGCTACCTTTTCGCGAAACACTGTCGACATGCGCCAAGCTGATCCAGTGAGATCTGTGGCATTGAATTCCGTTCAGGTTTTCCAGCTTTTCCAAACAATCGCCGAACTGCTCTGAAAGCAATGCGCGTCCTTCGGTGGTAACGATTTCCACGTAGTGGTCCTGCGCGTGAAGGTGAATGATGTCATCTCCAAGAGCGCTCGGTACGTTGTGTATGAGTTGCTTCAATGATGGGGAAAATTCCTTTGGTTGCCCTTCGGTCTGAAGAGCGCTTTCATCTGATGGACTTCGGCGAAGAAGAAATGTCATTGCCACCGCTACCGCCAAAGCGAGCGGAGTAATTGTGACGATTTCATTCAGGAAAACAGAAATGGGTGTTCCAGCCGCTTGCAGGTCATCATCGGCATTGCCGAAACCATAGTCCAGGACGAGAGATCCCACAGCGAAAGGTATTGGCAAAACAAGTCCAGAGGCGATTGCCGGGATCGGGTCGGGACATCTGAATCGTTGCAGCACCAAAACGCCCGTCAAAAAGAGCGCAGCAGCCAAGAACAGATGGGTAAACCATAGCGCAAAAGCCGCCAGTATGGGCACGTTTTCCGTATGGGTTGGTTCGAGAACCAATATGAAGCCCGCCCCGATTAGAGCGGCAAGCAGAACCTTTCTGATAAGCCCAGCAGAGACAGCAACTTGATCCAACTTCATGTTGAGTATCTAGCGCTCCCATCGCGAATGGTCGAGCCCCGACCGTTCGCGAATGAACCCATACCTTTAGCGCAGGTCGGCGACCGCTCCAGCGTCCGTTCTTGAATGCTCACCCGGTCTGCAGCATCTCGCTGAGCAGCTTCAAAGAAAGGGTGGCTAATATGGAACGCTACAGTTTTTCCACTCGGGTTCTACACTGGCTTATAGCGATTTGTTTCGCCTTCATGTGGGCTTGTGGGTACACGATGACCAAGCTGGTACCGGATGACTCCGCGATACAGGAAGCCTTATTCTCAATTCACATCTCCATGGGCGTCTTGCTGCTGTTCCTTATCGTGCTGCGCATTGCTCTTCGGTTTGTCACACCGGCCCCCGCTCCGTTGGCGGCTTTGGCGAACTGGGAAAAACTGCTCTCGCACTTGGGCCATCTGGCGCTCTACGTTCTGCCAATGATGGTTATCTTGATCGGATGGGCTGAAACGGATTTTGGTGGACATGGCACAACTATGTTCGGCCTCAGCATGCCAAAAATATTTCCGACGAAAGAAGCGCTATGGGGCTACAATCTCGAAACGACCACGGCGACCCTTCACAGGTGGCTCGCCTACGCGATGCTAGCCGTTGTCGCGGGCCATGTTGCAGCCGTCGTGAAGCATCGCATCGAAGGCCATGACGTGCTGGGAAGGATGACATTCAAATGATCAAGCGACGTGAGTTTTTGCTATCTGCTTCAGCAATGGGCGCTATGACCCTGCCGGGTGTGTCGTTTGCAAACAGTGATCTCTGGTCCATCGGCTCAGCGGAAGTCGCCGAGCGTGACAAAGACATGCCTCTGATCGGGCTTGAAGAGCATTTTGCCACTCCGGAAATGATGCAACTCAACAACATCAAATTCCCACCGGGTGTTCCGTCCTTTGACATCATGGATGTGGGCGTGGGGCGCGTGGCCCATATGGATGAGGCCGGGCTGAATATCATGGTTCTGTCGGCTCTGACACCGGGTGCGCAACTCGTGCCTGGTCAGCAGGGCATCGACTATGCGACAAGGCTGAACGACCAGATCAAGACTGACTACATCGATGCCCATCCGGATCGGTTTCGCGGTTTCGCCGCGCTACCGCTTACCTCGCCTGAGGCAGCCGCAATCGAGCTTGAGCGATGTGTCAACGAATTGGGGTTCGTTGGCACGATGACCTATGGCGCTGTGAATGGAATGTTTCTGGATCATCCGGATTTCGAACCGGTTCTGACTATGGCCGAGACATTAGGCGTACCGATCTACATCCATCCGGGATGGGCCTCGAAAGAGGCGATGGATCTGTATTACGATGATCTGGGTGACCCGATTGTCAGCAGGGTTCTCAGCGGTGCGGGTTATGGGTGGCACCAGGAAGTTGCCCTGCAGTGCCTGCGCATGATCGTCAGCGGCGTGTTTGACCGCCACCCGAACCTGCAGATTATCATCGGCCATATGGGCGAGGCATTACCCTTCTATTACTGGCGCATCGGGGATGATCTGGCGAAGGTAACAAAAGGCAAGCTGCAAAAGCCTCTTCAAAGCTATGTCACCGACAATTTCCACATCACCACCAGCGCGTTCTTCCGGACCGAACTGCTTGAACTGGCATTGACTGTGATGGGTGAGGATCGAGTTATGTTTTCGACCGACTATCCGTTTGTCAGTGGGATTGAAGGGGCCGAATGGTTCCGTGGCGTGGATTTACCCAGGCCGGTCAAGGAGAAAATCGGGTACAAGAATGCTGAGAAGCTCTTGAATATCTCCCTTTAGAACACCTTGGCCTTAGAGCGGGCCAAACGTCGATCCAGTAAATTGCAGTGCAATCTGCGCCTCTCTCGCGAGAGGCGCCCAGATGGGCTGTACCTGCTAACTCGCGCCTTGATTTGTCGATAGCACATCGTGCGCAGCAACCCAGTGAAACTCATGCAGAAGTTCGTACCAATCCATCCTGCCGCACCAAACCGAGGTCAAAAACCGTTACACTATCTGGCGAGATATCAAAGCAATCGAACCCGGATCATGATCTGGTTGTTCTTTTTGGTCGCTGCTTTTCAGGCATTGTTTGCTTCAGCTCCATGGATTGATGTTTGGATTTCATCACTGTTCTGGGAGCCGGTCAAAGGTTTCGCTGCAGCGAGCTCACCTGTTTTGTCAGTGTTTCGCGAGGCAGCGCAGAAAACCTACTTCTATATGGCAGTACTCGCGCTATGCGGCGTTCTCGCAGGTTCTATCTCCAGCACGTACACCGGAGTGCCGAGGCGCGTGTGGGGGTTCATTTTCTGCCTGTACTTGATCGGGCCCGCGCTTCTGGTCAATGGATTGTTAAAGTCGTTCTGGGGTCGTGCCAGACCAGCTGATATTATGGAGTTTGGCGGTAATCTTTCGTTTTCCCCACCCTTTGAGATCGCCGCCCAATGTCAGGCAAATTGCTCTTTTGTCTCAGGTGAGGCCGCCGGAGCAGCAGCCTTTGCGATATCTGCCTATGTCCTGACCCGCTTTCTTCGAAACAAGGCATTGCGCCGAATTGTTTTTGGCTTTGCTCTCACGGTATCAGTTCTTGGTGCGCTGCTTCGCACTGTTTTTGGCCGGCATTTCTTGTCTGATGTAATTTTTGCGATCCTTCTGGTGTCATTGATAGCAGTGCTGCTGTCGTTCATGTTCCTGGAACATCGCGGGCGTGGGCGGACGAGGCTCAAGAGTTTGGGGCAGGGCTAACGGTCTCTGAAAACCGATGTAATCATCTGGCCAAGTTGCGCAGCTTAGGGCTTTTCGAACTGTGGACTTTTGCTGCAGAGGACGGCGGTTGTCGCTTGAGGTAGTATGCTTACTTCGCGTAAGAACCCGCGATCAAATCTACTGCCTGTGGGGAGGCCTCTATGCCATCAAAAAAACGCCTGACTTTTTCGTTCTTCGCATCGCTATTTTGCGCCTGCATTATGTTGTTCGAAGACATTGGCGAGGCTATGGGCGTGGCCTGGATTGATGAATGGGATGAAATTCATGTCTGGGAAGTCCTGATCATGTTTTCACTGTTTGGTTCAATCATGGTGCTTGGGTTCGAAGTTCTGAAAATGCGCCGATATCAAGAGACACTTGAAGATAAGGTGGCCAGGGCCTCTAGTGCCTTCGAAGATCTGCTGAACGCATATTTCGAACAATGGTCTTTCTCAGAGGCCGAGCGTGCGGTTACCCGCCTGTTGATCAAAGGGTGCTCGATCGCTGAAATGGCGGAAATTCGCAACGCCAAGGAAGGCACCATCAAAGCGCAAACCAATTCGATCTACAAAAAGTCCGGCTATGCAGGCAAAACTCAGCTGCTCAGTGCTTTTTTGGAAGATCTGACAGATGGCGGATCGGTTGCTTGACGCCAACTATTGGTAGGGGCGTCGCACTCAGAGTGACACCCCTGTCCACATCTGCCGCATAAAGTCTCATGTTGGCATAAACCCTTGTGGAAAATGCATAAACTAAAGTTCTAATCTGCCTATTTGGCCATATTTCCGCCTCCAGCGCACATTTAACGCCAGTTTTGAGTGTGCAAACAAATGGCGCATGGAACGGGTGACGCAGGGGAAACAACCCTCCGGACCCAGGGAACGGAAATTTAGCCAGATGGGGCAAAGTTATATGCAGATCCAGCAAAGAGTTCGTGCTTTCGCACGTGGGGGACGGTTGACCAAATGGAAAGGAAGAGTGGCGAGTGTCGCCCCTTCCGTTTTTTTGTGTTCAGCTTCGGTTTTGGCAATTTCAACAGGATCTGTTTTTGGTGAGGTCGTTGATGGGGCGCGGACCGCTTCTCTGATCAGTAGTGTTGACGAAGATCATACCATTACGGCGACCGGGTCGATTAACGTAGACCCGTTGCCGGGACGGGGCCTGGTTCAAGTTAATGTGGCGGACTATTTCAGCACGCTGACAAATGACGGGCGGCTGACAGCGCCCGAAGGCATTCAGAGAACCCGAGCCGCGATCGACATCAACGGCGATTTGTCCGGTGCCGTTGTGAATTCCGGCACAATTTCGATGGGAGCGGCGTTTGGCGACAGTGCAGTGTTGCACGGTATTGATGTGTCGGGGAATGTGACAGGCGCCACTCAGAATACTGGCACCATCGACATCGCAAATTCGGCGCTGACCTTTGGCACCGCTGCCGGTATTAACGTTAACCAAGTTGATGGCACCTTGGCCAACAGCGGAACGATCAGTGTTGGTGCTGATCTCAGCTCCCGCGTGTTTGCTTCTGGGGTAGTTGTGCAGACCGTGAATGGGACCTTCCGCAACAGTGGCGGCATTGCTGTCGACGCCGTCAGTTCCGGCGGGAATGTGTTTGCGGATGGCATTGAACTGACAACCGTCGCTGGGACAGTTGAGAATTCAGGACCCGTTACGGCTTCTGCAACTGCCAGAACAACTGCCAGCGTCGATGGCATTGGCATCGGCGACTTGTCCGGTGATTTGAACAATACCGGCGTCATTTCCGTCACTGGGAACGGGGGAGCCAATGCAAATGGGGATGCAATTGAGATTTCCACCGTATCCGGCAATTTGCACAACAGCGGTGCCCTGACCGTTTCAATGACCGCCGGCAGCACCGGTGCGGCAAATTTTGATGCTATTGAAGTTTCCAATCTTACCGGCAGCCTGACCAATTCCGGTTCCATCGATGGGCAGGCTATCGGCGGCTCAGCCGGTGCGGACGGCATTGACATTGGCGGTCTTAGCACAGCCGCCCGTTTCGGCAATTCGGGTCTCGTGACGATCCGAGCGATTGCGCTGGGTTCGGGTGCTGTTGCGGACGGGCTGGATTTTGCAGATGTGGATGGCAGCGTCACGAACAGTGGGCAACTCATCGTTACCTCAAACGGTGATCGCGCACGGGCCCGGGGGATCCAGGCGGAGGATCTGGCAGGTACGCTCGACAATAGTGGCCAGATATTTGTGGATGCTCGCGCTGGGAACCAACTGGCCTTCGCATATGGAATCGAGGTTGGAGATATTTCCGGTCAACTTACCAATGCCGGGCCTCTGATCGCGGCTGCAACCGGTTCGGGTACCGTAACCGCAACCGGTATACTCGCCGAGACTGTTACAGGCACGTTGACGAACAATGGGCCTATTTTCGCAACGGGTCGGGGAAGAACCGCCAATGCCATTGGAATTGAAGCCGGGCATATTGTTGGCACTTTGAACAACACAAACTCCATTATTGCCACAGCGATTGGCACGGGTACCGGTGACGCCTCGGGTATTTCAACAAATACAGTGGATGGCACGCTTTCGAACTCGGGCAATGTGACCGTTCAGATTGATGCCTCAAGCCATGCCTCGGCGTATGGTATAAGCTTGGGCCAGATCAACGGCGCGATGAACAACTCGGGCGCGATTACCGTCGATGTGATCAATGGTTCGAGTGTCGAAGCAATCGGTATCCGGACTTCTACCGTGGCGGGTACATTCTCCAACAGCGGTCAAATCTCGGTCGCTGCGCAGGGTTCTTACGTTTCGGCCGGAGGAATACGGATTGGCAATGTTGTTGGCGATGCCGACTTCAACAACACAGGTACGATTTCCGTCAAAGCCCAGAGCAATGGCTCAAGCGCATATGCCTATGGAATTTCAGCAGGCACGATTGAGGGTACGCTGAGCAACAGCGGGAACCTGACTGTAGTAGCGGAAGGTGGTACCGCCTCAGCCATGGGGATCAGGCTGGGCGGCACTAGTGGACAGGTTGTCAACTCAGGCATCGTCCTGGCGAAAGCAGCCGGCACGCAATCGGTATATGCAAGGGGGTTTGAAACCGACACCATTTCCGACAGCATTTCTAACTCGGGCACTATTGCTGCAACGGCAGTTGGTCGCGGTGCCAGCGAGGTACTCGCAACGGGTGCTTCAGCATCACTGTTGGAGTTGGGAGGCTCGATTTCGAATTCAGGGAAAATCGTGGTTGCGGCCCAAGGTGATAACGGAACCTTCGTGAGTGCAAACGGGGTCAGCGCGAACATATTGGCCGATGGTCATATTTCCAACAGCGGCGAACTCACGGTAACAGCAGAAAGCACACAAGGCGGTTCCGTCGAGGCTGTTGGCGTAGGCCTTGGATTTCTGTTCGAGTCTACCGACTTATCGAATTCCGGTTCTATTAACGTCTCGGCCAAAGGGGATGGAGTTTTTAATGCGGAAGCTTCTGGCGTCCGTATCATCAGCTTCCTGGGTGAGCTTCATAACTCGGGTCGTATTGGTGTATCGCTCGACCTGAACGATGGCGTAAGCGGCACTGCTGTCGGAGCGTCGACAAACTCAATCGACACCAGTGGTATACTGAAAAATAGTGGAACCATTGCGGTTGATGCAAAGGCCAGAAACACAGCTGAACTGATTGCGTCCGGCATTTCGATCGATGGGGGCATCTCCGGGGTTCTTGACAATTCAGGTGCCATAGCTGTGGCTGCGGACGGATCCAATCAGGTGCGTGCATATGGCGTCAAAGCGCGTGCGCTGAACGAGAACGGAGTTCTATCGCACAGCGGGTCAATTGCGGTGACGGCCAACGGGTCGGATGTTGAAGCCTACGGATTGTATGTCGGTACCGCAGAGGGAACGATCAATGTCACGGGCGACATCGCAGTGAAGTCCACCGGTAAGGGTTACGCCATTTACTTGGGTGATGGTGGGGGCACACTAAATCTGGAATCCACGGCAAACATCGATGGGTTGATGCGGGTGAGTGACCACGATGTAAACCTGACCCATGTCGGAGGCAAAGTGATCTACCGTTTCCGGGACGACGATACGTCAAACGGGGTGTTTACGACCTCGGTGTCCTCACCGTCTCAGGGATGGTTTGTTGACGACGAAGGTGGCGCGGCGCCTGTCTATGCTTCCATCGATGCGCGCGAGTTTCAGCCCAATACCAACCAGGCTTTCGAGGTCGCAGGGCTGTCCTATGTCCTTAAAGGTCAGTTGGACAAATTAGACAGCACCGATGTCAGTCGGGACAGAGCTGTGCTCAGCACGAGCGGAAGCGGTGCAATCGAAGGGTTTAGACCATATTTCCTTGTCAGCGGCAGCAGAAGCGACGGTACTTCGAACGGCAGCTCTTTGGCGCTTTCATCAAATATGTGGAGCGCCAGCGCTGGATTGACCCGCGATCTTGGAGCCGGGCTGCGATACGGGTTCGGGGCCAGCTATTTCAAGAATGACGGAACCTTTGGCGCGACGTCTTTCGATACGTCCGGCGTGTTTGTCAGCGGGATCGTTGCGCAAAACTTCGGAGTTGCTGATGTGAGTTTCGGGTTGGGTTATGGTGATTTGGATCACAACGAAACCCGCGTCAGTGGAAACACAAGGTCGGCGGCTGACTACTCGAGCGATATGATCACAGCTTTCGTTGCTGCTGAACGTGATTTTGTGTTGGAGCACGGCGCGGTCCTGACACCCAGAGCCAGTTTTCTATATGGCGAGCAGAATTTGGATGCTTACACCGAGATGGGCAGCAGCGCGAATGCGACTGTGGGCGCAAGAGACATCACGTTCAATGAAACCCGCATCGGGGCTGCCTATACAGCGTCATTGGGAGGAGGAAACCTATCTGCATCATTGGCTGCGATCCACCGTGACGCAGATGCGCCATCGATCATAGATGTGGCAGTCTTCGGCAATACGCTTGCTCTGGCCTCGGGCGGTAGTGGAACCGATACTTTCGGCGAAGTCGGTCTGAGCTATGAGAGAGCCTTTGTGCACGGTGGAAACCTGCGCTTGGAGGCAAGATCAACCCTAGGCGCTGATGTGTCTACGCAAGCTTTGTGGGCATCCTATGAATGGAGCTTCTGAACCGGGAATGCGTCAGCGTTTTTGTTAGCCAAAGCAGAAAAATCGTATTGGCCACGCCGACCTTCTCGTGCGTGGCTCTGAGATAACAACTCATCAAGCTGCTATTTCTGTGGACCACCTTTAGCCGCTCACGAGGGTGGTCCACAGATTTTTAATGAGGTTTCATCGTTTGGAACGGAAATGTGACCGTTATCAGCACCGTCAGTTTGAGAGGCAGCAAGTCAATACAAAACAATAGCTGACGAAATCTGACCCAGTCTTGATTGCTGGATCAGACGTGTGGCGAGCTAAGCTTTGCATTGCATGGATTTTCACCACACCGGTCATTCAGTGGCGCCGACTATTGTAAAACTTGCCTGCCTCTGTGCCTATCTGCCCCTACAATGTCCCCTCGCTCGCAGAGGATCGGCTGCACGAAAGGTATTGGGGCTGCTTTGTGCGAAGTCTTTTTCATGTTGACCTTCCAGCGCAGGAATAGGGCATACGAGCTACCTGAATCGAGAAACAAGGATAACCGATCAGGATGGCAGGCATGAAACCGAGCGAAGATAGAAAGGGTATATCGCGACGCGAAGTGATAGCCGCTTTCGCTGCAACGACGCTTTTTCCCGCACCGGCCGTTTTGGCCCAACCCGCAGCAATCGAAGGTACGCGCCGAAACGTATCGTCGTTCCGCGTTGCCAAATGGCAGGACCATTTTGATACACTCAGGAACGGTGTGATCCTCTCTGATACACAGTCAAAAGTGTTGCAATACTGGTCGGAGGACGAAAGCGTCTATCGTATGTTTCCCACCAGCGTTCCGCTCACGGAAGACCTTACAAGGCTGGGCTACACTACAATTACTCGCAAGGTCGAAGGGCCATCTTGGCGACCGACACCGGCAATGAAAAAGCGCAATCCGGCGTGGCCTGACTTTGTAGGCCCGGGCCCCGAGAATCCTCTGGGGACACATGCGCTATACTTAAGCTGGCAGTACTATCGTATCCACGGCACCAACGACACCCGCAAGATCGGGAGACGATCCTCCAACGGCTGCATTGGCTTGTACAACGAGCAGATTGCGGAACTGTTCAAATTGGCGGCAGTGGGCACGCAGGTAAAACTGATCTGACCTCGTCCAGGTCGATTTCACCGGGCGTGCAAAACTGTCCGATAACTGACAATCAAGTGAAATACTGAGATGGATAAACTTACACTCTTGATCGGCGGCGTAGCGGTCGCAGGTGCCGCCGTACTCGTCTACAATCTCAATCAGCAACCAACTGGTCACTCGTTGGCGTCACCTGATACGGCGGCGCTGGAGCCGGGAGAACCAATCCAAAACGTCTATCTGCCGGAGCAGTTGAGCGAGTTTGCGGCAGTCGGAAAGGTGGCATTCGACGCAAAATGTGCGGCCTGCCATGGTGTGAATGCAACTGGTCTGGAGGGGCTTGCGCCGCCATTGGTGCATAAGATCTATGAACCAAGCCACCATTCGAACGAGTCATTTTATGTCGCAGTCCAGAATGGAGTTCGGGCACACCATTGGAGGTTTGGCAATATGCCGCCGGTCGATGGCTTGACCCGTGCCGATGTGAAAGGCATCGTTGCGTACATCAGAGAGTTGCAGCAGGAAAACGGGATTTTCTGAAAGTGACGAGCCGGATTGGCAATGCAATTCGCTACATGATCCTGTCAATGGTGCTGACCATTGGCGGATTACTTGTGACTGCCGACTCTGCTCATGCGCATGGTAGCAGCTCGCAACATGTTGTTGACCATACGGACACTGCGGACGTGGAGCATGTCCAACAAGGTCATCCGGGGCATTGTCATGGCGGATCGATTTGCAACGCTGTCGGGCTATTCTCGATAGGTCCGCCGCTGCCTGCCCCCAAAGACACGGAACAAAGATACTCGATACCACGCGCCCAATACCGGGTTCTGAGCATCATGGCGTTTGACCCGCCGCCGCCGCGCGTCCTGATCTGACCAGTCGAATTGCCCTCAGCACGAGCGCGTCGAAGCAGACGATAAGGACAAAGCAATGAACATTCTAAAAATGACCACAGGCGTCGCCCTGGTTTCTCTGTTTGCCGCAGCCGCTCTGGCTCATGGTGGTGCAACCGGCATCGTCAAAGAGCGCATGGACGGTATGTCCGCGATGAAGGACAGTATGAAAGTCCTCACGCCGATGATGCAGGGGAAAACGCCGTACAACGCGCAAACGGTGCGAAGCGAAGCGAAGAAAATAGGGCTCCATGCCGGTGAGAGCATGACTAAGCTGTTTCCAGAGGGAACTGATGGCAAACCCTCGGAGGCGAAACCGGAAATCTGGCAGGACTGGGGTTCCTTTGCAGAATTGGCCAGACAGTTGGAAACCTACTCTGAAGGGCTCATGCTTGCGGCGGACAATGGGTTGATGGCGTCCGGATCGGACCAAGGTTCCGGTATGATGGGCAATGCAACCATGATGGGTGATAGTTCTATGATGGATGCCGACATGATGGGCGGGGGCCCGGAACAGGCACAACTTTCTGAAATGCCAGCAGATGGCGTGTTCATGATGCTGAGCCAGACCTGCTCGGCATGCCACACGCGATTTCGGTCGGAATAGGAATGCGTCATGAGTCCACTAGTCCGATTGGGCCTTGCTGCTGCCGTCATGGCGTCAGCGGGACTTGTTGCAATAATTGCTTGGCCGATTGGCCGGCCCCTACAGTCTTTTCACATCGAGGGTGACGTTAACCGTGGGGCATATCTGGCAAGGGCAAGTGGCTGTATCGCCTGCCACACAGATTTTGCCAAAGGGGGTGCGCCGCTGGCCGGCGGGGTAGAGTTAGATACACCGTTCGGCACGCTCTATTCACCGAATCTGACCACCGATCCTGATCACGGGATCGGTGGTTGGACTGTCGAGGAGTTTGCCCGTGCCGTACGACAGGGTGTGTCGCCCGACGGACAACCCTACTACCCGGCTTTTCCTTATCCGTTCTATGCCAACTTTACGGATCAGGACATCGCCGATCTCTGGGCTGCCTGGCAAACGGTTCCACCGGTCGCGGAACCGTCAAAAGAGCAGGATATGGCGTTCCCCTTCAATCAGCGTTGGGGCCTGAAACTGTGGCGCGCAGCTTTTCTGGAACCGCCCCGCACCGATCCTATGCCGGGTAATGATGATGTTTGGAACCGGGGCCGTTTACTGGTCGAAGGCGCCACGCATTGTGCGGCCTGCCACACCGGGAGGAACTTGGTTGGCGCGAGAAAATCAGACACCGAACACTTCAAGGGAAGTGACTCTCTGCCGGGCGGTGACAAGGCGCCAGCCATCGACTTTGAGACGCTGCAACAGCGCGGCTGGACAGTTGATGATTTGGCCTATGCGTTGCGCACAGGTGTCATGCCTGATGGCGATGTGTTCGGAGGCGCAATGGGAGAGGTCGTAAACTATGGCACCAGCTTTCTGACAGAGGATGACCGCAAGGCGATGGCGATCTATCTGCTGGATGTGCACGACGGCGGATAATCCAGTGAGAGATCAAGTATTCTTGGGAAGGAAGTCATCATGACGCTCAATCGCAGGCAATTCGTTGCCGGGACATCGGCACTGTTCGCGGTGCCTGGTATCGGGAGGGCGGCTACGCCTCCTAAAACAATTGAGGCGCGTTCAGGGTTGGCGCGTATAGCGCCCTACAGCTATCCGGAAACCGAGATTTGGGGATATGACGGCGGTGTTCCGGGCCCCGAAATTCGTGCCCGTCAGGGCGAAACGGTTCGCCGGACGCTCCTGAACTCGCTCCCCCAACCAACGGCTATTCATTGGCATGGATTGCGGGTTCCAAACAACATGGATGGGGTGCCGGGTCTCACACAGGAGGTGGTGCAAATGGGCAATAAATTTCAGTATGAATTGCCGCTCAAGGACGCGGGAACCTTTTGGTATCACTCACATAACCAGTCGACGGAACAAGTCGCCCGGGGCCTTTACGGCGCGTTCATCGTTGATGAAACGAACCCGCCGGACAAGGATCATGACATTACGGTTCTGCTGGATGACTGGCGGTTGGGGCAGGATGCCCAAATTGTCGATGATTTTGGCTCAATACATGATTGGACGCATGCAGGTCGAATGGGGAATTACGTTCACGCGCATGTATCGCCCATAACCGAAGTTTTAACGAACCAGCGATTGCGGCTTCGCTTGGTCAATGTCGCGACTGATCGGATCATGTATGTCTCAGTTCGTGGCGCAAACGGAAAACTGATCGCTTATGACGGCATGCCAGTAACGCAGCCAGAGGATTTTGAAACCCTTGTTTTCGGGCCTGCGCAACGAGTGGATCTAGTTGTAGATGTCACATCTGACGTGGGTGAAGCCGTTCAAATCATTCTTCACGAACGTGATGAAGCATTTGTCATTGCTGAGCTTCCGGTTTCGAGGCGCGGTACAACTGTCGCCCGCGGCGCGATAGAGGCTCTGCCACCCAATCCCGTTTCTGTGCTCAAGGATGTTTCGGACGCTCTGACCGTTCCTTTGGTAATGGAAGGAGGAGCAATGGGTGGGCTGCGCCAAGGCTCGTACAAAGGCCAGATCATGAGTAGCGATGAATTGGTTCGGCAGGGTCAGATCTGGACTTTCAACGGTATTGCTGGTTTGCCAGAGAACCCGTTGGCCTCTGTCTCTCGTGGTGACGTCGTTCGGATACAGATCAAAAACGACACCGTCTTTCCCCACGCCATGCACCTGCATGGGACGCACTTTCAGGAAGTTCTGGCGGACGGGAGTCTTGGGCCGCTGAGGGACACAATCCTGGTCGACCGGATCGAAACACGGGAAATCGCGTTCGTTGCGGATAACCCGGGGGATTGGCTGTTTCATTGCCACATGCTGTCGCATCAGGCCGCTGGTATGAAGACTTGGTTGAGCGTGGTGTGATGAATAAAAGCGTTGCGAAATGGGTGTCACTGGCTGCGGTAGTGATCATTGTCACTGTCACAGGCTGGGGTCTTAGCGGGCGTGCACAGAACAGCTCGTCCCCGGATACGGCACGCGGTGCAGATTTGTACGCCGAAAACTGCGCGTCATGCCATGGGGCGAATCTGGAGGGTCAGCCGGATTGGCAGACACCTGATCCAGATGGCGTTTTGCGGGCGCCCCCACATGACCGAACAGGCCACACATGGCATCACGGCGACAAGCTGTTGTTCGACTATACAAAGCTTGGTGGGGAACAGACTTTGAAACAGATGGGTGTCACCGACGTCAAAAGTGGCATGCCAGGTTTCGGGGACACCCTGTCGGATCAGGACATCTGGAACATCCTTGCATTTATCAAGGACAGTTGGCCGGATCGGGAGCGTAAACTGCAAGAGCAGCGCACTGAGGCAGAACAAACGGACGGAAACTGATGTGATGAGATTACGCACAGGTCAAATCGCGGCAGCCATGTTGATCGGTGTTCGTGTGGCGAGCGCCGAAGGTGAAATGACCCGTCTCATCGAGTTTGTTAGAGACTTAAGATAGAGCCAATGGGGCGGGATTACGCGCGCCTCAACTTATCATGCGACCATAGCTTCGCGTCCTCAGGATACTCAGGGTCGTCAAAGAGGTTCGTACATCTGTTTCGTTGTTGTGGCTAAGTGTTCCAGCACAGGAAGGTCAGCTTATGACGAATGGATCACCAAAATTCGTTGGAAAGAAAGTCACCCACATCCCTTGACCTTCCACTTGCTGGAACCCTTATGTTGCACGTCAGCAGAGTACTTGTGGTGACAAAATGACTGAAAATTCACATGCGCGGTTTCAGGTTCAGGGGATGAGCTGTGCGTCCTGCGTAGGGCGGGTTGAGCGCGCGCTGAAAGCTATTCCAGGTGTTGATGCCGCTTCGGTTAATCTTGCCAGCGAAAGTGTTCAGGTCGATTTTCGCGATCCAGCTGATAAAGCGGCGATTGCAGATGCGCTAAGCAGCGCCGGATACCCGGCCCTGACCAATGAGGTCACGCTGGATATTCAAAACATGTCCTGTGCATCGTGCGTAGGGCGCGTTGAACGAGCCTTGGAAGCTGATGATGGCGTGTTGTCTGCGTCAGTCAATCTGGCCACCGAAAGTGCCACAGTGCGCTATGCTGAGGGTGTCACCACGCCCGAAGCCATCGCGGCGCTTGCCGCAACTGCAGGTTATCCGGCAACCCTGCGATCCGCTTCGCAAACCGAACCACAAGACCGCAAAGCAGCAGAGATCCTCCAGCTGGCCCGGCGAACGGGCTTTGCTGCCTTGCTCGCTTTGCCGGTGTTCATCCTTGAAATGGGTTCGCATGTTATTCCGGGCATGCACCACCTGGTAGCGAGTACGATCGGCATCCAAAACAGCTATTATATGCAGTTCCTTCTGACCACGATCGTTCTTTTGGGGCCAGGTTTGCAGTTCTATACCAAGGGTTTCCCGTCCTTGTTCAAAGGCGCGCCGGACATGAACTCTCTGGTGGCGCTGGGCACCTCGGCGGCTTATGGCTTCTCGCTTATCTCGACCTTTGCGCCCGGTATCCTGCCTGCGGGAACTGCAAACGTCTACTACGAGGCTGCCGCGGTGATCGTGGTTCTGATTTTGCTGGGGCGTTTCCTTGAGGCTCGCGCTAAGGGCAGAACTGGTGAAGCAATTCGCAAACTGGTTGGTTTACAGGCAAAAACAGCGCGGGTTGAACGCGACGGATCGGTTGTTGAGCTCCCGATTGAGCAGATCGCTGTAGGGGATCTTGTTCACGTTCGACCGGGCGAAAAGATCGCGGTGGATGGTGCCGTAGTGACTGGGGCGTCATATGTCGATGAAAGCATGATTACTGGTGAGCCGGTTCCAGTCGAAAAAACCGAAGGCGCTACTGTGGTTGGGGGAACCGTAAATGGCACTGGTGCGTTGACTTACCAGGCCGAAAAGATCGGTGCCGACACTATGTTGGCCCAGATAATCCAGATGGTCGAACAAGCCCAGGGGGCCAAACTGCCGATTCAAGGCCTGGTCGACCGCATCACGCTATGGTTTGTGCCGGTAGTGATCACTGTGGCCGTGATGACGGTTCTGGTTTGGCTGTTGTTCGGTCCCGATCCCGCGCTCAGCCTGGCGCTAGTGGCCGGGGTTGCGGTGCTGATCATAGCATGCCCTTGCGCCATGGGGTTGGCTACTCCAACCTCGATCATGGTTGGCACCGGACGCGCGGCCGAGATGGGTGTGCTGTTCCGTAAGGGCGACGCCTTGCAAATGCTGCAGGAAACAACCGTTGTGGCGGTGGACAAGACCGGCACCCTGACCAAAGGGCGTCCGGAACTGACCGACCTGATAGTGGCCGAAGAAATGACCGAAGATCAGGTTCTGCGCCTTGTTGCTGCAGTTGAGGTCACATCTGAACATCCTATCGCCACGGCTATCGCGCGCGCGGCTGAAACCCGAGGGTTGAATCTTCCGCAGCCTGAAGACTTCACTTCGATCACTGGCTACGGCGTGCGTGCTGAAGTTGAAGGCCATACAATCCTGATCGGGGCTGACCGACTGATGGTCCGCGAAGGCGTTGAAATAGGCGCGTTGTCTGATCAGGGCGCTGAACTGGCAGTCAACGGAAAGACTCCACTTTATGCCGCCATAGATGGGGTCATCGCGGCCGTTATCGCTGTGGCTGACCCGATCAAAACCACCACGCCTGCCGCAATTGAAGCTTTGCACGAACTGGGGCTGAAAGTTGCGATGATTACCGGTGACAATACCGCTACTGCCAAATCTATCGCGGCGCAACTGGGTATTGATCATGTTGTGGCCGAGGTTTTGCCCGAGGGTAAAGTGTCCGCGTTGGAAGATTTGCGTTTGAATGGTGGAAAACTGGCCTTTGTAGGTGACGGCATTAATGATGCACCTGCTTTGGCGGCGGCTGATGTGGGTATTGCAATCGGCACAGGCACGGACATCGCGATCGAAGCAGCCGATGTCGTTTTGATGTCAGGCGATCTGACCGGCGTGGTCAACGCCTTCAATATCAGCCAGCGAACTATGCGCAACATCCGCCAGAACCTGTTCTGGGCGTTCAGTTACAACACACTACTCATACCGGTTGCGGCGGGGGTACTGTACCCGTTTGGCGGCCCGTTGCTCTCGCCGGTATTGGCCGCAGGTGCCATGGCGTTGTCCAGCGTATTCGTTCTGACCAACGCGCTACGGTTGCGTTGGGTTAAATCAAACAAGGTTGTGCAGGATCAGGCAGCGGAAAATGCCAAACGGACGCTGCGTTCAGTGCCTGCTGAATAGTACAGGAGAACTGCTATGAATATTGGAGATGTAGCAGAACGTTCGGGTCTGCCGGCTAAAACGATCCGCTATTACGAGGATATCGGTTTCATCAAGCCAAAGCGCAGTTTGAATGGGTATCGCCATTTCGATGAAAAGGAACTGCACAAACTGGCCTTCATCGGACGAGCCCGTTCTTTGGGCTTCACCATTGAGGATTGTCGTTCGTTACTGGCGCTGTACGAGGACAAAGAACGCGCCAGCGCTGACGTGAAAGAAATCGCCAAACAGAATCTCAAAGAGATAGACGATAAGATTGCCGATCTGAAAGCGATGCATGACACGCTGTCTCATCTCATCGACGAATGTGCTGGCGACCACCGCCCCGACTGTCCGATCCTCAAAAATCTTGGTCAGACATAGATCGCGGAGATCGATTGTGACGGGGCGCAAGCACCCATAGAAATCTATGACTAAGTTTATCGGCTTAAGGCAGTGACTGGCTTCGGCGATGACGCCAATATATTGGAGAAGATCGCTGTGCCGGAATACCTAGAAAGGGCTGCGCGCCGATCCTCAAAAAAGGTGGCGCATTGAAAAGTGACCAATCCAGAGTAATCCGCGCGGATGTTACCTCCCAGTTCGGCTATGTTGGCCCGTTGCACCCGACACCTGAAACCGAAGCTGAAGGACGCGCGCACCAGTTTCACCATGCGCATCATGGTAACACGACCGAGGCCGGAGAGGTTCGCTCGGACTTTATTCTCTGTTTCTGAACCTGTGCCACCATCTAAGAACGCAGTTCAAATTGACAATTAAAATGCCGATTGCGGTTCCGTAACGCCTGAGATGTGAGGCGCTGTAGGTGCTGCTTCTTGCCAATCACCCTGAGGCTGGCCGCTTTGATAGCGTTGCGGCGGGGACTATTTGCACAAAACGCGCCGTTTTCCGCAACAAGTAGGATACAGTGGCTATACAAACCGAATTCTACCCGATAGAGGGCGGTCTTTAATCTCGGATGATGCGCTGCTTGCAATGCTGCTCAGTCGCACAGCCTGCCTTACACAGAGAATCTCAGCCGTGAAAAAAACCATCGCAGACGCGCTTGCCCGTAAGGGCTATGAGGCTTTGACACCAGTTCAGCAAGCGGTCACTCAGCCAGAACTGGAAGGCCGGGATCTGTTGGTGTCTGCGCAAACGGGGTCGGGGAAAACCATCGGCTTTGGATTGGCGATAGCCCCCACCTTGCTGGGAGACGATGACACATTCGGTGCTTCCGGTGCGCCATTGGCTCTGGTTATCGCACCGACCCGGGAACTGGCGATGCAGGTGAAGCGTGAGCTTGGGTGGCTTTATGCCGATGCGGGCGCGTTTCTGGCGTCTTGCGTGGGTGGCATGGATATGCGCGATGAACGTCGTGCTTTGGCACGCGGTTCGCATATTGTCGTCGCTACTCCGGGACGGTTGCGCGATCATATCATGCGAGGATCCATTGATCTGACCCAAGTGCGTGCGGTGGTTTTGGACGAAGCTGATGAAATGCTGGACCTGGGCTTTCGCGAGGATCTGGAATTCATACTGGATGAAACCCCTTCAGACCGTCAGACACTGTTGTTTTCTGCCACGGTTCCCGGCGCGATCGCCAAGCTTGCCCAAAGCTATCAGCGCGATGCGGAGCGTGTCTCGACGGTAAGCGAGCGGACCCAGCATGCCGATATCGACTACCGCGCCATGATGGTGGCCGCACGCGATGGTGAAAACGCGATCATCAATGTCCTTCGCTATTACGAAGCGCCCAACGCAATCGTGTTTTGTAACACCCGTGCGATGGTCTCGCGTTTGACGACGCGACTGTCGAACCGTGGTTTTTCGGTCGTAGCGCTATCAGGTGAACTCACTCAAAGTGAACGATCCAATGCATTGCAGGCGATGCGTGATGGGCGTGCCCGGGTATGTGTTGCAACCGATGTCGCTGCTCGAGGCATTGATTTGCCCAATCTCGATCTGGTGGTGCATGCTGAACTGCCTAACAGTCACGAAACCCTTTTGCACCGTTCCGGCCGCACAGGTCGGGCAGGGAGAAAAGGTGTCAGTGCTTTGGTTGTCGTTCCGTCTTCCCGAAAGAAGGCGGAGCGCATTTTGAAGTTCGCCAAGCTAAGCGCCGATTGGGTATCTGCGCCTTCTGCCGATGATGTAAACGAACGCGATCAAGTGCGTATGCTGTCGGCCGAAGATTGGCAGACCGACATTACTGAGAGTGAGAGCGCGACGGTCGACCAACTGGTTGAAAAATTCACACCTCAGCAAATCGCAGCAGCCTATCTGCGCCAGTACAAGAAGCGGTATTCTGCCCCGGAAGAACTGGGTGCTGTACAGATTGAAAAGCCAAAACCTCGGGCAGAGTTTGGCCCAAGCGTATGGTTCTCGCTGTCGGAGGGGCGAAATCAAAGCGCATCCCCACGTCATTTGCTGCCGATGGTCTGCAAGGCGGGCAAGATTACAAAAGACGATATCGGCGCGATACGTATCGCGGATGACTTGTCTTATGTCGAAATCCGTGAAGCTGCCGTTGAGGGTTTTCTGACGGCCATAGGCCCAGATATGAAGATAGAGGGGTCAAAAGACATTGTTCGTCTGGACGCCGCACCAGATCTTCCAGCGTTCAAACGCCCGAAATTTGATCGCGCGCCCACCGGCAAACCGCGTCGGCGAAAAATGGATGGCCACCCAGCGGAACGGGACGCAGCGCCGGAACTTCGGCGCAGCAAGCCGAAATCCGAGGATCGCAAACCCCGCAAATCAGAAGATCAAAAGCCCAGGGCGAAAGACGCGGAAAAGATAGCGCAAGCGCCCTTGAAAAAACGAAAGCCAGCGGCGGCGAGCCCTAAGAGTCAGCCAAAGGCTGAGGCCAAGGCTGGCAAAGACGCGCATTCCAAATCTCGCAAAAACGGTGCTAAAGGTCCTCCTCCCCCCAAAGGAAAGCCCAACAGCAAGAAAAACCGCGCTCGAGCTGCTGTAAAAGCGGCCAAGGGCGGGAGTGCCGTCCCGAAACGGCGGTAGCCTTGAGCTGCGGTTCCTCCCGCACATCGGCCCATTGTCTTAGCTGTAGCTGGACCCGATACCGCGAGCGTGGGTGTTATCGGAAGCCCTTAGAAAAATGCCGTTATGTCGATTGGCATTGCGCCTCGTGGCATCGGCTTGACATTCTCTAGGGAATATCATTTATTTCTGTCATGACAGAAATAGACGACATATCTGACTCCTCTTCCAAGTCTAAGTTCATTCTGTATTGGGGTGATATGGGCAGCCAATGGGGGGTCAACAGATCTGTGGCCCAGATCCACGCGCTGTTGTTTCTCAGTGAAACTCCGCTTAATGCCGAGCAGATATCCGAGAAATTGGGAATTGCTCGGTCAAATGTTTCGAATTCGCTGAAAGAACTCGTTGGCTGGCGGTTGATCCACCGAATTCCGGTTCCCGGTGATCGCAGAGAGCACTTCGCCGCCGAAACCGATGTTTGGGAGATGGCTCTGCTGATCGCAAAGGGGCGAAAAGAGCGCGAGATTGATCCGGCCATGCGCGCAATTAACGTTTGTGTCGCTCAGGCCGCCACGGAACCGGATTTGCATCCGGCCGTTTTCAGTCGGATGCAGGAGATGCAGGATTTCCTGAACACAGCCGATCGCTGGTCGGAGCAGATGCTCAATGTACCCAAGTCAAAACTCTCTTTGCTGATGAAAATGGGGGACAAGGTTTTGTCGCTGCTCAAGATCAACAGCAAGTAGTCTAAAATTTTTTGGAACATGATTTCTCTTTATGCAGAAATAACAGACTAAACAGTAGGAAGTAGAATGAAGCAGATTAACTTTTCGCCTCACCATCAAATTCTTAGGGACAACCGGTTCAGAGATCTTGTTGGCAAGAGCGCTTGGCGCGCGCTTCCCGATGAGGTTCGAAAGCGGTTTGGCTATCGCCTGCGAAATGGGGCAAGTGTTGTTTATCAGGGCAAAGTAGCTGCCATGCGCATGAACATGGTGGGTCGCCTGATAGCCCAAATTACCCGGCTGCTCGGGGGGCCATTGCCTTACGATACGTCCTGCCTGAACCAACCCGCGGTAGTAACCGTAACCGAGGATTGCCTAGGTAAAGGTCAATTCTGGGTGCGCCAGTATGGTCGGGCTGCAGGCTTTCCGCAGGTTATCCGCAGTTCAAAGCGCTTCGCGGGCCCTACCGGCATTGAAGAGTATATCGGTGCAGGGATCGGAATGGCTCTGCGTGTAAGTGCCGATCGTGCGGGCATCTATTTCAAAAGTGACCACTTTTTTCTGCAGTTGGGCCGTAGAAAACTCAGGTTGCCGGCTTGGCTGCAACCAGGAGCGCTGACCATCGCGCATATCGATCTGGGGCAATCGCGCTTTCTTTTTTCCCTGAAATTGCAGAGCCGCTTTCTTGGCAATTTGATTCAGCAGGATGCGGTCTTTCACGACATACAGGAGGTACGTTATGGATAACCCAATCCTTTGGACACTCATTTCAATTCAGGTATTTATGGGTGCTTTCGACACACTTGTTCATCACGAAGGAACGGAACGCCTTGCCTGGCGTGCTTCGCAAAAAACCGAACTTCGCCTACATGGCGTTCGCAACCTGTTTTACGCCGTCATATTTCTGTGTTTCGGCTGGTTTGAGCCGCACGGGGTCTTCACCATCGTGCTATCTGCGATCCTGGTATTGGAAGTTTTCATCACGCTTTGGGATTTTGTCGAAGAAGATCTGACGCGCAGACTGCCCGGTAGCGAACGCATCAATCATACGCTTCTGGCGCTGAACTACGGAGCTATTCTGGCGTTGGCAGCTCCTTATCTTTGGTCCTGGGCTTTCTTGCCCACAGCACTTGTCCCGGTCAGCTATGGATGGTGGAGCGTCATGGCGTCTCTCTCGGCAATTGGTGTTGGTTTGTTCAGCGCTCGTGATCTTGTTGCTGCTGTGCGCTGTGATCATTTGGATCGCGGCGATCCGGCTGGTCTGGTGACAGATATGCCCCCCAGGCAGCGTGTGTTGATCACCGGGGGGACGGGTTTTATCGGACGGCGATTGGTGCAGGCACTTGTTGCTGGTGGGCATTATGTGACTGTGCTTACTCGGAATATCGAAACAGCTGCTACGCTATCCCACCCTGTGCGAATAATCACCAGCCTCGACCAGATCCACGACACGGAACGGTTTGATGCGATCGTCAACCTTGCCGGAGAGCCTGTTGCAAACTGGTTTTGGACCGCCAAAAAGCGCGCTCGCATAGTTGAATCCCGGGTTGCTGCCACAGAAGGGTTGCGCATCCTAATTCAGCGTCTTCAGCAAAAACCCGAGTGCCTGATCAACGGTTCTGCAATCGGTTGGTATGGATTGCGGGGTGACGAAACGCTGACTGAAACATCCGGAGCCGAACCGGCCTTCGTGCACGATGTGTGTCAGGCTTGGGAACAAGCAGCTGACAAGATCGCGCAGAGCGGGGTGCGTGTAGTTGTTTTGCGCATCGGGTTGGTTTTGGGTGTCGATGGCGGAATGCTGGCTCGACTTCTGACACCATTCGAGTTCTGCGGCGGTGGTGTTCTTGGAACCGGTCAGCAGTGGATGCCCTGGATTGCGCTTGATGACATGATCCGTGTGATCGCGTTCTCGCTTGCGCGACAGGATATTGATGGCGTCATCAATGCGACGGCGCCGGAACCAGTCCGGAACGTTGATTTCACACAGTCGCTTTCCCGGGCTCTACAACGGCCAGCCCTGCTGAGGTTCCCTGGATGGCTTATCTCGTGTGGGCTTGGTGAAATGGGGCGCGAGACCATGTTGAGCGGACAGCGCGTAGTGCCCATGCGACTGCAGCAGCATGGTTTCGCCTTTGTGCATCCGCGACTAACGCCTGCGTTGTTTGCTATGACCGGTCGGAAACACGATCAGTCTGAAAGGCGGAGGCAAAAAGCACCAAGTAATGGCCGATCAGTGACCGACTGACGAGTTGCCCGGAGCCGCCGTTGATTGAAACAGAACCCGGCGGCTCTTGAAAACAGTTTGTTGCCGATGAACATCGGCTTTCGAGCGGCCGAGTTAACTGCGCAAAACGTGACATAACTTGCTGGCCGCTTTGGTCAGAACCTCATTGTCGAATGCCGCGTATCCCAGCAACAGCGCCTGTTGCTTTGTGGGTAAGACGCAATGAGCGGACAGCGCACCCACCGATAGTCCCTGCTGGCGAGCCAAGCGGCTGATGTCCTGATCGGTGGTTCTGGCGGCTAAACCGGGCTTCAGCGGTAAGCACAAATGCATGCCGGCGACATCCGGATGAACTTCGAGCAGATCATCGACTGCCCTGAGTTCCGAAATCAAGTGGGATTGGCGCTGTGCATAGATACGGCGCATTCGCCGCAGATGAATGGCAAAGTCGCCGCTCTGCATGAACGTGGCCAACGCAGGTTGCGGGATAAGCGAAGCGCGAGGTCCAACCTGCTCAAGATAGGCGCGCGCTTTGTCTACAAGGCGTTTCGGCACAACCATGTATCCGATCCGTAGAGCAGTACTGATGAGCTTTGAAAAACTCCCTAGATACAGAGTGTGTTGCAGTCCATCGAGACCGGATAGGGATGGCAATGGATATCCCTGGTAACGAAATTCGCTGTCATAGTCGTCTTCAATGATCAATCCTCCGACCCGGTCGGCCCAATCCAATAATGAGATGCGGCGTGGCATCGGAAGACTTCTACCTGTTGGGTAATGCCTGGAAGGTGTGACGATCACTGCTGCAGAATTGTGCGAGATTTTGGCCGGATTGAGCCCGTCGTGATCTATGCGAGCAGAATGCTCTTTCAGCCCCGTTAAGCTCAGCACGTCACGGGTCTTGTGCCAACAGGGGTCTTCGACGGTTACGGTATTTCCCTCTCCGATCAGGGTTCGGCAGATCAGTTCAAGAGACTCCCATGCGCCGGAGGTGATGATGATTTGCTCTGGATTGCAGTTCAGATTACGCCATGTGGCCAGGTGATCAGAAATGGCCGCGCGTAAGGGATACCAGCCAAGGGGATCGGCGCGCGCCAGCAACTCTGGATCTGGTCTGCGCCAGGCACGATCAAGGTGTCTCGCCCATAGGGCATGTGGCATCAGCGAGGTGTCGGGTAAGCCAGTCTGAAATGGCAACCAGCTGTCAACTTTGTATTGGCTGATCTTGGCCCGGGGGCGTGGTGGAGCAAGGTGGCTCACATTCTCAGCAATAAAGGTGCCACTTCCCTGGTGCGTGATCAGATATCCCTCGCTGATCAGTTGATCGTAAGCCGCCTGAACTGTTGTTCGCGAGACTGACAATTCTGCCGAAAGCATACGGCTGGCGGGCAGCCGTGCCCCTGCGTACTTCGGTGAAGACACGATGATACTGCGCAATCCCTCAAGCAATTGCATTTGCAGGGCTGTTTTCTCATCCGGGTCAAGCGAAAGCGCAAAGAGTTCGCTGTCTAAATTGGACTGATATTTTTTCACAGAATTGGCCATTCACAGATTGCCAATATAGCTGCAAACCGGGAGTCGCAAGACTTACAGTGGATTATCGATATGACAGATATGCTCACCATCACCGAACGGTCACGTCTGCGCCGGTCGCATCAGCGCGGGCATTTCGACCGAGAAACCATCAACACCATTCTTGATGCGCAACCCATGTGCACAGTAGGATACGTGATTGATGGTAAACCCGTCGTGACACCGACGCTTCAATGGCGTGAGGGCAATCATGTCTATTGGCATGGATCTTCCGCCAGTCGCGCGCTACGCCATTCGCGGGATACGGATGTTTGTCTCAGCGTCGCTATTCTGGATGGCTTTGTTTTGGCGCGATCCGGCATGCATCATTCAGTGAACTCGCGGTCGGTCACCTTGTTCGGAACTGCTGTAAAGGTCGAGGATCCGGAAGAAAAACTGCGTAAACTGGCGCGCTTTGTCGATGGCCTTTTCCCGGGTCGTTACGAAAATTTGCGCCCGGACCATGCTCAGGATCTCAAGGCGACCACGGTTCTTGGGATGCAAATCAGCGAAGGTAGCGCCAAGATCCGCACAGGTGGTCCAAGCGACGAGGAACCAGACTACGCATTGCCGATATGGGCGGGTGTCATCCCTGTTCGAACAGAAGTAGGGACACCAATTCCAGATGATCGAAATTTGCCTGAGGTGGCGATGCCCGAGCATGTGCAGAACTTCAAACTCTGAACATGTTCGGAAGCTTCACGAGCGTCAGATACTTGGGCTCGAGAACGCGGATGTGTCAGATAATGCGGTGGTTCAAGTCAAAGCCGTATGCCGTTTCACGCGCGACGCATGATGCTTGCGGTCAAATCGTTGCTTCCAAAGCAACTTGTATCTGGAGGACCGCATAAAATGAGCAGCTCACCAAGCAGAGCTTTCGAGGAGGTATCAGGTCGTAGGCGGGAAGAACCGAAATCAAGCAGTGGAACTCGCAGCCGCTGATCCGCTGAAAAGAGGTTTTTGGTTGGCCTGATGCCGCTCAACTAGCTTACGCATGAGCTTGCCCTTTTTGGGTATATAACGCGCGGAAAGGGCCTCGAACTGTGGGTCACAGCAGTCTGGAAACAGATCTTTGATCTCTTGCTGGGCCTCTTCCGAGACCGATTTAAGAGCTTCGGGACCGGTAAAGAGGCTTTCCGTTGGCGTGCCGTTGGACCAGACGATTTCATGTGTATCAAACAGAAAGTGGAAATACGTGACGCCGCCCGGCATGTCTTCCACCACCTCTACGCCCTCAAGCGAAAGAAGCTTGTTTGCCGGGATCAGGACATCTTTTCGATCGAACATGCGCATGGCGACGGTTGAAGACACAAGAACGCGATGTTGCGGCGAGATGATCAGGTCTTGTTTGGGATATCCCACCCCCAAAGCGTCAGCGCGGATCATAATCGGCTTAAGTCGCGGCTGAGCGTCAAGTTCAGCATCACTCAGGTGACGAGACCCGACCCATCTGATCGGCTTATAGCCATGATCATAGGTCAAAACCTCATCCGAAACTTTCATGTCCTCAACCCGCACCGGGCCGCGCAATGTCTCGATCAGTGTCCCCGATGCAAAACAAAGCACGTCCACAAACTCGCCGGCAGCGTTTGTCGGACCGGTCACTGATTGGTCCAAAACAATGGTATTTGAACCGCTGTCGTTCCAGGCCGCTGCGATTGCAGCGGTGTTTACCGTCAACCCATTGAATAACTCCAACGGCACGAGCGGCCCATTGTTCGCTTTCACGCCGTACAGTGCGATGGTCCCGTCGGGATTTATCTCGAGGCGGACAACGGGATTGCCGTTTGTATTCCCAAGCTGCCAGACGGCAGGTGTATTGACCTCATACCTGTCACCGTCAGCAAACCGGACCGTCTGACCTGCGGTGCCTGGCGTCTGAAACTGAAGTTCGTTCGGCGCTCCGGGAGGTCCGCCAACAAACAGGTCTACGCCGTTGACCTGAATGCTAAAGCTGTTGTCGAGGGTGGCAAAATCGATAACCAGTCCACCATCGGGGGTGGTGTCGACGAACGTCGTGGAATTCCCGTTTGCGATGCTGAAGTTTACCATTTCGTTCTCGAACAATCCCAAAAATTTCCACTAGCACAACAACCACATACGGGGGTTTGGCCGAGCAGGACATTGGCTCATTTCGTGGTAGTGGGAAAGTACATTCTGTCAGCAAATTTTCGATGGTAGCACTTTAGTTACGCTTTGATTTACGCATCTACCAATGCCTGGCGTGCAGTCGCTCCGGTAGCATCCTGCTTATCGCCCGTAGCTAACAGGTCGACGTGATGGGCGGCATTGGGAGGCCCCTATGGACAGTATTGGCAAATGGACAGTCCAAGCTGTTTGGTGTGCCGATCGTCACTCTAGCGATACCCAAAGAACCTGCGCGTCTTCTTCACTTGTCGAGATGCAGCCGTGGCCCATACCGCTATCGTAGTACAAGGAATCCCCGGCCTTCATTGGCAGCGGACGGTAGTGTTCCGAGATAAAGGTCAGTTCACCGCTCAGTACATACATGAATTCTTCACCGGCGTGCCGGATCCAGGTTTCGAATTCTGAGATATCACGAGCCGTAATAGTCGCGACGTAGGGCAGCATTCGCTTGCTTGTGAGTTCCGAACACAAAAGTTCATGCAGATAAGTTGATGTCTCGCGAACTTCGCCTTGTCCTTTGGGTGTGAAGTCGCGTCGCCCCGCAATGCCGGTCTGGCCAGACTGCAGAAACAACTGCGGCGTGTTCATATCCAACGCCTGCGTCAGTCGTCGCACGATGTCAAAGCTCGGGCGTGTCTGGTTGTTCTCGATCTTCGAGAGCGTTGACCGGCCGATACCAGCTACCCGCCCCGCTTCCTCCAGCGTCCAACCTTTCGCGCGCCGTGCATCGCGGATCGAACGGCCAAGTGCGGCGCCGTCATCCAGTTCTTCGTGCCCGGAAACCTCGCTACGGCCACCTTCACCCATCAGAAAATTCCTCCACTTTATCGCAGTTTACTAATTTCCCCATGCGCACACAACTTCACAAATAGGAGAAATATGTTGCCTTAAGGGAATCATTTCCACTATAGGAAACAAAATTTCGTACTGAGGATTCGGTATTGGAGGAGGACACCATGTTCAAAACGTCGCTTACAGAGGCAGATCCGATCATCGCGGCATCGATCTCGCGGGAAGCCACGCGTCAGGCCGAACAGATCGAATTGATTGCGTCTGAGAACATTGTTTCGCAGGCTGTCATTGATGCTCAGGGCTCGGTTCTGACGAACAAATATGCCGAAGGCTATCCGGGTCGCCGTTACTATGGCGGATGCGAATACGTAGATGAGGTTGAGGCCGAAGCCATTGATCGGCTCAAGAAACTGTTTGGTTGCAGCTTCGCCAATGTCCAGTCGCATTCTGGTGCTCAGGCAAATGGCGCGGTCAAGCTGGCGCTGCTCAGCCCGGGCGACACGATCCTTGGCATGTCGCTGGACGCAGGAGGGCACCTGACTCATGGTGCGAAGCCAGCGCAATCCGGTAAGTGGTTTCGTCCGGTCCAGTATGGCCTGACCGAAGCCGGTCTGATTGACTATGAACAAGTCGCCGAGCTTGCGCGCGCTGAAAAGCCCAAGCTGATCATTGCGGGGGCATCGGCCTATTCGCGCAAGATCGACTTTGCCCGCTTCCGCGAAATTGCGGACGAAGTTGGTGCATGGTTGCTGGCGGACATGGCTCATATTGCGGGTTTGGTCGCGACAGGTTTGCATCCCTCGCCGATCGGTCATGCACATGTAGTCACCTCAACCACGCACAAAACCCTACGTGGACCGCGCGGTGGCATCATCCTGACCAATGATGAGGCGCTGGCGAAAAAGATCGATTCAGCTGTTTTTCCTGGTCTTCAGGGTGGGCCCCTGATGCATGTGATCGCGGGCAAGGCGGTTGCATTTGGAGAAGCTCTGCAGCCTGAGTTCAAAGACTACATGCAACGGGTCATCGACAGTGCCGATGCATTGGCCAATGTGATGATGTCCCGTGGATGTGACATCGTATCCGGTGGTACAGACAATCACCTGATGCTGGTTGATCTGCGCCCGATTGGCGTCAAAGGCAATGCCGCAGAAGCGGCTTTGGAACGCGCCGGATTTACGTGCAACAAGAACAGCGTACCCGGTGATCCGGAAAAGCCCACCGTCACCAGCGGTATCCGGTTGGGAACAGCGGCAGGCTGCAGCCGCGGGTTTGGCCCCGAAGAATTCAAACAGATCGGTCATCTGATCGGTGACGTGCTGGATGCTCTGGCACAGTCACCCGAGGGTGACGAGGCGGTTGAAAAAGAGACCCGTACCAAAGTCCACGCCCTGTGTGCCAACCACCCGATCTACTGAGAGAAGACCAATGAATACCTACGACCTCATCATTATCGGGGGCGGTCCCGGCGGTTATGTCGCTGCGATCCGCGCGGCCCAACTGGGTATGAAAGTGGCCTGTGTTGAAGGGCGCGGTTCGCTCGGCGGTACATGTCTGAATGTGGGGTGTATTCCCTCCAAAGCGTTGCTGACCTCCTCGGCCAAATATGCCGAACTTTCTCATCTCTCCTCTCACGGTATTGAGGTTGAGGGGGCCAGCATCGATCTGGGCGCGATGATGGGGCGCAAGGACAAGATCGTGGGCGATCTGACCAAGGGAATTGCATTTCTGTTCAATAAGAATGGTGTCGACCTGATCGAAGGTTGGGCCAGCATTCCAAAGGCAGGTCAGGTCAAGATCGGCGATGAGGTTTACGAGGCCAAGAACATTCTGATCGCCACAGGCTCGGAGCCTACTCCGCTAAACGGGATCGAGATTGATGAACAGGACATCCTAAGCTCGACCGGTGCGATTGCGCTGGAAAATGTGCCAGAACATCTGGTCGTGATCGGGGCAGGCGTGATCGGTCTGGAACTGGGTCAGGTCTGGGCGCGCCTGGGGGCGAAAGTCACCGTTGTCGAATATTTGGACCGTGTCCTGCCGGGTATCGATGGCGAGATCGCCAAGCTGGCGCAGCGCGCGCTTTCCAAGCGTGGACTGAAGTTCCAGTTGGGTCGCGCTTTGAAGTCGGTCGATAAAACCGATGAGGGTTTGTCGCTGACGGTGGATCGTGTTGGCAAGGACAAGGAAGAAGTGATCGAGGCCGACAAGGTTCTCATCGCAGTCGGCCGCCGACCGGTAACACGTGGGCTTGGGCTGGAAGATCTGGGCGTATCTGTGAACCCGCGTGGTTTCATTGAGGTTGATGGCACATTCCAAACCTCAATCCCCGGTATCTACGCCATCGGCGATTGCGTGCCCGGCCCAATGCTGGCGCACAAAGCCGAGGAAGATGGGGTAGCTTGTGTTGAGATGCTGGCAGGTGAGGCTGGCCATGTCGATTACAACACCGTTCCGGGCGTGGTTTATACCGACCCCGAGGTCGCTTCGGTTGGTTTGACCGAAGAAGCTCTGAAGGAAGCGGGAGCGGAGTATTCGGTTGGTAAATTCGCCTTCATGGCCAATTCCCGCGCGCGCTCGACCGGAGAAACAGACGGTGCCGTTAAGGTGCTTTCAGGCCCTGATGGCAAAATTCTGGGAGCCCATATCTGTGGCGCCCACGGCGGCGACCTGATTGCCGAACTGGTCCTTACCATGACCAAAGGTGCAACTGTCGCCGAGGTTGCTGCAACCTGCCACGCGCATCCTGCGATGGGTGAGGCGGTCAAAGAAGCCTGCCTTGATGCCATGGGCCGCGCCATTCACGCGTGAACTGAGGATAGCCAGATGACCATTCAGCTTCGTCCACGTCACCCTGAAAAAGCCAAAAAGGCTGACAGTGTCATCCCACGCAAACCGAAATGGATCAGAAAGAAAAAGGTCGAAGGGCCTGAGTACTACGAAACCCGCCGCCTGATGCGCGAACACAATCTGGCAACCGTCTGCGAAGAGGCGGCCTGTCCGAATATCGGGGAATGCTGGTCCAAGCGCCACGCCACCATGATGATCATGGGCGAGGTCTGCACTCGGGGCTGTTCTTTTTGCAACGTGGCAACCGGTCGGCCAGATGCATTGGATGTATTCGAGCCGGGGCGTGTAGCGGCTGCTGTTAAGAAACTGGGTTTGCGTCACGTGGTGATCACTTCGGTTGATCGCGATGATTTGGCCGACGGCGGCGCAGAACATATGGCGCAGACGATCCGCGCCGTGCGTCATCAGAACCCGGGCACAACGGTTGAGGTTCTGACACCTGACTTCTTGGGCAAAGGCGATGCGGCGGGTGTGGTTTTCGATGCTGCTCCGGATGTGTTCAATCACAATCTGGAAACCGTCCCACATCTCTATCCGACCGTTCGCCCCGGTGCGCGATACTACACCTCGCTAAGATTGCTGGACGACGCAAAACGCGCCAACCCTGAGATTTTCACGAAATCCGGCCTGATGGTCGGATTGGGCGAAAGCCTGAATGATGTGCGTCAGGTCATGGATGACCTGCGTGCTGCCAATGTCGATTTCCTGACGGTGGGTCAGTACCTGCAGCCCACCCCGAAGCATCACCCGATTGATCGTTTTTGGACACCGGAGGAGTTTGCCCAACTGGAACAGATCGCACGTTCCAAGGGCTTCTTGCACGTGTCGGCGACCCCGCTGACCCGTTCGTCGTTCCATGCGGACGAAGATTTTGCCGCTCTCAAGCAGGCCCGTCAGCGGGCTCTCGCAAACGGGGCATAACCTAACGCAAATGGGAGGGATACCATGGAAGCGTTAAATTCAATCGTAGGGGCCATAAATGGCGTCGTATGGGGGGTGCCAATGCTGGTGCTTATCCTGGGCGCTGGCTTCTTCTTGCAGGTCGGCCTGAAATTCATGCCGATCATGCGCATTGGCACGGGCTTCAGCCTGCTGTTCAAAGGCCGCGAAGGTCAGGGTGAAGGGCAAATCAGCCCATTCAATGCGCTGATGACTTCGCTGTCGGCGACCATCGGTACGGGTAACATTGCCGGTGTGGCCACTGCTGTCTTCCTGGGCGGTCCGGGCGCTTTGTTCTGGATGTGGATGACCGCCCTGGTGGGCATGGCCACCAAATATGCCGAAGCCGTCTGTGCCGTGAAGTATCGCGAGCAGGATGAGCTGGGCAACTTTGTCGGTGGCCCGATGTATTACATCAAGAACGGTCTGGGTGCGAAATGGGCCTGGTTGGGCGTTGCGTTCGCGTTGTTTGGCGCAATTGCGGCCTTCGGCATTGGCAACGGTGTGCAGGCAAACGGTGTGGCACAGGTTCTGGAATCAAACTTTGGCCTGAACACTTCGGTCACTGGCGTCGTGCTTATGGTTCTCACCGCAGCCGTCATCCTGGGTGGCATCACCCGTATCGGTGCGGTTGCCGGTAAGCTGGTTCCGTTCATGGCGGTTGCTTACATCATCGCAGGTCTGCTGGTGCTGCTGATCAACATCGGCGAAATCGGCAACGCGCTGTCGCTGGTCTTCACTCACGCATTCACTCCATCCGCTGCCGAAGGTGGTTTTGCAGGCGCAGCTGTGTGGGCCGCAATCCGCTTTGGTGTGGCGCGCGGTGTCTTCTCGAACGAAGCCGGTCTGGGCTCTGCTCCGATCGCTCACGCTGCGGCTGAGACCAAAGGTCCGGTCAACCAGGGCCTGATCGCGATGCTGGGTACGTTCATCGACACCATCATCGTCTGCTCGATCACTGGCCTGGCGATCATCTCGTCGGGTGCCTGGACATCGGGTGAGTCCGGTGCAGCGCTGACCTCGGCGGCGTTCGAACTGTCCCTGCCGGGTATCGGTGGCTATCTGATCGCGATCGCTCTGTCGATCTTTGCCTTCACCACTATCCTGGGCTGGTCGTTCTACGGCGAGAAATGTGTTGAGTTCCTGCTGGGTGTCAAATCCCTGATGCCGTACCGAGTACTGTGGATCGTCATGATCTATTTCGGCGCAACCGCGGATCTGGGCTTTATCTGGCTGCTGGCGGATACGCTGAACGCGATGATGGCGCTTCCGAACCTGATTGCTCTGGTTCTGCTGAGCCCTGTCGTTTTCAAACTGACGAAAGAGTTCTTTGCCAGCAACGGACAGTCCGAAGAGCCGGGCGGTACCGCAGCCGAGTAATCGACGGAATTGAAACTGCCGGGGGACTGATCTGGCCCCCCGGCTTCCTGAAACCGAATTCCATTTCTCGAGGAGAGACGTGATGGCCAACAAGATTCTTTTGCCCATTGACCACACCGAGGACCGTTCCTGGAAGCAAGCCCTGCCGGTCGCATTGGAACAAGCGAAGTTTTACGGCGCCGAGCTGCATGTGGTGTCCGTTATCCCCGAGATCATCCAGCTGCCAAACCTGCCCGCCAACTATGGCGCAGGCGCCAAAGATCATGTGCGCCAGGCGGTTCAGGCCATTCTGGACCAGAACAATGCCTCCGACGTACCGGTGCATGTCGAAGAGGGCAGTGTTTACCGCGAAATCCTGAAGCTCGCCCATAAGGACGGCTTCGATCTGATCGTCATGGCATCGACCAAAGGCGATTTCCCGAACTATGAGATTGGTCCGAACCTCGCCCGTGTCGTGCGCAACGCGCATTGCACCGTCATGGTCGTTCGTGACCAGTCTCGCTAAAAGAGAGGTTTATGAGATGCCTGGTTTGAACCGCACGCCGTTGTATGACTTGCACGTTGAGTTGGGTGGTAAGATAGTTGATTTTGC